>DWWI01000055.1 GCA_019119745.1 Candidatus Mediterraneibacter gallistercoris | reverse complement strand
CTCTTTCTATGGTCATTATACTGCAATGTATTGATATTGGGGTCAAAACCATAAATAATTTAGCCCCATTCTCTATAGTACCTTGAAAATTTCATATTTTGTAGTAAATTGTCGGGCTTTTGACCATATGTGCTGAGTATTCCCTACCTTGTCTTTATGCAAGTACCGGATTTTGGGTATAGTTTCCCACCCCCTTCACATAATTGAAGAGCTTTCGGAAATTCAATGCTGCTATTTTGGAACCGAAGAAGAACTTGCCACGTTGTTTCCCACGGGGCAGCTTTTCCAAATGGTAATTCTTTCGAAGGTTAGACGGGATGGTTTCTACTCCATTGCGGAGCCTTGCATAATTTTTGAATTCCTCGCTGTCCATCTTCCGTTGGATTTTTGCACGTTCATGCGCTGCTTTGGATGTAACAATCCTAGCAACCCGTTTATAAATCTTCGGCCGACATTGATCCTGGTATGGACAGCCGACACATTGGTCGCGCAGGAAAGAAACAGCGCACTGGCCGCTTTGCTTCATATAAGAACAGCTTTTCGGCGCATAGCCTGCCGGGCATTGCAGGACCTTTGTCCCCTCTTCGTTAAACTTAAAATCTGCAAGGATGTCCGGGGCTGCCTTTCCCGTCAGGCTTGTTGTGATCAGTTCTACATTTTTATCAGCTGCAAGCTGTGTGTGTTCTGTCCCGCTGTATGCCCCATCCGCCACAATGACAGTCTGCTCTTCCTGTTTTTCCATCTGCTCCAGATGCTTCCGGATAAACTGGCTGTCACTATGGTTGTTCTGCTCATACTGGTACTCTGTTATAACGGAGCCATTGGTACCAACAGATTCTTCAAGATTGGCAACATATCCCCGGTGCTCTTTCCCTGCTTTTTTCCGGAATGTTGGTTCCGGGTCAGACGGGTTCTGCATCATGGTGGATTTCATGCCGCCGTCTTCTTTTGTGCGGAGTCTGCGTTTTTCATTTTCAACAACCGTCTGTTCCGCCAGACATCTGACAAACAGATCATACTCTGTGGTATCATGATAGTCAGATCCACACAAGGTAAGAAGGCTGTCGGCATCCGTTAAAAGCTGCCGGATCCGTTCATCGGCATCTGTGCTTCTCTGGTGGTAGATCACTTTGTTATAATCATTCGGATCCAGATAGTGTTTTAAATCATCCGGCAGAGCGGAATTGTCTCTTTTATTTATATGAACCGCCAACTTTGAAATACAGGTATAGATCAGTTCCATCCGGCTGAGTCTGCGGATGTTGGATTCGATCATCATGGAGTCCATACGCCTGACTTTCCCGTTGATCTTCATCAGTTTTGCAATAGAAGCGCTTAAGTCCTTCACGCAGTCATGATAGAGATCCTTGTTGTAAAGCGTTTCATAATCATAGCAGCGCTTACGAAAACGGGTTAATGTCTTGTCACTCAAAGGCTGTTCTTCAAAGCTTGTTGTGTGCAGTGCGTACTGGAACCGGAAATCCAACATAAGGTTTTCAACCATCTCATCATCAGAATAATCAAAAAGTTCCTTGATAATGAGAGCACCAACGATCACGTTGACCGGGGTATTCGGTCTGGATGCTTTGTCACTGTACAAGACAGAAAAACGCTTTTCATCGATAGCGGGGAATATTTCATCAGCAAAGACTTTAGCCCAGGAATTTTCCAATGCTTTCTGTTCTCTGGCCGTTAAACCGGAAAAACTATCTGTAAATGATATTTGCTGGCAAGCGTTTTCTTTGAATGACATAGGGATTACCTTCTTTCCTAAGATATCTCTATTATACAGCAAGTACTGTATTTGCGCTTGTATTTACTACAAGACATATGAACTTTTCAAGGTACTATAGGGGGCTTTTGACCCTAGCATCATGTATTGATATAAGCAATACAAAATGGCCGCTAAGATTTTTCACCTTCCGGCAGAGCCTCTCCCAGCTCCAGTTCCATTACAATCCTCGTATGAGGCAGATACATAACATCCGCTGTGTTTATACTATACTCCCTGCGGTATTTTTTGTATGTACTCTTGTTCACTGTGAACCGCTGTTTTTTCCCATCCTCATCCAGTCCTTCTATCTTGTAAGGCATATATTGTTCCATTTCCGTATCAACATCCCACGAAACGACTTCCAATCGTGTACATTCCGGCCGGGAAATGTATGGAATATCAAGGATTATATTTCTAAACAGATAAATGCAGAGCAAAAGATAAATACAGATGAAAAGGATCCAAAACAACGCCTCCTTGCGGCTTTCTATCCTCCGGTAAGAATAGACCAGCAACGCCCCTAACGCTACAGCCAGACCTGTCATTTTCACTGTATGTGAGACGTACCCTGCGATTCCTTCCTCGAGATATCCTCCGCCTAGCCACATCAAGAATAATGTATACAGCGTCAGCAAAACCAGTATAATAATGCCTACTGCTATGTAAAATGTTCTGTTTCCTTTTTTTCTTTTATCACTTTCCAAAAACAGCACCTCATTTTCCGTTTCGCCTTCGACGCCGACGGATGAGCCAGCGGGCAAGGACAATGATTATTTCTTTTTCAATCTATAACTGTCAGTCAGTGGTATTATTGATAAGTGATTATACCACGATTATGTAAATCCCCCTGCTGCATTTCAGTAAATCTTATGTAATTTTTTCTCAAAGCATACGGATATGCCGCTGCCATCATCGGTCTAAAGAAGTGCGGTTTCTGGATCCGGTCAAAAAGAGCCCCCGTCCCATACAATGTATCTGCAGGGACAAGGGCTGTGATTTCAAAGAGCCTCTTTATAAATTGCCTTTACTTCTTCCTTGGTAAATACTTTCGGATGGTTCTTTATGCTAGCGGAGGATACCCGAAAAGCATTTTCCGTCATCCATTCTACATCTTCCGCCTTCACGCCTTCCGCGGACAGGCTTGTCTCCAGTCCGATCCATTTTAAAAGTCTGCGGATCACTTTCACGCAGTCCTTTTCACTCCGTCCGCCCAACAGGCTGGAAATTCTGGCGAATTTTACCGGCGCCGCAGCCACAGACCGGGCATAGACAACCGGCGTCAGGGCTGCCAGTCCTCTTCCGTGGGTAATATTGCGCAGACCGCTTGCGGGGTGCTCCAGCCCGTGGGGTGCCGCTACGCCTGCCTGATTGATCGCCATTCCGCCGAAAGTACTGGCAAGGGTAATACTGTCCCAGCCTTCTTTATCGCTGTAATCTTCATAGACATTCACCAGGTTTTCCCCGATCAGGCGGATTCCCTCCAATGCCAGAAGTTCTGTCACCGGACAGCAGATTCTGCTCAGATACGCTTCCATGCAGTGGCACAACGCGTCAAAGCCCACGGAAGCCAGCACCGGCTTCGGCATCGTTTCCATCAGTTCCGGATCGATGATGGACGCCTTTGCGATCACCGCATGATCACGCAGAGACTTTTTATCTTTTGAGGCGTCGTCTGTCAGCACGGCAAAGCTGTTTCCCTCGCTTCCCGTACCGCATGTAGTGGGGACAAGGATCAGCGGGAGCGCCCCTGTCCCTTTCTTTTTCCCGTAGATGAAATCGAAGATGTTCCCGTCATTGCAGGCGGAAAAAGCCACCGCCTTGCTGCAGTCCATGATACTTCCGCCGCCAAGCCCGATGATCACACCGCATTTGTTCCTCCTTGCCGTCTCCGCGCCTTCTTTCACCGTAGAAGCCAGAGGGTTCGGCTCCGCCTTGTCAAAGACGACCGTCTCTATGCCCTCTTTCTTCAGGAGCGTTAAGGCGCGGTCAAGCAGACCGCTTTCTTTCGTACTGGACCTGCCGGTAACGATCATGGCGCGTTTCCCGTATTTTGCCGCTTCCTTGCCCAGCAGTTCCGTCTTCCCTCTCCCGAAGATCAGATTCACCGGGAGATAATACTGAAAATCATTCATCGTTTCCTTCCTCCTGCCAAACGCTTTCTCCAGTCACTTGCTCCAGTCACTTGCTTAATTCCTCTACTGCCTCCCGGATCACAGCGGCTGCCGTATCACAGTTCTCCTCTGTCACAATGAGGGGCGGCACCATACGGATCACGCTGTTCCCGATGGCTGTGATCAGAAGTTTTTTCTCAAAGCATTTATGCTTTACATCCACCGCGTTTACCGAACCGTCGAACTCCACTCCGACTAAAAGCCCCTGACCGCGCACTTCTTTCACATGCGGGATCGTTCTCAGTTTATCCATAAAATATGCGCCCATTTTCTTTGCGTTTCCGGCAAGGTCCCGGTCCAGAAGTTCGTTTACCTCTGCCAGCGCGGCTGCGCAGGACACCGGATGGCCTCCGAAAGT
>DWWI01000054.1 GCA_019119745.1 Candidatus Mediterraneibacter gallistercoris | reverse complement strand
CAGGAAAACTAGAACTTTCGTGATGGCTACAAGCCGTGCGACAAAGCGGAAGAATCCCCTGCGAAAAGTGTTTACATTTTTCGCAGGGGATTCTTTTGATTTGGCATAGGGCGCCAGCCCGCGACTGAGATGGAGCAGCGAAGCTGCGAAATCGAAGTTGCGCACGGGCAACTGTGTTAAGATAAAACTAAAATAATTTTGGAATATTGAAAAGATTATCCTGATAGGTTATATTATTTAAAACTAATAACAGGAGGAATTTTTATGTTATCTGCTGAGCTGAGAATGTTGTCCTATGGTGAAATCCGCTTGAAAGATCCGTTTCTGATCAGGAGCATGGAACTGGAAAAAGAATATCTTCTTTCTCTGGATGCCGACCGCCTGCTGGCGGGATTTCGAGAGACTGCGGGGAAAAAAACAAAGGCGATGCTTTATCCGGGGTGGGAAAGCACGGAAATCAGAGGGCATACAATGGGGCATTATCTGACAGCGCTTTCTCAGCTGTGGGCATACGAACATGACCCGGAGATACTTGACAGGATCGGGGAAATTATTGAAGGTCTGGCGGACTGTCAGAGGGAGGACGGATATTTGTGTGCGTTCCCGGAGGTGTTGTTTGATCGTGTAGAACAGAAAGAACCGGCATGGGTTCCCTGGTATACTATGCATAAAATTATTTCCGGTGTTACTGCGGTTTACAGATTATGCGGGCTGCAGAAGGCATACAAGATAATGAAGGGACTGGCAGATTGGGCGGCGGCACGGATCCTTTCGTGGAGTGATGAGGTTAGAGAAACTGTTCTGGCAGTAGAGTATGGAGGAATGAACGACTGCCTGTATGATGTCTATAAAATTACCGGAGATCCGATTTATGCGAAAGCTGCCGCTGGATTTGACGAAATGCCGCTTTTTAAGGCGATAGCGGAAGGAAAAGATGTCCTGGACGGTCTTCATGCCAATACGACAATTCCTAAGATCCTCGGAGGATTGAAAAGATACGATGTTCTGAAAGAAAAAGAGCCGTTTTATCTGGAGGTGGCAGAGCGCTTCTGGGATATGGTGGTGCATCATCATACTTATATTACCGGAGGAAACAGTGAGTGGGAACATTTTGGGGAACCGGATATTCTGGATGGTGAACGGTCTGCATGCAACTGTGAGACGTGCAATACCTATAATATGTTAAAACTGACTTCGCTTCTTTTCCGGTTGACGGGAAAGAAAAAATACGCGGATTATGACGAAAGAACATATATTAATGCTATTCTTTCGTCTCAGAATCATGAGACGGGAATGACAACTTATTTTCAACCTATGGCATCCGGATATTTTAAAGTTTATTCCAGACCTTATGATAATTTTTGGTGCTGTACCGGAACCGGAATGGAGAATTTTACAAAACAGTGTGAGGGGATCTGTTATGCTGGAGAGGATATTCTGTATATTAACCGGTATGTATCTTCGGATATTGAATGGAAAGAGAAAGGTCTGCGGATTGAGCTGGAAGCCGGATTGTTGACAGAACAGCCGCTTTCTATTCGTGTATACGGTAACAGTGAAAAGATCGGGGGATGGAAGATAGCGGTCAGGGTACCGGAGTGGACAGCAGAAGAGCCGCGGATATCCTGTTCATCAGAGGTACACCGTATATATGAAGAAGAGGCTGGCGATTATTTCCTGTTTGAGGGACAGAGTGCTGACGGTGGAGAGATAAGTATTGATTTTCCGATGCAGATACAGGTGCATGGTCTTCCGGATGCTTCTAACGTGGTTGCGTTTACATATGGCCCGTTTGTGCTGAGCGCGGATATGGGAATAGAAGATATGGTGACTGCAACAACAGGTGTCGATGTTACTGTTCCGGTGTGGAAGCCCGGGGTGAGGAAATGCATTTTGTATGACGGACCGGGCGCGATTGGGACAGACCCGGATCTGTCATCGGCTGTCAGCGTTGTGGTGACAGAGATGATGAAAAAAACCGGAGAGGGTCCGGAATTTATACTTCGGGATGCTGCCGGAAACGAATTTATATTTTCGCCGCATTTTCTGAAAAATCAGGTGAGGTATGGGATATATTTTTATTTGTATAAAAAAGGGAGCGAGGAGTATGAAGACTACCGGCGCGAACAGATGAGAAAAGAATATGTTATGAAACACCGCAGAGAGGTAATACCTTTGGGGAACGACCAGTATGAGCTGGCGCACGGGATACAGGGAAGCTGCACGGAGGCGGTGAATGTGTCGGGGAAAAGGGGAAGAAGCGCGAAGCCCGGCGGATGGTTTTCGTATGAGATGGATATACCTCAAGAGAAAAGTTCGCTTGCGGTAACATGGGGAGAATCCGGGAGCTGCAGGATTTCTGTGGATGGAGAACTTCTGAGTGAGAAAGAGGATGTATGCGGTGACACCGGATTGTGTGAAAAAGAAATCCCTCTTCCTGCAAAGTATGCGGGGAAGAGGGTGCGGATAGAGTTCAGGAATACTGATCAAAAAAGAGATCTTCAGATTTTGAACGAACTTTGCATTTCTGTGAATGATTAAAGTTTACTCGAAATGCTCTCCGGATGCTTCCAAGTCGTTTTCAAGTTCATCCGGAACATATTTGCGGAAGATGTATACAAATATATTTGAAGTGATATATCCAATCAATCCTGCCCCACAGCAGAGAAGAAGACCTGCGAGGGGCGGGAAAGAAAATGAAAGAATTATAATTGTTCCGTAGATAGCGATAAGGAGCAGAGAACACGGGAAATGCCTGATCGACATGATCAGTGCATTTTTTATATTCTCGAAAACAGGATTCTCAAATTTAGCCTGTACGGGAAAGATGTAAATGCACAGGAGAAGCAGCGGGATGAGAAAAACGGAACAGCTTACAAGCATAAAAGTACCTGCGGTACTGTCCAACGCCATACCTATGCGGAGATCGCATATAAAAACAGTTACGGTTATAAGGAGAATCATCCATATAATGGTAGACTGGCGGAAATTTTCGCGAAAAGACCGGCGGAAGTTTTTGCTTACATAACCTTCTCCGGTTCGTATGCGTTTCATACAGCTGTAATAAAGAGCTGTTGTGGACGCGCCTATTGTAACGATTGGAATACTGTAGATCAGCCATAAGATATGCAGCGTCACAATATCCGCTACAAAATATAAAAAACGTGAAAAAAGGCTGTCATAAGAAAACAGGTTCATGGAAAATACTCCTCTCTGAATAGTAATTATAATACATTATAATCGCTTTAGATGGAAAAACCAGATGTAATAATAAACAAAAATATTTAGAAAAAACTGTAATATTTTAATAAAAACTAAAATTAATATTGCTTCAGTGTATTGTGTAGTGTAAACTGAACTCGATATATATTTTGTGCGTATCATCATAGGGCGTGCGAGGCAAGGAGGAAAAAATGGATAACAGTAATTATCGAAAAACGCTTTATAATAAACCTTTTATAGAGCAGAGGGCGGATCCGTATGTATACCGCCATTCGGACGGAACGTATTATTTTACCGCGTCGGTTCCGGAGTATGACAGAATTATTCTGCGTAGTGCCGGTACGATTGCCGGACTTGGGACGGCGCAGGAAATCGCGGTATGGTATAAACATGAGAGCGGTGAGCAGAGCATACACATCTGGGCTCCGGAGATTCATTATCTGGACGGTGAATGGTACATCTATTATGCGGCGGGGGACAAAGATGATATATGGGAAATCAGGCCGTATGTGCTCCGGTGCAAGGGGCAGAATCCAATGGAGGATCCCTGGGAAGAAATGGGCATGATGCAGGCTGCGGATGATGATGAATTTTCGTTTCATGACTTCTCTCTGGATGCTACAGTGTTTGAAAACAGAGGAGAACGCTACTATATATGGGCAGAGAAAACCGGAGTGGGAAAGAAGGTGTCGAATCTTTATATAGCAAGGATGGAAAGCCCGGTTAAGCTGGGAACAGCTCAGGTTCTTCTCACAACACCGGACTATGACTGGGAAAGAGTGGATTTTTGGGTGAATGAAGGTCCTGCTGTTTTAAAACACGACGGGAAAATCTTTCTTACGTTTTCCGCCAGCGCAACCGGAGTGTGCTACTGTATGGGGCTTATGTATATAGATGAAAATGCGGACGTTCTGGATCCGCGTGCGTGGACAAAGCTCCGGTATCCGGTGCTCCGGACGGATTCCGAAAAAGGAATCTACGGCCCGGGACACAATTCTTTTGTCAAAGCCGGAGATGGGGTTACGGATTTGTGCATATATCATGCCAGACAGTATGACGAGATCGTGGGAGATCCGCTTTACGACCCGAATAGACATGCTATGGTGATGAAACTTGATTATGATGATAAGGGATTTCCTGTATTTTCGTATGATAATAATATTGAGATGTATTGATTAGTTTTGATTAATCTAAATAAAAAGAATACAAATTAGAAAACATGCACAAAAACAAAGATGTATAATTGTAAATAAAGTTGAAAATGACGCTTATATTTAGAAATATTTAAAAGAATATTAAATAATCTAAAAAACAATGATATGATGTACACACAAAAGAAACGTGTCAACAAAGACATAAAGAGAGAAGGAGGAACTATTTTATGAAAATGAAGAAACTCATTTCAGTTGGTGTTGTGGCTGCGACACTGGCAACAACCATCCTTGCAGGCTGCGGCAATTCTGATTCCAGTGAGTCAGAAGACGGAAGGAAAAATCTGTCGGTGTTCATCTTTGCGAATGACCACGAGTCAGAGGTGTACAAGGACATGATAGCCAAGTTTGAGGAGGATCACAAAGATACGATCGCGAATGTTGATATCCAGATTACGACGCAGGAAGAGTATTCCAAGACACTGACTGGTATGATGACTGCGGGAGATCTTCCGGACGTATTTTATGTAGGACCGGAATCTGTGGAGCAATTTGTAGAAAACGGCTATATCGCCGATCTGCAGCCGATTCTGGACGAAAAAGGAATTTCTACTGACGGTCTTGTGGCTCAGGAAGCTCTGGACAGCTACCGTTATGACGGAGAGAAAACAGGATCCGGAGAATCCGTATACATTTGAAGAATTCGTTGATGTATGTAAACAGTTTACAAAAGACACAGACGGAGATGGAGAAATCGATCAGTGGGGATGCGGTATGGCAAACGCATTTATGCTTCAGCCGTTTGTATGGTCCAATGGCGCAAGTTATCTGACAGATGATTATAAGACGGTCAACATTGATACACCTGAGTTCAAAGAAGCTCTTCAGGATTATGTAGATCTTACACTGAAATATAAAGTTACACCGACAGTTGAGCAGGATGCTTCTCTCGGTGTATATCAGAGATGGCTTGCAGGCCAGGAGGCGTTCTATGCATGCGGTACATGGGATGTGGCAGCCTTTATGGATAAAGAAACATTCCCGTTTGACTGGGATCTGTGCGCATACCCCACACTGTCAACAGGCAAGACCATGACATGGCTGGGAACCGTGGGATTCTGTGTATCTGCTAACAGTAAGAATCAGGAAGAAGCTACCGAGCTGATCTCCTATCTGTGTACAGATGAGGATGGCCAGAAAGAGCTGTCCGGTATTACCGGAGGACAGTCTATCCAGCTTCCGAACATTAAGTCTCTGGCAGAGGGTGAGTTCATGACAGCAATCGAGGATGGAACGCTTGCCTTCCCTTCAAATGTGGATGTGTTCTTCAATTATCTGAACGGCACAGATAAATATGAAGGAAAATTCCAGGAGACAACTTATACACCTAATGCGGAATGGCATGATATTTTCCTGGAAGGGCTTGATAATGTGAAAAACGGTTCTATGACAGTAGATGAATATATTGCACAGGTACAGCCCCAAATGCAGGAATCTCTTGATGAAGCATGGGAAAGTGTAGAGTAAATTATGATTGAGGACCGGTCTGAACCCGGTCCTCCGAAGAGAGGAGGGGGAGAATATCGGCGTCGGCTTAATCCGGTATTTCTGCCCTCTCTCTGTCTGGAGGTAAATGGTATGAGCGAAACTAAAGTGAAACCAGTAAAGAAAAAGATGAATAAGGCCGAATTCAAAGAGCATTGCTGGGGACTGGCATTTGTGTCCCCGCCGTTTATCGGCTTTCTGATCTTCATGGCCTTTCCTATCGTATTCGCGTTTGTCGCCAGTCTGACAAAATGGAATGGTATGAATGATATGATGTCCAATTTTGTGGGAGCGGAAAACTATATCAAGCTTCTGGGAGATGAAAAATTCTGGAAGGTGCTGCTGAATACGGTAATTTATATGATCGGAATTCCGATCGGAATGATTCTTGCGCTTATTATTGCGGTTGGAATGAACCGTAAGATCCGGGGAATTAAAGTGCTCCGTACATTATATTATGTGCCGGTAGTATCTTCTCTTGTTGCAGTTGCGATTCTGTGGATGTGGGTATTCAATTATGATTACGGTCTCTTGAACAGTATTATCAAAGCGGTGACTGGAGCTCACGGTCCTAACTGGCTGGGAGATGAATTCTGGGTAAAAGTATCAATTATCATTTTCATGGTCTGGAAAGGACTGGGCGGATCGATCATCTTGTATCTGTCAGGTCTGCAGAGTATTCCAAGAGACTATTACGAAGCAGCAAAGATTGACGGGGCCAGCGGCTTTAATTTGTTCAGGCATATTACTATTCCGCTTGTGTCTCCGGTTACATTTTATCTGCTGATCACAGGTCTGATCGGCGGATTCCAGGTATTTGTAGAAGTCCTGGTTATGGTTCCTAACGGCGGACTGAATTACAGCGCGGCAACGGTTGTCTTTTACCTGTATGATAAGGCATTCGGCAATAATCAGATGGGTTACGGTTCGGCTATGGCGTTTATCCTGGCAATCTTTATCTTTATTGTTACGGCAATCAACTTTAAAGTTCAGGACAAATGGGTCAAAACCATTGAATAGGAGGTGGAACTATGGCAAATCTTGATGAAAAAAGCTCAGAGGTTAAAACGAAAAAAGCAAAGGCTGTAGATGGAGTTGTATTTATACTTCTTCTCGTTGGCGCTATTGTTATGGTATTCCCTCTTATTTATATGTTTTTGAGTTCGTTTATGACTAAAAACCAGATCCTTTCTGCAAACTTCAGCATTATTCCGGATCCATGGAAATTCGGTAAATATGCGGAAGTGCTTCAGAAACCTGAATTCTTAAGAGGTCTGCGAAATACATTGATCGTGGCACTTCCGGTGTTGGTTGTGGGAGGTTTTACATCATCCCTTGCGGCATTTTCTTTCAGTAAACTTAAATTTAAAGGAAAGAGCGGGATTTTCCTGGGGCTTCTGGCTACAATGATGATTCCCTTTGCAGTTGTTATGATCCCGCAGTATGTAATGTTTACGAAAATGGGGTGGACAAACAGTCTTCTGCCGCTGATCATTCCGGGGCTTTTCGGTAATGTCAGTATTATCTTTTTCCTGAGACAGAATCTGACCAGTGTACCGGACTCTATTGTGGAGGCGGCGAAAATTGACGGGTGCGGATATTTCAGGATGTATTACGGTATATTCCTTCCTTTGATGAAAGGCGCGCTGATGACCCAGCTGATCCTTTGGTTTATGGGGATTTGGAATGACTATCTGGCACCGACGATATTTATCCAGGATGAAGAATGGTTCACCCTGCAGGTTGTTATCCGTTCCTTTAATGCGTATTATGCAGTGAACAGCGATTACCCGCTTATTATGGCGGCGTCTGTGCTGGCAATACTGCCAACTCTGCTTCTGTTTTTCTTCTTCCAGAGATACATTATTGAATCTATGGCGGTTTCAGGAATTAAAGGATAAGGTTTTACAGTGTACGGGGCTGCTGTTCAGGCTTCTGACAGCGGTCCCTTTTTTAGACTATAACGGAGAAAATGAATGTTTTGAAAAGAGGACTCTATATATGGAAAGGATACTTCGGTTAAATGATACCGATGTGGTTCGTAATCCGGCGGTATGGTCCCATGATCCGTCGATGATGTGGGATCCTGTGAGTGGGAGATATTTTTCCTATAGTACGGATGTATACCGTCCTGAGGCAGGGCTTTGTGAAAAACGGGGAATCCCGGTAAGGAGCTCCGATGATCTGGTTCATTTCAAATATGAAGGAACAGTACTTTCGGAGAAAGCGGCGGGGGAAGGCGCTGACAACGGAGATTATCCTGAAACAGAAGGTTTCTGGGCGCCGTTTGCTGAGTATGTGAACGGTGAATACAGGATGTACTATTCGGCGACAAAAGCGTTCGGAAGCTCGGAGTCACGAATCTGGCTGGCTGTATCAGATACTCCGCTGGGACCTTTTGAGAACAGAGGAATCGTAGCCGATACATGGGGCACGGATGACACATATCCGAATGCGATAGATCCACACATCGTACATACGGAAGAAAAAAGCTGGCTTGTTTACGGTTCTTTTTTCGGCGGTATATATATCAAAGAGCTGGATCCGGATACGGGGCTTTCGGCAGACGGTGATCCTCGCAGTATGGGGATATGCATTTCAAGAAAAGCTCCGGATGCAATTATAGATGGTCCTGAGGGTGCGGCAGTGATATATGTGCCTGAGACAGGATACTTCTATCTGTTTCAGTCTTATGGATGGCTGGGAGATGATTATGATATTCGTGTGGGAAGGAGCACCAAGGTTACAGGTCCGTACCTGGATATAAAAGGGAGAGATCTGAAGGAGCATTCTATGGGAGTGAAGCTTGCCGGCAGTTATTGTTTTCAATCGTCTGATCCGCCGGTCGGATCCGACAGGGACGGTTGGAAATGGGGCGGTATAAGAGGCCCGGGGCATGGCGTGCCGTTTTATGATCCTGTGTCAAAGCGGTATTTCTTCGTGCATCATTTCCGGGACGGGGCATCTGTAAACTGCGTCTATGACAGTGAAATGGAGAGAAACAACTATCAGATTCATTATATGATGGTGCGTCCTATGTTCTTTGTAAATGGCTGGCCTGTATTTGGTCCGGAACCATATCAGGGAGAAAAGTTTGAGCCGCTTTCTCCGGATGAGGTCAGAGGCCGCGGGGAAAGCCTGGTATTTGACGATGTTGATAATTGCATAAAGTTTTCAAAGGAAGAAACAGCGCATAGAAAGAGTTTATATCCGGAAGAATGTGTCATATACAAATGCCCGGATTTTGAGAACGGAGGAGATGTGGCAGTTATTACAGGAATTAATAATTCCGGGCTTGCATATTGGAAAAAATTCATGTATAGTATTGTTTAGATAAATCTAAAATATTAAGGTTATCTGGAAAGTAGGAAAAAGCAATGTTACACATAAAAAATTTGGATGAAGGGCTTCCGGTGTTTAAGGCGCTGGGATCCGAGCTGAGGATCAATATTGTGAAACTGCTCCTGGAGAACCGTGAGATGAATATGAATGAACTTGCCTCTGCGCTTGGCATCACCAACGGTGCACTCACCAGTCATATCAAGAAGCTGGAGGAGAGCGGCATTATTCAGGTGCTGGCGGAACGTGGCGGTCATGGAAACCAAAAGCTTTGCCGGGTAGCGGTGGATAAGATCCTGTTTGAGATTGACAGCGATGAGACTGAAGATGAGAATAACATTTACAATACGGAAGTGAAAGTCGGTCATTATTCAAATTACGAGGTATATCCGACCTGCGGACTGGCGACGGATCAGGCGCTGATAGGAGAAGTGGATGACCCGAGATATTTTGCACATCCGGACAGGATTAAAGCGCAGATTCTGTGGTTTACCAAGGGGTATATTGAGTACCTTGTCCCAAATCTGCTTCCGAGTGCGACGAAGATAGATCAGATCACACTTTCTCTGGAACTCAGCTCGGAAGCTCCGGGAATCAATAATGACTGGCCCTCGGATATTTCATTTTTCCTGAATGACGTGAAGATCGGAACGTGGACAAGCCCGGGAGATTACGGAGATGTACAGGGAATCTTCACGCCGGACTGGTGGTTCCCGAACTGGAATCAGTACGGTCTTCTTAAGATGATCGTCATAAATAAAAAAGGAACCTTTGTGGACGGACTGAAGATATCGGATGTGAACATAAGACAGTTTAATCTTGATTATAAGAGCTCGATCCGGGTTAAATTCCAGATCGAGGAAGATGCAAAGAATGTGGGAGGTCTGACGATCTTCGGCAGCGGATTCGGAAATTATAATCAGGATATCAAAGTCAGGATTGCGTACAGTCCGATGTAAAAATAAGAGTAAGATATATCAACAAGTGAATACGGCGGCTCAGAAAACAGTGGAAAACCATGTATCTGGGCCGCTTTTTGTATGTATATGATGCGAAAAGGAGGTAAAATTGAAGAGGTTATTGGTATGCATGCTGGCGCTCCTGTGTCTGGGAACATCGGCATGTGGAAAACAGGAGAAATTAAAAGCAGACACGCCAGTGGAAAAAGAATTTTCGGAAGTGTCTGTTCACGATCCCTCTATCGTTCAGGGAGATGACGGGAGTTATTACATTTTCGGATCACATTTGGCTGTGGCAAAAACAGATGATCTGATGAACTGGTCTTATGTAAACCAGGGAGTGAAAGATGATAATGAGATCATTCCTGATGTGTATTCTGTAATGAAAGACGCTTTTGAGTGGTCACACAGCAACACATTCTGGGCGCCTGACGTAGTTAAGCTGAATGATGGAAAATATCATCTGTATTACTGTAACTGTCAGGGAGATACGCCGGTGTCCTGTCTGGGGACGGCGGTTTCGGACAGCGTATCCGGTCCGTATGAAAATGAAGGATTGATGCTGAAATCTGGAATGGATGCGGGGCAGGATGATGAAGACGGCAATCTCTATCAGGCAGCATCAGATCCTAATACAGTGGATCCCAATACGTTTTATGATGCGCAGGGGAGACTGTGGATGATCTATGGCTCTTACTCCGGAGGTATTTTCATTAAGGAGATGAATCCTGAGACCGGACTTCCTCTGGAGAGCGGTTACGGAGAAAAACTGCTGGGAGGCAATCATCTGAGAATAGAGGCTCCGTATGTGATCTACAATGAAGACACAGGTTACTACTACATGTTTTTGTCTTTCGGCGGGCTGGATTCGGACGGGGGATATAACATCCGGGTGTGCCGTTCGGAAAATCCGGACGGGCCGTATGTAGACTCGATGGGACAGGAGATGACTGACTGCAAAGGACCGTCGGGCTCTTCGTTCAGTGATGTGACTGCCGAACAGTATGGGACAAAGCTGATGGGCGGATACAAGTTTGAGTGGAAAGAAGGCGAGGAAGGAGAAGACAGGAGAGGCTACCTTTCTCCGGGACATAATTCATGCCTGTACCAGGAGGAGACCGATAAATATTTTATCATCTACCACACCAGGTTTGAGAACAGCGGTGAAGAGCATCAGGTCAGGGTGCATCAGATGTTCTTTAATGAGGATGGATGGCCTGTCATTGCGCCATACCGGTATGCGGAAGAAACAGTAGAACCCTGCAATAAAGAATCAGTTGCCGGCACGTATAAGCTGATCAATCACGGACGGGATATTTCTGCGGAAATGAAAACATCGAAAGAGATTGAATTGAATAAAAACGGAGATATCAGCGGAGCTGCAGAAGGTACCTGGAAACTTACCGGCGATTATGGGGCGGAGCTGACGATAGACGGGAATACTTACAAAGGAGTCTTCTTAAAGCAGTGGGATGAGGACGGGAAGAAATATGTTATGACCTTTACCGCACTGTGCAGTGAGACAGGCGTTTCCATATGGGGAAGCGGTTTGAATGCAATATGATTTATAGCGGGGCGGAAGATATCGGGCTTCCCCCCATACGGAAAATGACTACGCAGAATGTAAAAACTAGGAGGAAGCTGATAATGGCAAGAATGATAATCAATCCAAACAGAAAACTGAGCAGGATTAATAAGGAGATATACGGACATTTTTCGGAACATCTCGGAAGATGTATCTATGAGGGAATCTATGTAGGTGAAAACTCATCCATTGAAAATGTAAACGGCATGCGTACAGATGTGGTAGAGGCTTTGAAAGAGATCCGGGTTCCGGTGCTGCGCTGGCCGGGAGGATGCTTTGCAGATGAATACCATTGGAAAGATGGAATCGGTCCCAAAGAAAACCGGAAAAAGATTGTCAATACACACTGGGGCGGTGTTGTGGAGGACAACAGTTTTGGTACCCATGAGTTTTTTGAACTGTGCCGGCAGCTGGGCTGTGAGACATATATCAATGGAAATCTGGGAAGCGGCACTGTACAGGAAATGTCCGAGTGGGTGGAATATATGACGTTTGAAGGGGTATCCCCGATGGCTGAACTGAGGGAAAAAAACGGTCAGAAAGAACCGTGGAAAGTTGATTTCTTCGGTGTGGGAAATGAAAACTGGGGATGCGGAGGAAATATGAACCCGGATTTTTATGCAAATGAATACCGCAGATATCAGACCTATGTCCGTGATTATAAAACGGATCACCATATTCAGAAGATCTGCTGCGGAGCCAACGTGGATGATTATGAATGGACAAGGGATGTTTTGTCTACATGCTTTAGACATTCTATTCCGGCGCAGCACGGATTTATGGACGGACTTTCTCTCCATTATTATGTGCATCCGGAAGGCTGGGAGATCAAGGGAAGCGCTACAGATTTTGATGAAAAAGTATGGTATAAGACATTAAATAAAGCTTTGTTCATGGAAGAGCTGATCTGCCGTCACGGCAAGATTATGGATGAATTTGATCCGGAAAAGAAGATTGGCATGATAGTGGATGAATGGGGCACGTGGTTTACCTGCGAGCCTGGAACAAATCCGGGATTTCTGTATCAGCAGAATACCATGAGGGATGCCCTGGTTGCCGGAATCACTCTTAACATTTTCAACAAACACAGCGACCGGGTCAGGATGGCGAATCTGGCACAGATCGTGAACGTACTTCAGGCAGTGATCCTGACAGAGGGAGAGAAGATGATCAAGACACCGACTTACCATGTATTTGATATGTATAAATACCATCAGGATGCGTCTCTTGTAGAGAGCAGTATCGAGACAGAGGTTATCGGAGCTGAAGAGGAATGGAAGGTGCCGAATTTGACAGAATCTGTTTCTGTGGATGAAGAGGGAGTACTGCATCTGACTATGACAAATCTTTCTATTGAAGAGAGTTATGATATTGATACGTTTATTGTGGACAGAAGCGTAAAAGAAGTTAGGGGCGAGATTGTGACAGATGAGATGCATGCCATGAATACTTTTGAAGATCCGGAACATGTTTATGTGAAGAAGTTTGACGGAACACAGATAACGGAGAGCGGAGTGAAGTTTACGATTCCGGCGTGCAGCGTTCTTCATCTGGAGCTGAGATAAGAAATGGCAGAAACACAGCGGATATGCAGGAAATGTCTTCTGAGGGATACTTCTGAGGCGGAATATTTTCAAAATATGTATGCATATATTGCAAATATTTCCGAGGATGATAAAGTGTCTGATGAAGAATATGAACGCAGACTGTCGGAATGTAGAAAGTGTGAGCATCTTTTTAAAGGTATGTGCAGAATATGCGGTTGTTTCGTAGAGATGCGGGCGGCGATGGCTGTACGGCATTGTCCGGGAACAGAAAAACGATGGTAGAGCATGGGGCGTAGTAAATTCAATTTTACTACGCCCCGGTCTGGTTTAAATTTCTATTTCTGTCACATTTGCGATCCGCATTTCAGAGTACAGTATCACCATATCTCCTTCTCGCAGTATCAGGTTTCCGTTTGGAATCATGACCTTTTCCTTCCGTTTCACGAGTACGATAACCGAATGTCTGGAGATATCCAGATCACGGATACGCTGTCCGGTCCATGGGTTGTTCTTCTGCAGGATGATTTCTTTGAGCCGGATATGCTCCTTATCCTGGAAAGATTCAGCTGCCAGTACCATTATGTCGTCTACACGCAGAACAAGGTTCCCCCTTGGTACAAGCGCGCGGTGATTGCGCAGTACGACAGCGACGATAACCCGCTCGGGCAGATGGAGCTGGGCTATACTCTTTTTCACCCATGGATCGCGGGCGGTCAGGTGGATTTTGATAAAGTGTACATCGGTTTCCTGACCGTACTCGCTCATCCGTTTGATCCGCGAATACTGATCCACGAATCCGGCGGAAATGATACCGGTCGGGATTGCCACCATGCCTACGCCGAGAAATGTAATGAAGATACCAAACAGTTTTCCCAGCGTGGTAATCGGATAAATATCTCCGTATCCGACAGTCAGCAGTGTGGACGCCGCCCACCAGATTCCGGAGAATGCATTGGTGAATACTTCCGGCTGTGCCTCGTGTTCCAGGCTGTACATGCACAGGCTGGAGGCGAGCATGAGAATGAGAATCGTAAATACTGAAGAAAAGAGCTGCTGCCTTTTGCTGTTCAATACTTCTGTTATGAGCCGGAAAGAATTGTAATAGGCATTGATCCGGAACAGACGGAATATCCGCATGACTCTCAGCAGGCGGAACGCGACTGCCCCCGAAGGGAAAAACACCGGCAGATAATAAGGCAGGAAAGAGAGCATGTCTATGATCCCTGTAAAGGAAAAAATATATTTCCTTGCGGCTCCCGGCCCTTTTGATTCCGGATACATGTATTTTGCCGTGCACAGCCGCAGTATATAATCGACGCAGAACAGCGCAACCGTAATATTCTCAATAAGGAGCAGAAGATCTCCGTATTTCAGCCGGTACGATTCGTACGTATGCATGATGCTTGCAGCCAGATTGATGATGATGGTGATAAGATATATACAGTCATAAATACGGGCGGCATAGCTGACGGTTCCGGTCCGCACCTCGAGGATTTCAAAAATACGGTAACGGATGTGTTCTCTTTTTCTTCTGTCCGGCAAAATAATCCCCCCTTAAAATAACGGCTGTACATCCATCCTCATGTGTAATGATGCACAGCCGCTCCGCTTTTGTATGTCTTTACTGTAATTTCTTTCCTGTCAGCATTTCATAGCTCTGGAGATATTTATCAATCGTCTTTTCAACAATATCATCCGGAAGAGTCCAGTCGTTGTCCGGATTGGCTTTCAGCCAGTCGCGTGCGAACTGCTTGTCAAAGGACGGCTGGGAGTGTCCCGGCTCGTAGCCGTCAGCAGGCCAGAAACGTGAGCTGTCCGGTGTCAGCATCTCATCACCCAGTACGATATTTCCTTCTTCGTCCAGTCCGAATTCAAACTTTGTATCTGCGATGATAATGCCGCGGCTCAGCGCGTAGTCTGCACATTTTTTGTAGAGAGCGATCGTATAGTCGCGCAGCCTGGACGCATACTCTTCTCCCTTGCCCGGAAATGCTTTCTCAAGATGCTCGATGCTCTGCTCATATGAAATGTTCTCGTCGTGGTCGCCGATCTCTGCTTTTGTGGAAGGAGTATAGATCGGTTCCGGCAGTTTGTCAGATTCTTTCAGGCCTTCCGGAAGCTTGATTCCGCAGACAGTGCCGTCTTTCTGATAACTTGCCCAGCCGCTTCCTGTTATGTATCCGCGGACAATGCACTCAACCGGGAGCATCTGAAGTTTTCTGCACATCATGCTGTTGCCGTCAAACTGCGGCTGGCGGAAGAACTCCGGCATTTCATTTACATCTGTTGTGATCATGTGGTTCGGCAGGATATCCTGCGTCATCTCGAACCAGAATTTGGACATCTGTGTGAGAACTGTTCCTTTCTTTGTGATCGTATTTTTCAGAATCACATCAAAGCAGCTGATCCTGTCGGTAGCTACAAGGATCAGGCTGTCGCCGTTGTCGTAGATTTCGCGTACTTTACCTTCTTTGATTGGCTTCATTTTACATACCTCGTCTATTCATAATTTAGTATCCTCTTATGACAGAAGAAGAGAATTCTATATATTAGAGTAGACAAAAAGAGGAAAAAATACAAGTGTTTTATTCATTATATGTATTGATTATAAGTTATAAGTAAAAATGCGGCGTGCCAGGGGAAAGTATGATATAATTTATGAGGCTGCGGTGCCGGAGGGGAGAGCCGGTACATGTGCAGGGGAAACAGATAGTGAAGAATGAGGGAAAATTAGATGAGTACAAATAAGAATGGACGACGGAAGAAAAGCACCGGTACCGGTAACGGGAAATATATCATTGGAAGTGTCGCCGCGGTTCTGGTGATCATCGCTGCTGTTGCGATTGCAATATGGATGATCTTCGGAGAAATGGACAGCAAAGATAAAAATCAAAATCCGGACAATGGTCAGCAGTCTCCGGTTCAGGAAACTGCCGGAAACGGCCGGGCTGATACTGAGGCGGGCGCGCAGGCAGATGAAAACGGCGGACAGTCGGATGACGGTACGGACGCAGAAATTAAAGAGATCATGGATTCCATGACATTGGAAGAGAAAGTGTGTCAGCTTTTTATGGTCACCCCGGAGGCGCTGACCGGAGTGGGGACAGCGGTTCAGGCCGGAGCGGCTACACAGAATGCTTTTGACACTTATCCGGTAGGAGGCGTGATCTATTTCTCACAGAATCTGCAGAATCCGGACCAGACACGGAAGATGCTTTCCAACACACAGCAGTATGCAGAGGAACGCATGGGATTTCCTGTGTTCCTGTCAGTTGATGAAGAAGGCGGACAGGTTGCCCGTGTGGGAAGCAATGCCGCATTCGGCGTAGAGAAGATCGGAAATATGAGTGATGTAGGAAGCAGAGGCGATACGCAGGAAGCATACGAAATCGGGAGTACGATCGGAGCGTATCTGAGAGATCTGGGATTCAATATGGACGCTGCGCCGGATACCGATGTGCTGACGAATCCGGAAAATCAGGTGGTGAAGTATCGCTCTTTCGGCTCAGATCCGGAGCTTGTGGCGAAGATGGCTGCCTCGGAACTGAAAGGGCTGAACGGACAGGGGATTATCGGAATGTACAAACATTTTCCCGGACATGGGGGAACTACGGCTGACTCTCATGAGGGATACGCATATGTGGACGATACTCTTGAGGAACTGGAGAAGGGAGCGTTTGTCCCGTTTCAGGACGGAATTGACAATGGAATACAGGTGATCATGGTCAGCCATATTTCCTGTCCGAATGTCACGGGAGATAATACACCGGCAACGTTATCAAAAACGATGATCACGGACATATTAAGAGAAAAAATGGGATTTGACGGTATGGTGATCACGGATGCGCTCAATATGGGAGCGATTACAGCTCAGTACAGTTCATCCGAGGCGGCAGTAGCTGCCCTGAACGCCGGCGCGGATATGCTGCTGATGCCGGAGGACTTTCAGAGCGCATATAATGGTGTATTGAGCGCTGTGGAAAACGGAACTGTGACGGAGGAGCGGATTGACGAATCTGTATGCAGGATTCTGGAAGTGAAGGCCTCGATGAAAGGAGCAGAGAATGATAATTGACACACATGCCCACTATGATGACGGGCAGTTTGACGCGGACAGAGACGAGCTTTTAAACAGTATGCATGACGGCGGGATCGGACTGATCGTCAATGCCGGTTC
>DWWI01000053.1 GCA_019119745.1 Candidatus Mediterraneibacter gallistercoris | reverse complement strand
GTTTGTCAAATTTCGGAATCTGCCCGATATTACTGAACTCGTCCAGCAAAAGCCGCACATGATACGGGAGCCTCCCGCCGTATAAGTCATCCGCCCTGTCACATAACAGATTGAACAACTGTGAATACATGATCGCGACAATAAAATTAAACGTGTCGTCGGTATCAGAAATGATCACGAACATTGCCGTCTTCCTGTCACCCAGAAGATCCAGTTCCATCTCATCGTAACTGGTCAATTCCCTGATTTCAGCAATATCAAAAGGTGCCAGCCTCGCTCCGCAGCTAATCAAAATACTCTTAGCTGTCTTGCCCGCCGCCAGCTTATATTTACGATACTGCCGGACAGCAAAATGTTCCGGGTTTTCTGCTTCCAATTCCTCAAACAGTTCGTCCACCGCATTCTTAAACTCCTCGTCATCCTCTCTGGTCTCACTGGCATTAATGAATTCCAGCAATGTAGAAAAATTTTGTTCTTCCTCCGGGGCTTCGTACCAGATATATCCGATCAGTGCTGTATAGAGCAAACGCTCTGCTTTCACCCAGAAATCTTCGGTTGACTTTTCGCCTTCGCCTTTTGTATTGGCGATAATGGTATTGACCAGCTTCAGGATATCTTTTTCTGAGCGGATATATCGGAACGGGTTATAATGCATGGACTTATTAAAATTGATCGTATTGAACACCTTGATCCGATACCCATGCCGGACCAGCATCCGTCCGCATTCCACAATGATGGTTCCCTTCGGATCTGTCACTACATAGGAAACTTTCCGGGTCATCTGCATCAGGTTCGGTTTTACGTAGAATCTGGTCTTTCCGGATCCGGATCCACCGATCACGATCACATTTTTATTCCTGGCGTACTTTGGAAGCTTCGGCCGGCTGTTCATCGTCAGCCGTTCCGTTTGCGTCAGGAGGATGTTATTCTCAAAAATCGGATCCATAAACGGCTTGATATCTTCCGCAGTCCCCCAGCGGGCGGAGCCATATTCTTCTCCGTGCCGGAACTTTTTTGCATTTTTTCCCCGGTACACAACTGCAAGTTTCAAAAACACTGCAGCTGCAGTTCCCGCAAGAAGATCCGTAAAATAAATGCTCGGCAGAAAATGCGTGAACGCCAGCGAAAAATTTATCAGCATAACGCCAAGTCTTTCTATCTGACTGTCCCCGATACAATGCCGGAACAGCCAGGCACCCCGGTTGACCAGGTAAAACATGATGAAATAAGGAAGATTGAGTACCAGGATCCTGGTCCACTTTTCCTTCATCGTTCCTGCCCCCGGTCCTTCTGCCGGGTTTTTACACGCTCACGGTGCTTTGCCAGCCTCTGCATGGCTTTCTGCAATTTCTTCCGGACAGACGGTTTTCTTGATTTTTTCAGCGTAATTCCTGTATATTCTTTAAAAGCTGCTGTCATCACATCCACGTCTTTTGCCTTAAAGAACACCATATACTTTGGCGGGCTGACGCTGCTGTCACGTTTCAGGCTGTAATCAATCCCATATTTTCTGGCAACCCGGTCAAAAGATTTTATATTATCATCCGTGATCAGGATATTCGTAAGCTGGGCGCCTTTCGCCATCAGCTGCTTCATCGTCTGCTTCCCGTGAGGCTGCTTTTTTTCCAGCTTTCGGCGTTCTTTTGCCCTGCTCCGCTCCTGAGCACGGCCATTCTTCACCGCCTGGCGTCTCTGGACCTTTTTTTGCTTATGTCGTTCTTTCTCATTCAGATATTTCCGCATAGCAGCTTTCAGAACACCAGCCGTCATACGGCCGCACTGTACACACAGCGCAATTGTTTTCTCATTTACTTCATCCTGCAATCAACCACCTTCCTTCCTGTAGATTTCAATTCCCGATAGATTTCTGCGATACAATATCCGATACACGGCAGATGCTTCCCGTAAGGACAATCCTTACAGTTTTTCGATACATCAGACTTCGGTTTCTCCTGTTTCGCCGGCTCCAGGTACCAGCACTCGCTCTTTGTGCATCCGGCTTTTCCCCACCAGTAACAATATGCACAGGACCATGGTTTGTCCTTCTGGTAGATGCGTCCTGGAAGTGCCGCCTTCGGATCGATCACATACTTTGCTTTTTCCATAATCCCTGCATCCTTTCCAAAAACAGCCGCAGGCGCCTACCGATACGGTAAACGCCTGCTCTCTTCCCTTTATCTTCTTTTTCTTCTCATCACAAATGCCGCGCCGGTTCCGCAAAGTCCAATGCCAAGCAGTGCCGTCCAGAATAAAAGATTCGTATCATCTCCTGTCTTCGGAGCATCTGTCCCAACCGGATTTTGCGGTTCTTCCGGTGTTTCCTCTGGAGCCGCCTCATCTTTCATCACGACTTTCTGGATTTCACCAGTATCTTTCACCTCAAACTCTATATCCTCAGCCACCAGATATCCCTCTGGCGCAGACTCCTCATGGAGAATGTAACGGCCAATCGGAAGCATTTCGATATAATGCGGCTCTTCTGAGGAGGTCCAGCTTTCCATCACCTCGCCATTCTCATCGAGGATTGTCAGCTTCGCCCCCGGAAGTTCGTTCCCGGCAATATCCGTCTTAGAGATCTCCACCTTCGTCACATCGTCTTTCATTTCGACCTTCTGGACTTCGGCAGTGTCCTCCACCGTGAACTGGATGCTCTCCGCCGTCACATACCCCGGAGCCGGAAGCACTTCCGTCATCGTGTAAGTTTGTCCGACAACCAGCTCTTTGATGATGTGCGGCTCTTTGCCGGATACCCATTCATCCACAACTTCTCCGTTTTCATCCGCTACCGTCAACTTCGCCCCCTCCACTTCTTTTCCATCTGTCAGGGAAGTTTTGGTAAATTCAAAGACGGTCGGTTCATCCTCAAAGATAAATTCATAAGAAACTGCCGCTTTGTCGGAAGATTCTGCCGTAAAGGTAAACTCCTGTACCTCATCTGTGGTAGCAAATCCCGGGGCCGGGGCAGTTTCTTTCACCGTATAGGAAAAACCAATAGGCAGGTCTGCTTCGAAGAGGAGTGTCCCGTCCTCCCCGGTTGCCTTTTCCTCGATCACGGTTCCCGCTTCCAGAACCACATCCCCGTCTCTATTTGTAATGTCGTCTTTTGCAGAAAGGGCAAATACAGCGCCCTCCAGCACCCGGTCAGTATCCTTTTCTTTTTTCAGGACAGAGACTTCCACCTTCTGACGGTTATTCTGCCAGTCCCCATTCCAGGTGACTTCCGCCGTGTCCTGATCCACATAGGTCAGGTCAATCTCCCGGATCTCCTCGTCCAGCACATAGCCTTCCGCTGTCTCTTTTTCTTTCACATAGTATCTTCCAAGAGGAAGATCAGAGAGCTTCGCAATCCCTGTCTCATCCGTGGTGATCGTGGCGATCAGTTCGTCCTTTTTGTAATAATCCTCACTCTCGCCGTCAGCCGCCTGGATGTCCTCCAGGGCGTATACCTCAAAGGTTACGTCTTTTAATGCGCCGGTGATATATTCAAAAAG
>DWWI01000008.1 GCA_019119745.1 Candidatus Mediterraneibacter gallistercoris | reverse complement strand
CTTTTCGCTATGTACGAAAAGGACGGCATGCATCTGGAAGAGGTGCTGATCCATATGATCCGTGTCAAATGGCTGCGTCCGGCAGTCAGAAAATATGAAACGGAAAATTATTTTGAGACAGATCCGGGAAGGTCCGTGTCTGTGACAGTAAAAAAATCGGAGAAGGGAGGAAAGAACCTTGGCAGAAAGAAGCGGTAAGAAACGGCGTCTGGAAAAGCGCCGGGCTAAAGAAGAGAAGAAAGCTGCAAAACAGCAGGCGGCTTTGAGAGTTGCGAAAAAAGGCAGCCGTAAAACTCCACGCGGCAAAGCAGATCAGAAGGAGAAAGAAGAGAAAAGGATATCCGCACAGAGGACGATTGCCTATAAGGAAATGGCAAAGGACGGAATCTGCAGGGTGCATGATAAATGTTATTCCAAAACAATCCGGTTTTCGGATATCAATTATCAGCTGGCTCAGAACGATGACAAAAATGCGATCTTTGAGAACTGGTGCGATTTTCTGAACTATTTTGACAGCAGTATCCATTTTCAGCTTAGCTTTATCAATCAGAAGAGCAGCATGAAGGAATTTGAAAAGGTGATCCGGATCCGCCGGAGGCATGATGAATTTGATGAGATCCGGAGAGAATACGCCCGGATGCTGCATCGGCAACTTGCAAAAGGGAATAACGGCCTAGTGAAATCCAAGTATATCACTTTTTCCATAGAGGCGGATAATATCCGGGAGGCAAAGCCAAAACTGGAGCGTATAGAGACTGATATCCTGAATAATTTTAAAATCCTGGGTGTTCCCGCAGAACCGTTAAATGGAGCGGAACGATTGAAGATCCTGCGCCAGATACTGAATCCGGACGAGCTGGGGGATATCCCGTTCGATTATGGGGCTATGGTTCATAGCGGGCTCTCTACAAAAGATTATGTGGCGCCTACCAGTTTTGTGTTCAAGGACGGAAAGACGTTCCAGATGGGAAATACCATCGGCGCAGTTTCGTACCTGCAGATCCTGGCGCCGGAACTTACCGATAAGATGTTGGCGGAGTTTTTGGACTTGGATAAAAATCTGATCGTCAATCTGCATGTGCAGTCTGTGGATCAGGTAAAGGCAATTAAGCTGGTGAAAGGAAAAATGACGGATATCAACCGGATGAAGATTGAAGAGCAGAAAAAGGCGGTCCGTTCCGGCTACGATATGGATATCATCCCGTCGGATCTGAACACTTACGGCGGTGAGGCAAAACGACTGCTGGAAGATCTGCAGAGCAGAAACGAAAGGATGTTTCTTGTAACGGTACTGTTCCTGAACACTGCGAAGACAAAGCAGGCACTGGATAATGCCGTCCTGCAGACGGCAGGAATCGCACAAAAATATAACTGTATCTTAAGAAGGCTGGATTATCAGCAGGAAGAAGGGGTGATGAGCAGCCTTCCTCTGGGAGTGGGCCATGTGCCGATCAAGAGGGCTCTGACAACTACGAGTACAGCAATTTTCGTTCCTTTTACAAGTCAGGAGCTTTTTATGGAAGGGGAGTCGTTATACTACGGTTTAAATGCCTTGTCCAACAACATGATCATGGTGGACAGGAAAAAGTTGAAGAATCCTAATGGGCTGATCCTTGGCACACCCGGATCCGGAAAATCATTTGCCGCGAAGCGTGAGATCACCAACGCCTTCTGTATCACGCAGGATGATATCATTATCGGAGATCCGGAGGGGGAGTATTATCCTCTTGTGCACGCCTTAGGAGGGCAGGTGATCCATATTTCACCTACCAGTAAAGACTACATTAATCCTATGGATATCAACATGGATTATTCTGATGACGATAACCCGCTGGGGGTAAAATCAGATTTTGTCCTGTCGCTGTGTGAATTGATCATGGGAAGCAGAAATGGCATCGAAGCAGAGGAAAAATCGGTAATTGACCGCTGTCTCCCGCTTGTATATCAGAAGTATTTTTCTGATCCAAGGCCGGAGAATATGCCTGTGCTGGGAGACCTTTATGATTGTCTCCGGAAGCAGAAAGAACCCCAGGCGCAGAGAATCGCCACAGCGCTTGAGATCTATGTGAATGGATCATTGAATGTCTTTAATCACAGGACCAATGTGGAACTTAATAACCGGATCGTATGCTATGACGTGAAAGATCTGGGAAAACAGCTGAAGAAGCTGGGGATGCTGATCGTACAGGACCAGGTCTGGAACCGGGTGACGGTCAACCGGGCCACCCATAAAGCGACACGGTATTACATTGATGAGTTCCATCTTCTCTTAAAAGAGGAGCAGACGGCCGCCTATAGTGTGGAAATCTGGAAAAGGTTCAGGAAATGGGGAGGTATCCCGACCGGAATCACCCAGAATATTAAAGACCTGCTGGCAAGCCGTGAGATTGAAAATATCTTTGAGAACAGTGATTTCATCCTGATGCTCAACCAGGCCGCCGGCGATCGGCAGATCCTGGCGAAACAGCTGAATATTTCGCCGTATCAGCTGTCCTATGTGACCAATTCAGGAGAAGGCGAAGGGCTTTTGTTTTATGGCAGTACGATCATCCCGTTTAAGGATAAGTTTGATAAGAGCCTGAAACTGTATTCCCTGATGACGACAAAACCAGAAGAAGTGAAAGATTAACCGACCATTTACCGTTTCCAGTAAATGGTCTTTCTTTTTGCAAAGGAGGTGGAAAGTCTGGCAGGAGTGAAATATACCGCCAAAGAAAAAACGGTACAGAAGATGACCAGGGATGGTCTGACGGAAGAACATATCGGAGATGGTCAGAAAAAAGATGTGCCGGATAAAAGCAGGGGACG
>DWWI01000052.1 GCA_019119745.1 Candidatus Mediterraneibacter gallistercoris | reverse complement strand
CAGAGGGAGTTTAAGGTCAGGAATCTCTAAATTGTCAGACAATAATCATTAAAAAGTGCCGTGTACCTTCGCGAAGGTACACGGCACCTTTTAATATAAAAAATCAGAAGATTCAGAAATTAATCTTCTTTTTCACTTCTTCAATATCACCTGTAAATACAATTCCGTCCATTCCGAGTGATTTTCCTGTTAATATATTCTCCTCCAGATCATCGATAAAGAAACAGTCTTCAGGATCCAGGTGAAATTGTCTGAAAAGATAGTTATATATTTCCGGTTCTGGTTTTGCCATTTTCAACGGCGCGGAAAAGACGATACCATCGAAGTCTTTTATTGGCTCTCTGTCGGAGAACCATTCTGCAAAATAGGTGGAGGCATTGGAGAGCAGGTAGATATTTGCATCCGTTTCTCTCAGCTCCTTGATAAAAGCGGTCGTCTGGGGGAGAAGATCTACATATTTAGGCCAGTCTTTGAAAAAGGTGCGCACATTTTCCTTCAGCCGGTCTGGAACTTCAAAGGCGACGGTTTCTATATTGGAATCATAGTCAATTGTACCCTTGTCCAGATCAGGCCAGCGAGGAAAGATGGCGCCGGAGAGGATCCGGTAGTCTTCCTCGGAGGAGCAGAAGTGTTCAAGGATATAGCGGCCGTCAAACCGTCCGATGACATTTCCGAAATCAAAGACAATATTTTTATATTTCATCAGTTTTTCTCCTTTACAAATGAGAAAAAGCAGAATCATGGATAAGATCCAAATCCTGCTTTTTGCTGGAGTATACGGGATTCGAACCCGAATAATGGCTTCTAAACCGCAGAGAAAGGGGGCTTCTGCACATCATCCAAGCAGGTGTAACCAAAAGTGTAACCGGCATTTTTATCCGAAACTCCATAAAACCCCAACGCATTTTTAATTTCTTATTTTAAGATATCAAATTTGTGGAAAATGTCAAGAATTAGACTCATTTTTAGTTTTGTTTATTATTGTAATATGTTCTAGCGTTCCGCAAAGCGGATGCAAAGAGCGACGGTTCCTAGCAGGGCGGCGGGTCGGCTGTGCAAGCGTCCTGTTTCTAAATCAGAAAATCTTAGTCAATTTCCTATAACTATAAACAAACTTGCTTCCCCTATGGGAGACGGGCAGAGGGGCAAGTGATTTTGCTTAGGTGTAAATGTGCTTTTCAACATTTACTCCTAAAATCACTGTTTTAGGGGTGACGGAATGGTACACAAAGAAAAAAGAGGAATTCAGATATCCGAATCCCTCTCTTGTATGTATCGCATTATTTCTTGAATTTTCTCCTGAGACCAAAAGCAGTACCTCCGGTAACAGCACTTCCGGCAAGAGTAGCAAGATAGATCAGGCTTGATGTGTCCCCTGTCTTCGGTGACTTCTTTTCAGTTGATACAGTTACAGTAGTATCAGCTTTTTCACTTTCGTCTGCTGTTGCTGTCTCTTTATTTTCGCTCTGTCCCTGTCCATCGGACTTGTTCTCTGTGCTTGATGTATTCTCGTTTCCTGACTGTGTTTTATCGTCTGTTGTAGTCTGAGAATTATCTCCTGTCGATGTTCCCGGCTTCTGCGTATTTTCCTCTTTGTCTTCTGTAGTGTCCCCCGGATTATCGGTATTTCCATCTGGATTTACGGGTTTGTCGGTATCAGGATTTTCCGGTGCTTCAGTCCCCGGATTCTCTGGTGTGATTGTCCCCGGTTTTATTACTTCTCCGGTATCTCTGTCCTGAATCTCACCACAATCCGCACAAGCATGCTCCCAATGACCTTTCTCCGGGGTTACGAGGACGTTTTCCATATGGGAGATTTCATCCTGAACCTTAGTCCATACCTTCTCCGTTACCGCCTCATGATGGATGGTGTCGACTACCACTTCACGGCTGCCGTAAGCACCAGATTCTCCGTTAAGCATGTGAGCCTTAACATGGTCTTCTACGCTTTCACCTGTACCCACGACCTTGTCATTCATAAACTGGGTATGGATACCCTTGTCCTCACAGGAGAAACAGATGGTCTGAACCTCGGTAATCTCCTCGTCCCAAGCAGGGCTGATAATATTGATTACCCAATCCCATTTCTCCTCCTGGTCAATCACTTTTACCTGGTCATAAACTGCGTCTGCATCCTTCACATAGTATGCATCGCCCCATACATGAGTATGAATCTCAGATTCAGTCGTCTGAATTTCAATCCCCTGATTGCTTTCTGTTGCAAACACTGTTCCTAAGCTACCGACTGTCAACGTCATAGTTGCTAACAGTGCAAGTATCACTTTACGTTTCATTTTCTTTCTTCCTCCTTAGAATTATATGATTTTAAGTATAAAAGACTTTTGAACATATCCTATTTTATACTACTTTATCCTACTTTTCAATACTAAATATAACTAAGTGGTATATTACAGAAAAAGGATGTGTAGTATGAAACCATTAAAAACAAAAGTAAGCATTACATTAGATGAAAATGTGGTTAATCAGATTAAAGAACTAGCTGAAAAAGATGAAAGGAATTTTAGCCAATACATCAATTTAATTTTAAAAAAATGGATTGCTGAACATTCCTCAAATAAGTAACTCATAAAGTCCCTTACCGTTTTATGGTATGGGATTTTTTCATATATACGGATTATTCAACCATATTTCACTGTAACCTCTGGCAACTGTAAACTGCCTATATTGATGCAGCCAATCTCCATTTTCTAATATTCTCTCTTTTCCCACCTTCTCACATTCATAGTAAACATCATCAGGCAGAAGATTCAGTTCATGCACTTTCAGTCTGTCTTCTGGCAAGGTATACCAGACGACAATATAGTTTGTGTCTATTTGCCTTTCATAGTTCAACATCTTTCCAAAAGGCAACACGATCTGAAATACCGTTCTGATCTCTTCTTTTGACACGTCCTCTAACGTTTTCCAAATCCATAATTTCAGTCAATTTTCTGTATTGTCTACTCAAAATACTCAAATTGTCTTTTCACACATTTATTAAAAACAAAAAATAGCTTAATTTTCCAAACACAAATCTGAATATTCTATTCAACTATATGTAATTTTCTTTCACTCACTTCTAAACACAAACAACAAACACAATTTAGGAACAATTCGATTATGCAATTTGTATAATTTCAATCTTTCTTTGCAGTTTTTTTTGGTTTATATGTATAGTTTTTGTTCCGTATTACATCTTTTTCAGCAACATAAACAAAAAAAGCATTACATTTAGTTCTTTATCTTTAAACATACACAATTCAAACCTATTCAGAAAACCTCCCCCTTCTACTTATAAGGCGGCAGTGCTGTATTATGCCGCCTGTTTCCAGACGGAAAACCTACGGTGCTGACTATCAACCTAGGAGGTGTCAGCATATGACACAGAATAATAACTTGAAGAATTTTTGTAACCAGGAGTATCGCGGCAAAATAGTTTTGTCGCAAGAAGGGACTATTACTTATTGGATTTCCTGTTCGGATTGTCATGATTGGATATGTGTAGGAGAAGATATTTATGCACTCCTCGCTCACGATCCCGAAAGAATGATGAAAAGCAATTCGCGGTATTATCAACGTACACGCTCTGTTGACGCAGTCTATGAAGGAACGGTAGAAAATCACTCCGCACTCAATTTTATGGAATCACTTTATCCGCAGATGTCTTCCATCAGCGCAGAAGATACATTTAATAAGAAATGTTTTCTCTCTAATCTACGTGCTTATATCCTCGATCTGGGAAATGACTGGCTTGACTTGTTTGATGCGATATTCATCTTAGAAATTCCAACAAGCGATTACGCGGAGCAAATCGGCAAGCCTGCCTCTACTGTCAGAAGCCGTAAAGCCCGATTGTTGCGTGAAATCAAAAAATTTTTGAGAAAAAAATAATTTTCGTCGTCATTTCGCCTCTCCAGTGTCCTTATATATTGGAAGCAATTCCAACCTTATACGAGAGGAGGTGACAGACCTTGATTAAGAAATTACAGGACGGCGGACTTATCCTTGATGCCAAGCATCGCTCGGACGGAAAGGCTGAAATCAATGGACGGCCCGTTGCGTGGAAGGCAGGCTACGTTATAACTTACATCCCCTTTGAAAGTACCCGAGTCATCAAACGGATTGTAGACCCTGCCAGTGTAAATACAGTTGAGAAGGCTCTCGAAGCCGTTCACTGGGGCAGCCTGGTTTCTCTTGAACTAAGAGGCACAAACGTTATCAGCGTCACTGTGGAAAAAGACCCGCTTGCTGAAATCGAGTAGCAAATGTTGATTAAATTCATGTGGAACGTGTTTCTTGTGAACACGTTTCACTACCACGGAGGTATGTATGGTAAATAAGGCAGAAACAGATACAGGAAAAAGTTTAGGAAACTCAATAGAGGAATTTATACGGAGAAGTCATGCGAAGTATGTTCGTTCAAAATGTACTATCCATACTGAGTTTCTTTTCAAAACTCCAGAGGATTACAACACTGCTTTAAAAGAAGCTATCCGCAATTTTTGGATATCATATGGAGTGGTTGTTCCTAAACGAGTTTTCCCGGAAATCCATATAGAATTTTTAGCTGTAGATGTGTATCGGTTAAAAGATACTTGGAATGACAGAAATATCGATCTGAAACAAGCTATTTTGGCTGAATTGCGCAAAGGCTATGTTGAGTTTGCTCGGAGCAAAGGAATTTCTCTTTCAGCTTGGTTCTCGGTTGTAATTACCAACGTTTGGCTAATAGAAAATTTACTTGTAATAGAAGTTCCCTGTTCTGAGTTTTCAGTACAGTTCCCTCACCTCGCACGTATCCTAGCATCCGAAGAATATAAAATTCTGATCGGACAGCTAAACAGACAGTCGAGACTCTAACAGCGTTTCACACTCCCGGGCGGACTTGAGGCGGCTTGCCGCCGGAAGGAAGCCAGGGAGGGGGAACGCCGAAGAGTGTAGTAATGTAGAAAGCAGCTTGAAAATGCTATAAATATTTGGAGGGGGGAGGGCTTGTCCCCCCTCCTTAGTATGTAGAATGCGTAGAATAGGAAGTGAAAGATTATGAAAAGAAAGTCAATCAGGAGATGTGAGATTGTATCTCGTCTGGAAAAAGACGGAACTGTATTATTCGATATGGACAATATGAAAGAAGTCCTAAAAAAGGACTGCATACGTGATTTCAGCTACATAATACACGACAAAGACCGTTATTCAAAAGCAGAGGAAAAACGCAATCCAGACCATAAGCAGGGAGAATTAAAGCCGCCCCATATCCATCTGCTCCTGCGATTTGAAAATAACCAGCCCCAAAAGCTGGACTGTGTGGCAAAGTGGTTCAATATAGCTCCTAACTTCATAGGTAAGATCAAAAGTTCGTGGGAGGATGCGAATCTATATTTGATACATATTAACAAAGTGGACAAGTATCAGTATTCTGTTGACGAAGTAACTTGCAATTTCGACTATCAGGAATTACTGGAAGATGCAGAAAAAGGCGATAAGATCACAAAGATCATTCAGCGTATACTTGACGGGGAGATCAGAGAGTATAACAAAACTCTGGAAATTGATAATATGCTTCTGGTGAACTATTCCCGGAAGATTGCGGAAGCTTTCAAGGTACGTTCTGAATATCTACAAGCAACCCAGAAAGACCGGAATACAGAATGTATCTATATCACAGGCGGATCCGGTACAGGAAAGACCTCTCTTGCGAAGGAAATCGCAAAATCAAAGGGCTATTCTTTCTATGTGAGTTCTGGTTCAAACGACGTCTTAGATAGCTACTCTCAGGAAGATTGTCTAATATTAGACGATGTACGTCCTTCATGCATGGGCCTTTCTGATCTGCTAAAAATGCTAGACCCTCATACTGCCAGCAGTGTTAAGAGCCGTTACAAGAACAAATATCTGAACTGCCGTCTTGTGATCCTCACTACAGTTCTGAATATTGATGCGTTCTACAAAAATGTATTTGCTGAACAGGACGAACCAGTAACCCAGTTAAAACGCCGCTGTCAGACCTACATAAAAATGTATCCTGATACGATCCTGATATCGGTCTGGGACGATAAGACTATGCGATACATAAATCCGGTGTCTTATAAAAATCCAGTCCTGAATCAGTATATTCCTGAAAAAAGCAAAGAGAAAAAGGATATACGTGAGCATGTCGAAGAGCTTATGCCTTTCCTGGAGCTTTCCGATAATGAGAAGATCGAAACCGATACTTTTACATTGGAAAAACTGCATACCCCCATTGACAGGGAAAGGATATCCGAAGAGAACTATCAGGCGCTAATGGAACCTGTTAAAGAATCAAAAGAATAGGAGAAAAAGCTTATGGAATATAAAGCAGTACAAAATCTTGTAACTCAGTTAATGATATTAGTTCAGCTTCTATCCAGAAATACTACTCTGGAACCGTTGGTCTTAGTTGCCCAGGAAGCAGAAAATGTTTATGAAACAGAATACACACGGGATTCCGTGGACAACAAAATAACGGAGTACTTGGACATCCTATTTTATGATAATAGCCATATATCAGTGATAGCGGACCCTGAAAGCTACACTTTAGAAATAATCCCGGCTTCCTCGCAGGATTATGCTGGCGAGAGACTTATAACAATTAAAAAGAAAAATTGAAAGGAAGGAGAAATTCTAGTCGATAGCCAATACCTAAAATGCATTGTATTGTAGCGTAATGTGGCGTTTCGCACCGTCCATGGTTGAAGCGATTGGCTAGAATTATTTTTCTGAAATTGGTTGCTAGATATTATATGCTATGACCAAAAACAATTTTGATTTTTCAAAAATAAATTCCGAACAAATGTTTCTTTTCCTTGCCGAAAATGGTATGATAAATATGGATGATGTGCGGGATCAAATGACGAAGAAACTTAAAGAAATAATACTTAAACATCATAATCACAAAATATGGCAGGGAAAAGATGGGAGATATCGTACTCATGTTGATGACAGCACAAAAAAGACGGGACGGAGGTTGGTAGCCAAAACAGATGAAAAGGATTTATTAGAGTATCTGGCTGATTTTTACAGCTTAGATGATACCGGGAAAAGAGACAGAAAAGAAGTCCTTACTCTGGAAAAACTATATCCTCAATGGTTGGAGCATAAGAAACTCTATACCACAGCAGAGACTTATATCATGCGGATCGAATGTGACTGGAAAAAGTATTATGTTGGTACAGATATTATCAAAAAGCCTTTAAAATCACTGACAAAGTTGAGCCTTGATGAATGGGCGCATAAGCTGATTAAAGACCACAACATGACAAAAAATCAGTATTATAATTCAACTGTTATCATACGACAGGCTTTATTATATGCGGTTGATCTCGGGATCATTACGGAGAATCCATTCTCAGCCGTCCATATAGACGGCAAGCGGATGTTCCGAAAAGTGAAGAAGAAAGCGGACGATACACAGGTCTTTCTCAGCAATGAAATTCCGCTGATACAGGAGCAGGCATGGAATGACTTCATGACCAACGACAAATTAACGCATCGCCTTGCCCCGCTTGCGATCCTGTTTCAATTCCAGACAGGTTTACGAATTGGCGAATTATGTGCCTGCTGTGAAGAAGATATTGAAGATGAAAATTATATCCATGTACAGCGGATGTATCGGTATGGATCACATGAGTCAGAGATTGTAGAACACACAAAAACTTCTTGCGGTGATCGCAGGATATTTTTAACTGACCGGGCAAAGAAATATATCCGTCTGGCACAAGAATACAAGGCAGAGCATGGGATCATTAGCAAATATATATTTTCAATAAATGAAAAGCCGCTGTCTAACTGGTCTGTTGCATCCCGTTATAAGAGGTACTGCGATAATATTGGTATCATTCGTAAAACTTCACACAAGGCTCGTAAGACTTATATATCCGCACTGATCGACGGCAAGGTAAATATAAATACTGTCCGTGAGATGGTTGGTCATGCAGACGAGCGAACCACTTATAATAACTATTGCTTTGACCGCAGTACCGAAGATGAAAAGAAAGCTCTGATCGAAAACGCTTTAGCATCTTAAGAAGTGTAACCAGAGTGTAACCACAAAATCAATACATTTTATACATCTGCTTATGCAGAGAAGTCTGTTTCCACATCTCAAAAAACGCGTAAATACAGCGTTTGAGCAGAGAAAAACCGGGGACATAACTTCCCCGGTTTCCTCAAATCTACTGGAGTATACGGGATTCGAACCCGTGGCCTCCACAATGCGAATGTGGCGCGCTCCCAGCTGCGCTAATACCCCACAATGGAAACAACGGGGCTCGAACCCATGACCTCCCGCTAGTCAGGCGAGCGCTCTCCCAGCTGAGCTATGTTTCCATCTTATAAATCTTTTTGATCTACTGCATCATATAAAAATCTGTTTCCACGATGCGAGTGGACCTGGCGGGAATCGAACCCGCGTCCAAAAACCTGTCCCATGTACTTCTACTATCATAGTCCGTTCTTTAACATTCCCTCTGCCGCACGGAAACGAACATCCTTGCGGGTTTAGTAGCTTCATGGTACGCCCGGTGGCTCAAAGCTTTGCCAGCGTCGTTTCTCACATGTTTGATGCCGGATTCCCGACGTGTGAGTGCATCAGGAGCGACATGCAGCATTTAGGCTGCAGCTAATTCGTAATTGTCGTTAGCGTTTAATTTTAAGTTTGCGATTTATCGCATCAGCCTGCGGATAGCTTCTCCATCTTCGAGATCCCTGTCGAAACCAGTACAAGCCCGTATGGTCTGTGTGCAAACACACTATCTACTATAGTAATTGTGGGGAGAAATGTCAAGAGAAAACGCGGGGTCTTTTACATAAATTTTTCTTTGGCAGGATAGTTTTTTTATCCGGAATATGTGATAATATATCAGTTGAGAGACAATCCCCGCCTCTGCAGGAAGTGGAGAACATACCTTCTGCGCCGGCAGACGGGGCAGAAAAAGAAAATATGATACAGAAAAGAGGTTTTTGTTATATGCCGACCACATATGCACATTATAAATTTGGTGAGGAAGTTATGGGCGCGCTCCCCAGGCCGCTCCAGACTTCCATCGAGAATAAAAGAGAACTTTTTGATATCGGCCTCCATGGACCGGACATCCTGTTCTATTACAGGCCGCTCTTGAAGAATGCAGTCAGTTCCCAGGGATATGCCATGCATGACAGACCGGCGGACGAGTTTTTCAACCGGGCGGCGGAAGTGATCGCAAAGGCAGAGGATCCAGCGGCGGCGAGAGCATATATTTACGGCTTTATCTGCCACTTCGCCCTGGACAGCGAGTGCCATCCCTATGTGGAGAAGATGATACAGGTCAGCGGTATCAGCCACTCGGAGATCGAAATGGAGTTTGACCGGATGCTCCTTACGGAAGATTTTTTAAACCCGCTGCGCCACGATTCTGCGCGCCATATCCATCCGACGATGGAGAACAGCCGTGTCATCGCACCCTTCTTTGACGGTGTCCCGCCGGAGACGGTCAGAAAGGCGTTAAAGTCGATGAAGACATATCTCCACATCCTGCGCGCGCCGGATATGAGAAAGAGGAAGATTCTCCTGGGCGGAATGAAGCTGGCGCGCTGCTATGATTCTATGCACGGGATGGTGATGAGCATAGAGCCGAACCCTGACTGCAAAGAGTACTGCGCGCTCCTGAAACGGCGTTTCTCCGGGGCTGTGCCACTGGCAGCAGGACTGATCCTGCAGTATCAGAAGAAGCTGTTCCAGGGGGGAGAACTTCCTGACCGGTTCCACCAGACATTCGGGGCGGGAGACCACTGGGAGGAACTGAGACTGTAGGCGGCATCAAAGAAAAGGAGAAACGGATCATGAAATTTAAACTGACTTCACTCGAGAAAAAATGGGTATTGTACGATGTGGGCAACTCCGCGTTTACGTTGATGGTGTCTACTATCTTCCCAATCTACTTTAATTATCTTGCTGGAAATGCAGGCATTTCAGATGTAGACTATCTGGCGTACTGGGGATACGCCACCTCAGTCTGTACCCTGCTGGTGGCGATACTGGGACCGACTCTGGGAGCAGTGGCAGATACAAAGAATTTTAAGAAGTTCATCTTTACTGCCGCGATGGGGATCGGCGTCCTGGGATGTGTTATCCTGGGATTCCTGTCATCCTGGCTTTGGTTCCTCGTGATCTTTGTGATCGCTAAGACAGGGTATTCCGCGAGCCTTGTGTTTTATGATGCCATGCTTACTGACGTGACGGAGCCGGAGCGGATGGACTCTGTGTCTTCCCATGGGTATGCGTGGGGATATATTGGGAGCTGCATCCCCTTCGTGATAAGCCTGGTGATCGTCCTGGGCGCCGGGAGTATCGGCGTAGGAATGCAGACGTCGATGATCCTTGCTTTCCTGATCACGGCGCTCTGGTGGCTCTGCTCGTCTGTGCCGCTTCTTAGATCCTACCGGCAGAAATATTTTTCGGAAGCGGAGGACCATGTGGTCCGAAACAGTTTCATCAGGCTGGGGCATACGCTCCGGGAGATCACAGAACAGAAACATATTTTCCTGTTCCTGCTTGCCTTTTTCTTCTACATTGACGGCGTGTACACGGTCATTGATATGGCGACGGCATACGGGCAGGCGCTGGGGCTGGACAGCACAGGGCTGCTCCTTGCCCTCCTTGTGACCCAGATCGTGGCGTTCCCTTCCGTGCTGGTCTTCAGCAGGCTTGTGAAGAACGTAAGGCCGGAAAGGATCATAACGATCTGCATCGCTGCATATTTCTGCATCGCGGTTTACGCGTACTGGCTGGATACTCAGCTTGATTTCTGGATACTCGCCGTGGCTGTAGGGATGTTCCAGGGAACGATCCAGGCGTTGTCGCGGTCCTATTTTGCAAAGATCATACCCGCAGAAAAATCAGGGGAATATTTCGGGCTGTATGATATCTGCGGAAAGGGAGCTTCTGTCGTCGGCACGGCCCTGGTCTCATTTTTAAGCCAACTGACAGGGCAGATCAATGTGGGAGTGAGCGCGCTTTCCGTTATGTTCCTGATCGGCCTGGTCCTGTTTCGGATGGCGGCGAAAATAAATAGAAAATGAAAGCAAGCCCCTCGGTATTTCCGGGGGGCTTCAATTATGAAATAAATCTGAAATAAGTCTGAAATCTCACGAAATCACCCTGTTCCATGTTATAATAAATATACGAAAATACACAATAGCGAAGCGGATAAAAAATCCTCCGCTTCGCTTACAGTGCGTTTTATCAGACGGGGCAGATCTTGAAGAGGGAAAATTACAGAGGGCAGGAGAAACGGCATGGGAGAATTTGTTAAACTGCAGGATATTACGAAGATTTATAAGATGGGAGAAGTAGAGATACGGGCCGCTGATAGGATAAGCTTTTCCATTGCAAAAGGAGAGTTTGTCGTCATTGTCGGTCCCAGCGGGGCGGGAAAGACAACGGTTTTGAATATCCTTGGCGGGATGGACACGGCAACGGAAGGAACTCTGATCGTGGACGGAGAGGATATTACTTCGTACAATGCAAAGAAGCTGACAGGATACAGGCGGGATGATATCGGGTTTGTGTTCCAGTTTTATAATCTGGTGCCGAATCTTACCGCTCTGGAAAATGTGGAGCTGGCGCTTCAGATCTGCAAGGATCCGCTGGACGCAAAAGAAGTGCTGGAGGAGGTTGGTCTGGGAGACCGCCTGGATAATTTCCCGGCTCAGCTTTCGGGAGGAGAGCAGCAGAGGGTTTCCATCGCGAGAGCCCTGGCCAAAAACCCAAAGCTCCTACTCTGCGATGAGCCCACGGGAGCTCTTGATTATAATACCGGAAAATCAATCCTGAAGCTTCTCCAGAACATGTGCCGTGAACGGGGAATGACCGTGATCGTGATCACCCATAATCAGGCTCTTGCTCCCATGGCGGATCGCCTGATACATATCAAGAACGGACAGGTTTCAAAGATGGAGCTGAATGAAGATCCGATGTCTATTGACGAGATAGAATGGTAGGGGTACATATGGGGAAGAAGGCACTTAGAAAAGATTTTTATATGGAGATCCGGCGAAGCCTGGGGCGCTTTCTGTCTATTTTTTTCATTGTGGCGATCGGTGTGGCGTTTTTCTCCGGAATCCGGGCTTCCGAGCCGGATATGCGCTACTCGGGCGACGAGTATTTTGATGAAAAAAATCTGATGGATATCGAAGTCATCAGTACGCTTGGCCTTACGGATGATGATATCAGGGCCATAGAGGCGGTGGACGGGATCGAGAAAGCGGAGGGCGGATACTCTGTGGACGCCCTGTGTACAGAAGGGGAAAATCAGATCGTGGTCCACGTGATGTCTCTCCTGCCCACCATGAATGAAGTGCAGCTTGAGGAAGGAAGACTTCCGGAAGCGGAAGATGAATGTGCGCTGGATGTGGATTATCTGGAAGAGAGCGCGCTGGAGATCGGCGATACGATCACTTTGTCAAGCGGCACAGATGACGAGATCACGGACTCCCTCAAAACAGATACATTTACCATTGTCGGGGCAGTGAGCAGTCCCTGTTACATCGCGTTCCAGAGAGGGAGCACTACCATCGGGGACGGAAGTATCAATGCGTTCCTTACAGTTCCGGAAGAGAGCTTTTCTCTTGAAGTATACACTGAAATCTATGCACAGGTGGAAGGCGCGAAAGAACTGACTGCCTTTACGGATGAATATGATGACCATGTGGAAGAAGTTCTCGACCGAGTGGAGGCAATCAAGGAGGATCGGGAGGACGCACGGTATCAGGAGGTTGTGGACGAAGCCAACGAAACCCTGGAGGAAGCGCGGCAGGAAGTGTCCGATGCGGAAAAGGAACTTGAGGATGGAAAGGCTGAGGCTGAGGAAGAACTTGCCGATGCACGGAAACAGCTTGAAGATGGCCGGGCGGAACTGGATGACGGAAAGAAAGAGCTGGAATCCTCAAAGGCGGAACTGGAATCCTCCCGCCAGCAGCTGATCGATGGTCAGGCGGAACTGGATCGTTCGGCGGAGGAACTTAACTCCAATATTGACGCCCTCAACGAACAGATCGATACGCTGAACCAGGCGAAGGAACAGTATAATGCACTGGCAGCCAGCGGTCAGACCGACGATGTGACGCTCGCGACAATGAACGCTCTTTATACGCAGATCCAGGAAGGAGAAGCGCAGATCGCCGATGCTCAGGCACAGATTGAGTCTGCACGCGCTCAGATTGAGGCGGGACAGGATGAGATCAATTCCGGATGGGAGCAGATCGAATCAGGTGAGAGCCAGATTGCTGAGGCAGAGCAGGAGCTTGCCGATGCAGAGCAGGAGCTCTCTGACGGCTGGGATGAATACTATGAAGGTGAAGCTGAGGCACAACAGGAGATCGCTGACGGAGAGCAGAAGATCGAGGATGCTAAGCAGGAGCTTGCCGATGCGCAGGAGGAGATCAACGATATCGACCGTCCGGAATGGTATGTCTATGACCGGGATCATCTTACAGAATATACCGGATACGGTGACAACGCGGACCGGATGCGGGCGATCGGGGAAGTGTTCCCTGTGCTGTTCTTCCTGGTGGCGGCTCTGATCAGTCTGACTACCATGACACGTATGGTTGAGGAACAGCGGACTTTGATTGGCACATTTAAAGCGCTTGGATATGAACGGCACTCTATTGCGGCAAAATATCTAGGATATGCGTGTCTTGCCACGGTGGCGGGATGCGTTGTGGGAGTGCTGTTCGGGGAGAAAGTATTCCCATATATTATCATTAATGCCTATGGGATTATGTACAGGCATATGGGAAATATTGTGCTTCCCTATAACATGGAATATGGCCTGATGGCTTCCGTTGCAGCTCTTGTCTGTACGCTGGGCGCGACATTCTTCTCCTGCTATAAGGAACTGAAGGAACAGGCGGCGGAACTGATGCGGCCTCCGACTCCGAAACAGGGACAGAGAGTTGCCCTGGAGCGAGTGGGATTTATCTGGAAACGGTTGAATTTCTCGTGGAAAGCTACCGTGAGAAATATTGTGAGATACAAGAAACGGTTTTTCATGACCGTCTTCGGCATTGGAGGATGCATGGCGCTCATGCTGGTGGGATTCGGTCTGAACGATTCTATCTCTGCCATTGCGGTGCTGCAGTATGATGAGATCCAGCAGTACGACGGAAATATCATTCTCAACGAGGATGCTTCGGATGAGGAAAAGAAGGAGGTCTATGATACGGTTTCCGGAGAGGCGAGAGTGGAAGTTGCTGCGGAGACGCTGCTCACTCAGATCACTGTGGGAAATGGCGAGGACTGGTATGATATCTACCTGAATGTTCCTGCGGACGTGGAATCGTTCCCGGAATTTGTAGCGCTTCAGGACCGGATCACGGATGAAGAGTATTTCCTGGATGACAGCGGTGCTGTACTTACGGAGAAGATGGCGAAGGAACTAGGTGTGGAGGCCGGAGATACGATAACGATCCGCGATGATGAAAAGGGTGATATGACCGTTACGGTCGAGCATATCTGCGAGAATTATATGATGCACTATCTGTATATGACGCCTGCGCTCTATGAGAAACTGTATGGCGAAGCTCCAGATTATAACTCGGTCTATTACAGGACGGATGACCGGACGACTACAGAAGCAGAAGAAGTGGGAGAAGATATCCTGAAGCTTCCGGGCGCACTCAGTGTAAGCTATACGACAGATCTGGAACAGCAGGTGGATGATATGCTGGTCAGTCTGGATAATGTGATCGTGGTGCTCATCATCTCGGCGGGAATGCTTGCGTTCGTGGTACTTTACAATCTGAACAATATCAATATCACGGAGAGAAAGAGGGAGCTTGCAACGTTGAAAGTCCTCGGATTCTACAACAGCGAGGTGTGCGCTTATGTGTACAGAGAGAATGTCATACTCACCCTGATCGGTGCGCTGTTCGGCATTATCCTCGGCAAGATCCTGCATCAGTTTATCATTGTGACTGTAGAGATCGAGTCGGTGATGTTCGGGCGCAATATCAATGTGATCAGCTTCGTTTACGGTTTTCTTCTCACGGTCGCCTTCTCCTGTTTTGTCAATGCGGTGATGTATTTTAAGTTAAAGAAGATCGATATGGTAGAATCTCTGAAGAGCGTCGAGTAGGAACCGTTCAGAAAAGGCAGAGTTTTTAAATAACAGTCGAGGGATCATACAGAGGGATATTTTCCCGGGAACGGGAGAATATACGGAAGTATGATCCCTTGTTTTTTGCAACGGCGACGAGCCAAAGTCCGGGCGTGCCCGAGACCTTGGCGACCGCTTACAATCCCGGAATGTGCCTTTGGGCACTTCCGGTGATTGTTTGACGGGAAAATTCAAAAATAATGCTTGCAATATACCCCTTAAGGGTATATAATGTCGCTGTAAAGAATAATACCCCGTGGGGGTTTGTGCAAGAGGTGGATGCATGGAGGAGAAAAACAATGTCTGTTCCGGATATCCTCATACAGGTCTCTGCGGTGAACGCGGCGCTGAACAGTTTCAACAGGGTACTGCCGGCGAATCATATCCGAACCTGTGTGGCAAACGACATACGGGACGGAAAAGAAGAAACCATCGATGAGCTGGTACTGACCCTACAGAAGCTGATGAAGTAGACAGGAGGGAGAGAGATGGAACAATATAATGTAACTGGAATGAGCTGCGCGGCATGCAGCGCCAGGGTGGAAAAGGCTGTGTCCAAAGTGCCCGGCGTCACGTCCTGTTCAGTCAGCCTGCTGACCAACTCAATGGGAGTGGAGGGAACAGCTGCACCGGCGGATATCATTGCCGCAGTGGAAAACGCAGGATACGGCGCGTCGGAAAAAGGAGCGGAAAAAAACGGAGGAACTCAGTCGGCAGCCATGTCGGCAGCAGATTCTCTGAAGGATACAGAGACGCCGAAGATGAAACGGCGCTTGATCGCATCACTGTGTTTTCTGATCCCGCTGATGTATTTTTCTATGGGACACATGATGTGGAACTGGCCGGTCACGTCTTTTCTGGAAGGAAATCATGTGGCGATGGGGCTGATCCAGCTGCTGCTCACAACGGTCATCATGGTCATCAACCAGAAGTTTTTTATCAGCGGGTTTAAAGGGCTGCTCCATGGGGCGCCGAATATGGATACCCTTGTGGCGCTTGGAGCCGGAGCATCCTACGGATACAGCACCTATGCACTGTTTGCTATGACGGACGCTCAGACGAGAGGTGACATGGCGGGCGTGATGTCCTATATGCATGAGTTCTACTTTGAATCGGCGGCAATGATACTGACGCTGATCACAGTGGGAAAGATGCTGGAGGCCCGCTCAAAGGGAAAGACGACGGACGCGTTGAAGAGCCTGATGAAACTGGCTCCGAAGACGGCGGTGATCATCAGGAACGGTGTTGAGACGGAAGTCCCTGTAGATCAGGTGCGTAAAGGCGACGTTTTCGTGGTCCGGCCGGGAGAAAATATACCCGTGGATGGTATCGTCCTGGAAGGATCCAGTGCAGTGAATGAGTCCGCACTGACCGGAGAGAGTATTCCGGTGGATAAGAAACCGGGAGATCCGGTGTCCGCGGCTACACTGAACCATTCCGGATTTATCCGTTGTGAGGCCACGAGAGTGGGGGAGGATACGACCCTTTCCCAGATCATACAGATGGTAAGTGATGCGGCGGCTACAAAGGCGCCGATCGCCAAGATCGCCGACCGGGTATCCGGAGTATTTGTTCCCGCAGTCATTGCCATTGCAGTGGTCACAACAGCAGTATGGCTGATCGCCGGACAGACCGTCGGATTTGCTCTGGCGCGGGGAATCTCCGTGCTCGTGATCAGTTGTCCCTGTGCGCTGGGACTTGCCACTCCGGTGGCTATCATGGTGGGCAATGGAATGGGCGCGAAGAACGGGATCATGTTTAAGACCGCAGTTTCCCTGGAGGAGACAGGAAAGACACAGATCGTTGCGCTGGATAAGACAGGGACGATCACCAGCGGCGAGCCCAGAGTGACTGATATGATTCCGGCAGAAGGAGTAAGCGAAGAAGAACTTCTCACGAACGCCTATGCCCTGGAGAAGAAAAGCGAGCATCCTCTGGCTCATGCGATCCTCGTAAAAGCAGAGGAGGCAGGGATTAGACTTTCCTCAGAGACAGAAGATTTCCAGGCTGTGCCCGGGAACGGTCTGTCAGGAAAGCTGGGAGAGGATGAACTTTCAGGCGGAAACCTGAAGTTTATCGAAGAAAAAGCAGAGATACCAGATGAGACAAAGAAGAAAGCGGAGGAACTTGCAGAGGAAGGAAAGACGCCCCTGTTCTTCAGCAGGAACGGGCGCCTGATCGGAATTATCGCTGTTGCGGACGTTATCAAAGAGGACAGTCCTCAGGCAGTCAGGGAACTTCAGAATATGGGAATCCATGTGGTCATGCTGACAGGTGACAACGAGCGCACTGCAAAGGCTATCGGCGCGCAGGCGGGAGTTGATGAAGTTATTGCGGGTGTCCTTCCTGACGGGAAAGAGACGGTGATCCGTTCGCTTAAGAAGAAAGGAAAAGTTACCATGGTAGGCGACGGAATAAATGATGCCCCGGCATTGACCAGAGCGGATATCGGGATTGCCATCGGTGCAGGAACTGATATCGCCATAGACGCGGCAGACGTCGTTCTGATGAAGAGCCGTTTAAGCGATGTGCCGGCAGCGATAAGGATGAGCCGTGCGACGCTTCGGAATATCCATGAAAATCTGTTCTGGGCGTTCTTCTACAATGTGATCGGCATTCCCCTTGCAGGGGGGGTGTGGATCCCACTGTTCGGGTGGCAGTTAAACCCCATGTTCGGGGCTGCGGCAATGAGTCTTTCCAGCTTCTGTGTGGTGACCAATGCGCTAAGACTTAACTGGTTTAACATGCATGACGCGAGAAAAGATAAAAAGATCAAAATTCATGAAAAACAGGAGGAAACAGAAATGCAGAAAACAATGAAGATCGAAGGAATGATGTGCGGGCACTGTGAGGCAAGAGTAAAGAAAGCACTGGAAGCTCTGTCTCAGGTGGATTCAGCGGAAGTAAGCCATACGGCAGGGACAGCAGTTGTCACTCTGAATGCAGAGATCGATAACGATACGCTGAAAAAGACAGTGGAAGATCAGGATTACAAGGTGACAGGGATTGAATAGACAATCGAATAAACAAGAATTTTCTGAAAACGGTGAAACAGAAGCCGGCGGGGCAGACTCTTAAGATAAAGAGTCTGCCCCGTTGTGATCTGTCGATATTATTTGGTGTATTTTGCCTCCTGAAATTTTCAGACGGTCAGCTTCAGTTCTGATCGCTGTATGCGATCTTTCCACCGCAGACCGTATATTTTATCTTTCCGTACAGCTCCCATCCTGTGAATGGGGAGTTGGAGGACATGGAGCGGTATTCTGTCGGCGTCCAATGCTCCTCGGGATCGAAGAGGACCAGATCGGCCGCTTTTCCGATCTCGATCCGTCCGCTCGGAAGGTGATAAAGTTCTGCCGGATTAACGGTCATCTTTTCCAGAAGCTGCATCAGGCTCAGATGGCCGGGGCGTACAAGAGACGTGATACCCAGGGCGAGGGAAGTCTCCAGACCGATGATGCCGCTCGGGGCGGCAGTGATTGAACGGCTTTTTTCCTCCTGGCTGTGCGGGGCGTGATCTGTGGCGATGATATCTATGGTGCCGTCGGCCAGCCCGGCGATGATCGCCTGCCGGTCTTCTTCCGTACGCAAAGGCGGATTCATCTTTGCCAGCGTGCCGTATTTCAGGACAGCATCATCCGTGAGAGTAAAGTGGTGAGGCGTGGCTTCCGCGTGAAGATTTGCGCCAAGTGCCTTATACATCCGCACGATCTCTACGGAGAGTCCGGAGCTGATATGCTGGATCACCGTGTGGGCTCCGGAGCGAAGTGCCAGCAGGCAGTCCCGGGCAACCAGGGATTCTTCGGCGACAGAGGGAGAACCATAGATTCCCAGCTCGTCGGAGACGGGACCGTGGTTGATCCCGTTATTTTTAATAAAGGAAGGGTCCTCCTCGTGAAGGCTGATCGGCATGTCCAGCTCTGCGGCCTTCCGCATTGCTTCGTATAAGAATGCGGCGTTTCGAAGCGGAATTCCGTCATCTGTAAAACCGCACGCTCCGGCATCGGCGAGGGCATCCATATCTGTCAGTTCCTGCCCTTTCAGTCCGAGGGACACGGATGCTGCCTGGAATATATGGATCTTCTCTTCGCGGCTTCTGCTGAGAATATCGGAGATCGTCTGTACATTGTCCACGACAGGGGAGGTGTTTGCCATGCAGATAACGGAAGTGAATCCTCCGGCAGCTGCGGCAAGGGAGCCTGTGTGCAGGTTCTCTTTATGAGTGAATCCCGGATCACGGAAGTGAACGTGGGTATCGATGAGGCCGGGAGAGGCCACAAGCCCTTCTGCAGGGAGTGTTTCCTCCTGCGGAGCCGGGCTGAGATTATCCCCGATCTCACGGAAAAGGCCGTCGCTGATCCGGATATCGCATTTTCGCGATGTGCGTGTGGCCGGATCGATTAAAAGTGTATTTTTAATGATCATAGTTTCCTCCTGTATTTCTGTTATTCTGTTCTGTTTTTCTGCAATAAGTATAACGTCTGGAGCCCGACGGTTCAAGGTGTTAAATGCAAAGCCTCAGGAATTGTGTGTGATCAGAGCAGATAACAGCAGAAATAAAAACCGGGAGAGTCCTCAGGCATTGTGCCGCTGGACTCTCCCGGAATAAATCCAGAGGATGTCTGAAAATTCCTACAGCTGGCGGTAAAGATGACGCGGTATTCCGTCAACCATTACAGGAGAAACATCGCCCTGGATCAGCGGGCGTACATAGCTGACAAACTCATCTGTTACATAAGAGCCGTCTTCGTTTACCCATTCACGGGGAACAAGTTTTTCATCATTTGCGATCTTGTGGACATCCTTGACTTCCGTTCCGCTCTGGTACGGATCGTCGGAAAGTCTCTTGAGTACCACCATCTTTCCGGAATCCCCTTCGTCGGCTGCCTTGACTGCGGCACCTCCTACCTGATAGGCTTCCAGGATATCTACACGGGATGCACAGTGGGAAGCGGAACGCTGCAGCGAGCTGAGCTCGATGGAGCGGGTCTTGCATCCGATCTCGCCGGCAATATAGCTTGCAAGATAATTTGCTGTTCCGGAGAGCTGTTTATGTCCGAATGCGTCCACAAAGTCTATGCTCTGCCCGAGCTCGCACACATAGCGGCCGTCTTCCAGACGGATTCCCTCGGAAACAGCAACGACAACGGACGATTTTTTTGACAGGAGTTCTTTTACCTTTGCGCCGAAAGCTTCGATGTCAAAGGGAAGCTCCGGAAGGTAGATCAGATCCGGTCCGGAGCAGTCCTCGCCTTTTGCAAGAGCGGCAGCACCGGTAAGCCAGCCTGCATTTCTTCCCATGATCTCAACAATGGAGACAAGTCCCTTCTCATATTCCAGACAGAAGCTGTCGCGGATGATCTCTTTGACGGAAGTTCCGATATATTTTGCGGCGCTTCCGTATCCGGGCGTATGGTCTGTCAGGGCAAGATCATTATCTATGGTCTTCGGGCATCCGATAAAGCGGGTCGGATGTCCGGTTACGATGGCGTAATCGGACAGTTTTTTGATCGTATCCATAGAATCATTTCCGCCGATATAGATAAACGCCTCGATGTTCAGTTTATCAAGGATACCAAAGATCTTCTCGTAAACTGCCTGGTCCTGGTGAATCTCAGGAAGCTTGTAGCGGCAGGAACCCAAGAAGGCAGCAGGTGTTCTTTTGAGAAGTTCTGCGTCCAGTTCATTGGTGATGTACTCGGACAGATCGATGTATCTCTCCTGAAGAAGCCCCTGGATCCCGTGCAGCATTCCATATACCTTTGCGGCGCCGCGGTCTTTGGCTGTGCGGTACACGCCGGCAAGGCTGGAATTGATGGCAGCGGTGGGGCCGCCTGACTGTCCTACTATAACATTTCCTTTCATGATCAGTTACCTCCGTGATATATATTTCAAAGTGCCTTTCGGACCGAAAAGCATCTGCCCGTAAACGGCATGCGGGAAAATCCCGCCGTTATTACCAGTTTAGTGCATAATAACCAATTTGTAAATGAAAAAATGTAATTTATACACAAAAGTAACGAAAAATGATGACTTTTTGGAAAAAGAAGAGAAAAAATGATATGATAGATAAAAATCAGGTACAGTGTAAAGAAAAAATCTGTACCGCAAAAGAGAGGTATGATATGAAGAAATATGATTATCTGATCGTCGGAGCCGGACTTTACGGAGCGGTGATGGCGTACGAACTGGGGAAGAAAGGAAAAAAGTGTCTTGTGATCGACCGCAGGGATCACATTGCGGGAAATATTTACTGTGAAGATATTGAAGGGATCCATGTACACAAATACGGAGCGCATATCTTCCATACGTCAGATAAGAAAATATGGGACTACATGAACCAGTTTGCTGAGTTCAACAATTATATCAACTCCCCGGTGGCAGTGTATAAGGACGAGCTCTACAACCTGCCGTTCAATATGAATACGTTCAGCAAGATGTGGGGAATCCGGACGCCTCAGGAGGCAAAGGAGATCATAGAAAGACAGCGCAGAGAGGCAGGGATCACGGAGCCGAAGAATCTGGAGGAACAGGCGCTGTTCCTTGGCGGACGGGATATCTATGAAAAGCTGATCAAGGGATATACAGAGAAGCAGTGGGGAAGAAAGTGCACAGAGCTTCCAGCTTTTATCATCAAGAGGCTTCCATTCCGTTTTATCTATGACAACAACTATTTTAACGACGGATATCAGGGAATCCCGATCGGAGGATATACCGCGATTGTGGAAAAGATGCTGGAGGGCACGGAAGTGCGCACTGGCACGGATTTCTTTGAGTTCAGGAAAGAAAACCCGGATATCGCGGACAAGATCATCTTTACAGGAATGATCGATGAATATTTCGGCTATAAGCTTGGCGCTCTGGAATACCGTTCCGTCCGGTTTGAAACAGAAGTTCTGGACTGCGATAACTATCAGGGGAATGCGGTTGTGAACTATACGGACAGAGAAGTTCCGTATACCCGTGTCATCGAGCACAAGCACTTTGAGTTTGGAAAACAGGAAAAGACAGTCATCTCCAGAGAATATTCTTCTGAATGGAGCGTAGGCATGGAGCCTTATTATCCGGTCAATGACGAGAAGAATAATGCTCTTTTTGCCGAGTATAAGAAACTTGCGGAGAAGGAAGAAAATGTGATCTTCGGCGGAAGGCTGGGAGATTATAAATACTATGATATGGACAAGGTAGTGGCTGCGGCGCTGTCACGCCTTGAGGAAATGGAGTAGGACAGGTCAGGCTGTGCCGCCAGGTCATCCGGAAAATATCCGAGGATGATCTGGCGGTATTTTTGATTTCGTTTTACTGCATAGGTCTGGTGAAAAACATCTTGCATTTCACGGATGTATCAAGTATGATATACATATCCTGACCGGTCTGGTTAGAGAAAGTTCAAAATCGATATCAATTCAGTATCAGTTCTGATGAGATTCACATGGATTGGAAAACAGATGTGTATGCGGCGATGAGGGCCCGCAGAAAATTTGCAGCAGAAAAAAGAATATGGCAGAGATGTATGAAGTTTTCCGTTTTATCGATCAGGGAACCCGTTGCAGACAGAGTATGGACTGCGTGGAAGGAAAGCTGCTGGTCTACTATCTGAGAGATAATCCGGAACCGGAGAAAGCGGTGCTCTTTGAGTGGTTCCGGCAGATCGGGAAAAATCTGGAACAGTACCGCAGGTGCAGGAACGGCAAAGGTTATCTGTATCTTAATCCTTACAGTATTGTCGTTACGGAAGAAGAGCGGATCTGTCTTCTTGATCCGGATTCCCCTGAAAATGAAGCTGTTATGAAGAAAATGCAGCTTCGGGCAGTAAGGGAGCATTTTGTCAAGCCTGTCCTGTCCCGGAAATCCGGAGGCCGGCTTTCCGCTGATCTTTTCGGATATGGAAAGACAATGCAGTTCATGCTTGCGTATACGGAGCCGGTCCCCCGCCTGACCCGGCTTGAAGAGGCGAGGATGATACGGGTCATAGACCGTTGCGTTGGAAACAGGAAAAAAGGCTATGAAGATCTCCGGCAGGTAGAAAAGGACTTGCCGGAGATACACGGGACAGGAGTGAAAAAAGTCGGGAGGATGAGACTCTTTCTGCTGTGTGCAGCTGCTGTGATCCTGGCAGGTATTACGATACATACCGCGGCGGAACAGGGGGAGATGGAAGAGGCAGAGTTACAGAGCGCAGAGGAGGACAAGGAGCTCCTGAACAGACAGGAATCGGAAGAAGAGGAAACGGATCAGGTTTATACTGCGGAAGAATATGCGGATATCACGTCAAAGAAACTGGAGGAGCTTCTTCTTGAAAATACTGCGGAAGGAAATGAGAGGGTACTTATCCTGGGGCAGGAATTAGAGCGGGATATCCTCCGTTCTCTTGCCGCTGCCTATGAAAGGGAAGAACGGACAGAGGAGGCGATTTGCGCATACGGACGTTTAGTGGAGATCGAAGAGAGAAATGAAATGATAGAAAGCGCGGGGATACGCAAGATGAAACTGGAAGCCGGACAGGAGCAGTATGCAGCCGCTCTGCTTACAGGGGAAGAGCTTCTTGAAAAACTGGGAGAATCAGAAGCAGTACAGGAACTGGTTGGAGAATACAGGGAGAGACAGGGAGAGGAGGAGCAGAATGAAGAACAGACGGAGAAACAGACGGAAGAACAGAAGAAATAGAACAGCATATTCGGGAAGCTTCCCGGCAGCAGGAACAGTCGTGCTTTTCGGTGTTCTGGGTTCCTGCTGGCTTTTGGGGAAATCTGTTCTGGCAGAGGAGGCGGAACAATATGAGCCTCCCCGGCTCGTTATATCAGAGCTGGAATCGGGAACATCGTGGTATCAGGATCCTCCGGAAGTAAAGATCATCCACATGGATCCTGATACGGTGACCAGGTATCTGATCAGAACGCCTTCGGGGAAGGAAACGGAGGGAGAACTGCAGATCAAGAGCGAAGAAACGGAAGCGCCGGATGAAACAGAAATGCCGGAGGAGCCGGCAGAGTCAGAGGGGGAAGAAGCGCCGGAAGGATCGGAAATGGCAGGAGAAACGGAAATGTCGGAGGAGCCGGCAGAGCCAGAGGGGGAAGAAGCGCCGGAAGAACCGGAAACGACAGGGGAAGAGGAACCTCCGGAGGAGCCGGAAACATCAGAAGAAGCGGGTATCGATAATACCCAGGTTGAACCGGTGACAGAGGTCCTGTCTCGGGAAATCTGGGAGGAGGGTGAAAATTATCTCCTGGTGTGGATGGAGAAGATTGAGGATGGAACAGAAGTTTACCGGGAAGAACAGAAGATCCGGCTGGATGAGAGCATGCCGGGGAAGGTGTCCTTTACCTGTCGTGATCCGGCAGGCGGATATTTTTCATCACCGACTAAGATTGAGGTACGTGTTTCGGATAAGTTTTCCGGCGTCCGGGAGATTATATGTACGGCGGGAAACAGGAGAAAAAGAATAGAAGGCGGACATGGAACATTTGAGATTCCATTAGGATTTGCGGGGAAGATCACGGCCCATGCGGTGGATAATTCCGGAAGAGAAGGCCCCGGATCTGAGTCATCCTGGATCTGCTGCGAAGATGAGGCACCTTTGATCAATATGTATAGCGGGCAGGAAGAAGGAGTGTGGAATGATGGAGCGGTCACGGTCCGGCTTGAAGTGTGTGAGCCCGGAGAAAAGTACGGATTTTCTTCAGGTCTTAAAAGCGTAACATATTACGTCAACGGACAGGCGGAAGGAAGAAAAGAATATCCTGACGGGAGTACTGTCTGTTCAGACAGCCTGAGTTTTCCTGTTGATGAAACATCGCAGAACGGGGAAGAAATTCAGATCATGGCTCACGCATTGGACAGAGCGGGGAATACTTCGGTCAGGATGGGGAAAGTTTTTATAGATACAAAGGCTCCGGTGATAAGTATAAAAGGAATCAGGGATGCAGCAATTACAGGGGAAGATACAGTGATAGAGGTCAGTGTCTCCGAAGAAAATATACTTTCGGAAGGAAAAGTGAGGATTTTTCGCACGACTCCCGGAGAGGAGAAAAAGGAAGTTACAGACATGACACTTGAACCTCGGGACAGATCCGGACAGGTATTTAAGAAGGAGATGCACCTGCAGGAGTCCGGAATATACGAGTGTATAGTTACGGCGGCGGATGCGGCCGGGCATGAGGCGGCGGAGAACATAACCTTTACGATAGATCATGACAGCCCGGTCATAAAGTATGTGGAGCAGATGAATGGCGCAAATATACGATTTTTTCAATGGAATTACGGCAGAGAAGAGATGATACAGGATCTTACGGAATACTCTTATGTAATGTACCTGAATGGAAATCCATATTTCTCGGGAGACCTTGTGACAGAGGAAGGCGAAAAACTTCTGGAAGTCAGGGCGGAGGATACAGCAGGAAACGTATCCTTTGCGGAGGCTGCATTTACGGTTGATCATACTCCTCCTGTGATACACTGGGGGGGATCAGAGAATGGAGGAAAATATGATGGCAGTGCGATCCTCAGTTTATGGGTTGATGGAACAGGAGAAAGGATCCGGGAGCTTCATATTAACCGGGAAAGGCAGAAGATCAGCGCGGACAGCAGAGTTTTTCAGTATGAGATCACGGAGAGCGGACAATATACAGTTGATGTAAAGGCAGATGATCTGGCGGGAAATGAGACTGTGGAACAGATTTCTTTTGAGGTCCGGGAGCAGAGCGGATTTGCGGGAAGCGTCATTGAGCCGGTCAGGAGGATATTCTCAGGAAATCGGGAAAAACGGGAAGTACAGGAAGAGAATGTGTACGACGGCGGGGCTCTGGCGGTACTTGCTGCTATCGGAGCAGCTGTCGTGGTATGCGCTTTTTATACTTTCTATAAGCGGCAGAAGGGTGCGGCGTAAATTAAGAACAGACATAAATCACCGGGTACTGATCTCATATCTCAGTACCCGGAAAAAACCTGTAAAAAGGGAGGATGCCGGGTGACCGATCGGCTCGGTCCCCGGCATGTATTATGAAAAAGTTTATTTTGGCTTTTGTTGTTTATGAGGTGCAGAAGTGGCGTATTTGCGCCATTTTCGGATGCTTTTAGTTTATGGAAAGCTATGAAAATTTAGATGGTGTGGTGTAAAAGTGGTGTATACAAATTATAGAGTCTAAGATATAATTAAGATACAATCAGGCAAAGAAGGTGATAATATGACGGAAGAAAAAATCAGAGAGGTTGTAGACAGGTTTGCTCAGGAGGCAAAAAGAATCTATGGAACTAAGCTGCAGGAGATCATACTTTATGGTTCCTGTGCACGGGGCGATTTTAAAGGCAACAGCGATATAGATATTCTGATTCTGTTAAATGTACCGTTAGAAAGCCTCAGTTCAGAGAGAAAACTAATTTTGGATATATCAGATCAGCTTGATCTGGATTATGATGTTGTATTAGCACCGGTGATCCAGAATTATGCTGTGTATCAGAAGTATATTCCTGTATCTGTATTCTATCAGAATGTAGAGAGAGAAGGTGTGAAGATTGCCTGAATATAGTTCCTTACAGAAGGACTACGCGAAATATAGGATCGAGAGAGCAAGGGAAGATCTGGATGCAGCTCATCTGTTGTTTGAGGCAGGTAATTACAGAATTGCTAATAATCGTGCTTATTATGCAATTTTTCATGCCATGAGAGCTGTTCTTGTTTTTGACAATTTTGATTCAAGTAAACACAGTGGCGTAATCGCTGAATTTAGAAGAAGATACATTAAAGAAGGTATCTTTCCCACAGAGATATCTAAGATGATAGGCTCTGCATTCACGATCCGTAACGCGTCAGACTATGATGATATGTTTATTGCAAGTAAGAATGATACGGAAGAGCAGATAGATAATGCAGAATATGTATATAAGATGATTAAAGAGTATATAAACCATAAAACCGTCTAAACCATCATAAACAGTATAAATAGTAAAAAATGTGAGCTTGTCGCACAGTGTCAGGAGTATGCAAAGGAATCAGGTGCAACGATCACGCTGACATCCGATGTAAAAGAGGGAACAAAAGATGCCGACGTTATCTACACAGATGTATGGGTATCCATGGGAGAGCCGGACGAAGTATGGGAGAAGAGGATTAAAGAGCTCTCTCCATATAAAGTGACAAAAGAAGTGATGGCAAATGCAAAAGACAGCGCAATTTTCCTGCACTGCCTGCCGGCATTCCATGACCTGAAGACAAAGATCGGAAAAGAAATGGGCGAGCGTTTTAATATAGAAGATATGGAAGTGACGGATGAAGTGTTCGAGTCCGAACAGTCTAAAGTGTTTGACGAGGCAGAGAACCGTATGCATACGATCAAGGCTGTGATGATGGCTACGCTGGGAATTGAAGAATAAGAACAGATACCGCAGGTAAACATATTTTTGAAGCGGCGTCTTCGGACAAGTGCCGGACAGAGTTAGAAGTATTAATTCTGTCCGGCATTTTTACGTGTTTTTTACATGGATGTAATACAACCGGGAAAAGATATCTGTTAGAATTACACTTGAATATGTCTGTCGGACGAATATGACGCCATGTTGCGGCTAAAATTATTAGAATGGAGAAATAGAAGATGAACATATTTGATATTCTCGGCCCTGTTATGGTTGGCCCGTCCAGTTCCCATACGGCGGGAGCGGTCAGAATAGGGTATGTTACAAGGACAATGCTGGGAGAAGAGCCTGTGAATGCCATGATCAGCTTGAGCGGTTCATTTGCAGCGACAGGGAGCGGACACGGAACAGACCGGGCGCTTATCGCAGGGCTTCTTGGTATGAAGCCGGATGATATGCGCATACCGGACAGCTTTGAACTGGCAGAACAGGAGGGGCTGTCTTTTTCTTTTGCAAATATACGGCTCCCAGGGGCACATCCGAATACGGCTGTACTGGAAGTGGAAGGGAAAACAGGACTGTCAATAAAAATACAGGCATCCTCGCTTGGCGGAGGCCGGATTATGATCGATAAACTGGATGATACGGAAGTACACTGTACAGGTTCCTGTCCGACTTTGATTATACACAATCAGGACAGTCCGGGTATGGTATCGGAAGTAACAGGTATTTTGTCGCGGAAGAATGTTAATATTGCGACTCTGCAGCTTTATCGGGATAAGAGGGGCGGACTTGCAGTAATGGTGATAGAGACAGATCAGACGGTTCCTCGGGAAACAGTCTCCATGCTGGAGAAGTTGGAAGGTATTGAGCGTATTATGTATATCCGTGGGGAGGAAGTGTAATGTCGTATTCATCTTTAAATGAGATCACACAGAGGTGTAACAGCGAAGGTATTCCGTTTTGGAAGGCGGTACAGTATTCAGATATGGAGGAACGGGAAGTAACAGAGCAGGCGTCCTTTCAGATGATGCAGAAGATGTGGAATGCTATGAAAGCAGCGGGAGATTCTTACGATAAGGATCAGAAATCGCGCAGCGGTCTTGTAGGGGGCATGGGCGGTCAGATGAGGAGTTATATGGAAAAAGGCGATACGCTGAGCGGGGATTTTATGTCCGAAGTGATTGCACAGGCATTGGAGATGGGCGAGTCGAATGCCTGTATGCACCGGATTGTCGCAGCGCCGACTGCCGGAGCCTGCGGTGTGCTTCCGGCAGTGCTCCTTCCGATATACAGCCGAAAAACAGCATCGGATACTGAGATCACGGAGGCAATGTATACAGCCGCAGGGATAGGGCAGGTTATTGCGTCCCGGGCTTTTATTGCAGGTGCGGCAGGCGGTTGTCAGGCTGAAATCGGCTCGGCATCGGCAATGGCTGCGGGGGCGCTGGTATCCCTCAGGGGAGGAACGGCAGAGCAGATCGCACATGCGGCTGCTATGGCGCTCAAAAATCTTCTCGGGCTTGTCTGTGATCCGGTGGCGGGACTGGTTGAAGTGCCCTGCGTTAAGCGGAATGTGATAGGTGCGGTTAATGCCGTTTCAAGCGCAGATATGGCTCTTGCCGGAATTGTAAGTAGAATCCCGCCGGATCAGGTCATCGATGCGATGAAAGAAGTAGGGGAGAGTATGCATATTTCTTTAAAAGAGACAGGGGAAGGCGGAGTGGCCAATACTCCGGAGGCAAGAAAAATAAAATTTAACCTGAACTTACAATGACTTAACGTTCCGTTGGTGATTATTTTACATCATTTTCCTATAATGTATCTCGGTAATTCAAAAGAAAAGAAGTTGAAAAAGGGAGAACAGGAATGAAAAGAAGAATAATAAGTGCGTTGCTGCTTGTCTGTATTACTGCGGCAATCGCTTCAGGATGCGGTTCTGATGAACCGGTTGAAACAGTTGATCTGAACAGTATGACTCTGGAAGAGATTGAAGCACAGGCAAAAGAAGAGGGAGAACTTGCATCTGCGGCGATGCCTGATACATGGGCCAACTGGGGTGAAACATGGCAGGAGTACACAGATACGTACGGGATTGAGCATGTGGATACTGATATGTCTTCTGCGGAAGAAATTTCGCTGTTTGAGACAGAGGGGACAGATGCTACGAAGGATATTGGTGATGTAGGACAGGCATTCGGACCGGTAGCGGAAGAGCAGGGAGTTACACTTCCGTATAAGACAAGCTACTGGGATTCGATTCCGGACTGGGCGAAAGACGATGACGGAGACTGGATCATAGGATATTACGGCACAATGTCTGTTATTGTTAACAACAAGATCGTAAAAGACACACCTACATCTTTTGAAGATATCTTAAACGGTGATTATATAGTTGCAGTCGGAGACGTGCAGGCTGCCACTCAGGCTCAGTATGCAGTCCTTGCTGCAGCAATTGCTTACGGCGGAGATGAAAGCAACATTCAGCCGGGACTTGATTACTTCAGACAGATTGCTGAGCAGGGAAGACTTGACCTCGGCGAGTTTACTCAGGCACGTATCGAGAAAGGAGAAGTCGGAGTAGCTTTCTTATGGGATTTCAACGCTCTTGGTTACAGAGAGCAGTTTGTAGAGAATAATCCGGATGCAGACTTTACAGTTTTTATCCCGTCTGAGGCATCTATCCAGACCGGATATGCTACAATTATCAACAAATATTCAAAGCATCCGTGTGCTGCGGCTCTTGCGAGAGAATACATTTTAAGTGATGAGGGACAGATCAATCTTGCAAAAGGTTATGCAACACCGATACGTGAGGATGTGGAGCTTCCGGACGATGTGGCTTCAAAACTCCTGGACGACAGCCAGTATGCAAACGCGAGAATGGTAGAAGATCAGGATGCATGGGACGAGACCGCGCAGACGATCGGAACATTGTGGCAGGAAGAGGTTGTAGCTTACGCACAATAAAATGTATTGACGGATGACCGGACTGCTGCATAAAGTGCAGCGGTCCGTTTTATGTAAAAGGTGAGGTTAATATGAAAACACAAAAGAAAACATACATATTTGCGCTGGTGCCGTTTTTGCTGCTATGTCTTCTGTTTGAGATCATACCGGTCATTTTTACGGTCATCAGAAGTTTCTTCCCGGAGGGAGGAGACATGGGATTTACACTTGATAACTATATTAATATATTTACCGGAAAACTGTATCAGCAGGCCATAGTCAACAGTCTGCTCATCTCGATTCTTTCTTCGGTTATCGGGCTGCTCGTGGCATTTATCGGTGCAAAAGCAGTCCATGAGGAAAAAGGTAAACTGAAGCAGGTATTCATGAGTATTCTGAATATGGTATCAAATTTTTCGGGCGTACCGCTGGCGTTTGCATATATCATTATGTTTGGAAACATCGGTGTCATGACGATGATCGGCGCGAATTACGGAATTGAATTTCTGGCGGAGTTCCCCCTGTATTCTGTATGGGGACTTCTGCTGATATATGTATATTTCCAAATCCCCCTGTCCACACTCCTGCTGATCCCGGCATTTGATTCGATCAGAAAAGAGTGGAAAGAAGCGGTTGCCCTTCTGGGCGGCAGCCGGATGACATTCTGGAGGAAAGTCGGCATCCCAGTACTGATGCCGAGTATACTGGGAACATTTTCTGTATTGTTTGCCAACGCACTGGCAGCTTATGCGTCTGCCTATGCACTGCTGATGAACAATGTATCACTGCTTCCGATCCGTCTGTCGGAACAGTTCGTCGGCGATATCATACAGAGACCGGAGTTCGGAAGTGCGATTGCAGTCATCATGATGGTCTTCATGGTGATCGCCATTGGCGTACAGAATAAGATGACTCCAAAGAAAGGGGGGAGACGCTGATGAATACAGAAAAAAAGAAACGCAATGCAGGATCAAAGATTGCGATTATTGTAATTATAGTGTATCTGCTTCTCCCACTGGTAATGACGCTGATTTACTCCCTTTTTCAGGAGTGGATCGACGTGATGCCGACAGGTTTTACTCTGGGAGCTTATACAGAGCTGTTTACTGATCCTCTGTTCTGGAAAGCAGTCGGGCGTACGGTTATTATTTCTATTGTTCCGATCGTGCTGTGTACAGTGTTTGTACTGCTGGCGATGTATGTGGTAGTTGTCTACCATCCGGAATGGGATAAAATGATTCAGATTCTGTGTACGATTCCGTATGCAATCCAGGGCGTCATCCTTCCAATCTGCGTTCTGTCGCTTTACAGCAGTGCGCCGGAACCTTTCGGAGACAGAATGTTCATGCTTGTTGCGACTTATATGGTTGTAATCCTTCCCTATGTATATCGGGGAATCAGAAATAATCTGAACGGTGTCGGGGCGCCAAGGCTTATCGAGGCGGCGCAGATGCTGGGAGCGAGCAAGTTTTACGCATTCTTCCGCGTCGTTATTCCGAATATTATGAGCGGTGTCACAATTTCAGTCATGCTGGCGATGGCAATTGTATTTGGTGATTTCGTTATCATTAATACACTGGCGGGCGGACAGTTTATGACAGCACAGATGTATTTATATGATGTAATGAAAAAATCCGGGCAGAGGACCTGCGCCGTGATCGTTATACTTTTCCTCGTAACTCTGATCATTTCGGCTTGTGCATTTTTCCTGCAGTCGAAGGGCAAAGACAGAAAGGACAGATAAAGAAAATGGCTTATATTGAATTTAAAAATATCGATAAATTTTATGGTGATAATCATGTGTTAAAGGGAATCAATCTGGAAATCCAGAAAGGTGATTTTGTTACACTTCTGGGCCCTTCCGGATGTGGAAAGAGTACGCTGCTCCGCTGTCTCGCAGGACTTGAGCAGATCTCAGGGGGACAGATACTGCTGGACGGTGAGGATATTACAAACAAAGATCCAAAGGACCGTAATATCGGAATGGTGTTCCAGCAGTACAGCCTTTTCCCGAATATGACGGTAGAAGAGAATCTTTCTTTCGGATTAAAACTTCAGAAACTTCCGTCAGATGAGATTGGAAGACGTGTAAGAGATGCCATTGATATGGTAGAGTTAAAAGGAAAAGAAAAAGAGTACCCGGGAAATCTTTCCGGAGGACAGCAACAGAGGGTCGCTCTTGCGAGAGGAATTGTGATGCAGCCGAAAGTGCTGCTTCTGGATGAACCTCTGAGTGCTATTGATGCGAAACTGAGAAAATCTCTTCAGACGAGCATTCGGAGAATACACAAAGATCTTGGTCTGACGTCTGTGTTCGTAACCCATGATCAGGATGAGGCAATGGTAATGTCTGATGTGATACACCTGTTCCATGACGGCGTTATTGAACAGTCGGGCAGTCCTGTAGAAGTTTATACAAAACCGGAGACGACTTTTGCGGCAGGATTCATCGGAAATTATAATATTCTGGATGCGAATGCCATGGAAGCAATTACAGGAAAGAAATGGAACAGCGGACAGTTTGCAATCCGTCCTGAGACTTTCCTGCTGTCCAAGGATACGATCACGACGGAAGATTACCGTATGAACGGAACGATCATTGACTATGTGCCAAGAGGAAATGTGCTCCGCTACCATATTGATATCAATGGCGTGGAAGTGTATGCAGACGTGCTGTTCCGGAGTATGTCTATGTTTAATGTGGGTGAGAAGATCAATGTAGGAGTGGCCGATCATAACTGTGTGCGGCTTTAAGACCGGGCGGCAAGGAGGAAAAAAGTGGATAAAATTACAATACGCGGATTTTCGGAAAAAGGAAACTGGTACAAGGGGAATCTTCACAGCCATACGGTGAATTCTGATGGAATGCTTACCCCTGAACAGTCTGTAAAGCTTTTTAAAGAGCATGGATACAACTTTCTGTGCTTTTCCGAACATGATAAGTATACGGATTACAGAGCGGAATTTGACTGTGATGACTTCATTATCCTGCCGGGGCTTGAAGCGTCCGCAATCCTTTATTATGATGAGGTTTCCGGGAGAAGAAAAAAAGTACATCACATTCATGGCATTCTCGGCACAGAGGAGATGCAGAGAAATGCGGTCCTTCCATTGTATCAGCACAATGAGATCCATCCGGTGCATAAATATTACGGACAATGGGACGGGGCTGCGGCTGCCCAGAAACTGGCGGATGAAATGATACAGCACGGTATGGTAGCTACATACAATCATCCGATATGGTCGAGAGTGAGAGAAGAGGAATTTATAAATACAGAAGGAATCTGGGCACTTGAGATTTATAACTATAATACAGTTAATGAAAGTAATACCGGATATGATGAAACATATTTCGATGTGATGTTAAGAGAAGGAAAGAAAATTTTTGCTTTTGCATCGGACGACAATCATAATGAAGGAAATTTCGATGACGCATGCGGAGGCTACATCGTGGTCAAAGCAGAGAGGCTGACGCATGAAGATATTGTACAGAATATGCTGGCAGGAAATTATTATTCATCATCGGGACCGGAGATTCGTGACTGGGGAATCAGAGACAATGTGGCCTACGTTGACTGCAGTCCGGTCTACAGGATTGACTTTGTTGCTGGAAATGATATAAATGACGGTATTTCCAGAGTGTGCGGATCTTATGACGATACGATTGAGCACGGAGAATACGAACTGAAGGGTCATGAGACTTATGTTCGGGTAAAATGTACGGACAAGAACGGAAAAACTGCATGGAGTAACCCGATCTGGCTTGCAAAATGATAAATTTTTTACTTGTTTCTTTGGAAAAGGTATAATAAAATAGCATCACAGAAGAGGTGTTTATATGAGAGAAGACATGAAAGCAGTGATTGCAGATACCTTTTCCCAGATGCTGGATAAGGAAGACATAGATAAAATTACGGTGACAAAGCTGATCGCGGAATGCCATATCTCAAGGCAGACATTTTATTATCACTTTAAAGATATTATGGATGTGCTGGAGTGGACGTTCCGACGTGCCACGCAGGAGCTGGTGCAGAAGAGCCTGAATGAAGAAGACCGTTTGGGAGCACTGACCACTTATGTCGCGTTTGTGCGGCAGAACAGGAAAAAATTCGAGCGGTTGCTCTATTCCCGCCGCTGGGTTCAGATCGAGGGGATGCTTGTCGAGGCGGTAACCGTATATCTGGCGCAGATAGCGCGCAGTAAGGTTCCGGAGCTTGACCTGAGCGTGGATGATCTGGAAGTGATGCTGAGGTTTTATGCCTGCGGAATGGTGGGAGTCCTGCTGCAGTATATGGAAAAACCAAACCTGAATGAGGAAAAGCTGGTCATACAGATGGAAAAGATCATCACGGGAAAGATGTTTCCGGGAAAACATGATTGAGAATATTGCAAATGAAGAAGGAGCGGACATTACTGTCTGCTCCTGTTTTGTTCTGTGAGATTTGCATAGTGTTTGTACAGTATGCCGAATCTGTGGATATATCCTTTCTGCCACGGTTTGGACTTTCCGCAGAAATGCAGGATGGCTGTATTTCCCATTACCCAGTCCATGTCGCATATGCCGCCGCTCCTTAAGAGATAAGTATTGTAGTTGCGGGCATCATAGTTCCAGATTGAATCATCAATCTCCAGCGTACGCCGGCCGTACATGGCATTCAGGATATCCTGATCCGGCAGGAGAAGTTCTTTTGCGTGTTCTCTTGTATAGTTGAAGATCTCTGATGCATTGATTTCCTGCCTTCCGCGGTCAAGGTCCATCAGCAGTACACCTGAATTAAAATACGGGTGATCTGTACCGAGGCGGATCTGGTTGATATTATTAGCCAGTTCGGTTTTTCCCGTGTGCGCGGCCGCCGCGAACAGGCAGCCTTTCAGATCCGTCTCCCAGAGCGGGCGGAGCGGGTTGATGACAAGGATATCCGGATCCAGATACAGGATGCGGTGCAGATGTCCGGGCAGGAAAAACGGAGCCAGAAGACGGTAGTACATTTCACGGGGATACTGGCGACTGACAGGCGCATCGGCAAAAGCTGTACTGTCGATCATGAGAGGATGGAATCCGTATCCTATTACGGCGCACTGCCGGACAACGGGCTCCAGATCCTCCTGCGGGATGCCGCTGTGCATCAGCCAGATATCTGCAGCCTCTTCCGGCTGGCTTACGCGGATGGAGGTGAGAAGCACCTGAAGCCGGGGAAGATAGGCCCCGTTGAGGGTAGTCAGGATCTGGATACGGTCCTTCTTTCTGTTTCGAGTGTGATGTATGATATCGTCATTTTGTTCCATCTGATTCATCTGGCTATATCTCCTTTAAATTCTGTTACTGATTTTCCGGTCAAAGGCTGATCTTATGCATACCTGCAGCCTCGATCAAAAGAGCGATCCCCACGATGATCAGGTAAGCGGCGAGGATGTAGTTCAGCGCCAGCGCCGAGACAAAGGGCAGCAGCAGAAATATGACTGCAAGGATAATGTTGAGCACGCCGCTGAACGTCATACTCCCTGTATGAGGGATGCGGAAGTACCTGAGCCTTGAGGCAAGAGAGAGTTTCTCCGCTCCGCTGAAGATCAGCAGAAAGGCGAGCAGGAAAGTGATTACCTGCACTGTCAGGGCGACCGGCATGAAGAACAGCATGATGCCGATCAGTACGTTCAGTATACCTGAAAGAAGCAGCATATAATCTCTGAAATAATAAGTCATGGACGCAAATGTGACAAAGTGGTATATGCCGATCACGATTACTGCGGCCGCCGCAAAATACTGCATGACAGCAAAGATGCTTACCGGGAATACAGCGGTCAGTATTCCTGCGATGAGCAGGACTGCCGCTATAATAATATATGCAGTACGTATTTTCTTTCTTCTGCTGTTCCATGTATCTATGAGTTCCTGTACATAATCAAAATCTGAATCAAACCATCTCATACGTCATTTCTCCTTTATCTTTTATCTAGTTATTCGTTAGTTGTTATCTGTTTATTCCCTTTCCGGTAATTTCAATATAGCTGTTTTAAGGCGGAGATACCACTTATAATTCTGTTTTCCTGTCTTTACAAAATCTCTGATCTGTCAGAATTTTTTACAGATTCAAAGATTTGTCAATACAGATTTAAAAAATTGAGAGTCGCAATCAAGTTACATATTTGCTATATAAAAAATGTAGGTTCCGTAAGACGTAGAAAGGAGGATGTCTTTCTATGAATATTGATGAAAGCGTATTTGCCTATAAATTGTATGAAATGGAAGAGCAGTACGGAAAACTGCAGTGCAGGATCCGGACCTGTGAGCGGGGCGGAAGGGACAAGATCCATTCCGAACTGGAGAAAGCCAGAGAAGAGTATGCGGAAAACTCACTGCTGATGGAAGAAAAAGCGAAGTCGTGCCGCTCTCCGGCTGTGACAAAGCTGACACAGGTGCAGCTCGACTACAGGAGAAGGGTAGACGAGCTGAAACAACAGGTCATATCAGATCTTCATTCCGCTGAAAGCAGTCCGGAAGAGGATGAGAGTGAGGCGGGAATGCTTTATGCGGAGTTTGCTATGGATTTTGCCACGCTTGCCATGCAGCAGGCACTGATTTCTGCTTTGAGCGCACTTGACGGTCAGAAATTACCGGACAGTGATAAAGCAGACAATAGAAGAAAAGGACAGATAAAAGAGGAGGCGGCAGTATGCAAGAAGTAAAGAAACCGAGAAAACCACTGATCTATTATTATGTAATTGTTCTGGCAGTTCTGCTTCTGTTTAATTTCCTGTTTATGCCGTGGGCAGCGGAACGTCAGGTAAAGGAAGTCGGTTACGATACATTTATTAAGATGACAGAGAAAGAGGAGATCGGTCAGGTACAGATCAATCAGGAAGATAATGAAGTGATCTTTACGAATAAAGACGGAGATCAGGTCTATAAGACCGGAATGGTGGAAGATCCGGGAATGACCGAGAGACTGTATGAATCAGGAGCAAAATTCTCGGGGCAGATCATCGAGCAGATGTCACCGGTATTGTCCTTCCTTCTTTCGTGGATCCTTCCGATCGTTATCTTTATCGGAATCGGCCAGTATATGTCGAGAAAACTGATGAACCGTGCCAGCGGAGGACCCGACTCCATGATCTTCGGAATGGGGAAGAGCAACGCCAAGGTATATGTGAAATCTTCGGAGGGCATTCGTTTTTCCGATGTGGCCGGAGAAGATGAGGCGAAAGAAAACCTGTCAGAGATTGTGGATTATCTTCATAATCCTGCAAAATACAGAGAGATCGGAGCCTCCATGCCGAAAGGCATCCTTCTTGTAGGACCTCCGGGAACCGGTAAGACGATGCTTGCAAAAGCTGTTGCCGGCGAGTCAAATGTGCCGTTCTTCTCTATGTCGGGCTCCGAATTCGTAGAGATGTTTGTCGGCATGGGCGCGTCGAAAGTACGTGATCTGTTCAAGCAGGCGAAGGAAAAGGCGCCCTGTATCGTATTTATCGATGAGATCGACGCCATCGGTCAGAAACGTGACGGCCGCGTGGGAGGCAATGATGAGAGGGAGCAGACACTGAACCAGCTCCTGACCGAGATGGACGGCTTTGAATCTAACAACGGCGTTATTATTCTTGCAGCGACAAACCGTCCGGAATCCCTTGACCCGGCACTTACAAGACCGGGAAGATTCGACCGGAGGGTACCGGTAGAGCTTCCGGATCTGAAAGGCCGTGAGGAGATACTGAAAGTCCATGCGAAGAAAGTAAAGCTGGACGAGTCCGTAGATTTCAACAAGATCGCCCGTATGGCGTCCGGAGCATCCGGAGCAGAGCTTGCCAATATTATCAATGAGGCGGCGCTGCGTGCGGTAAGGGAGAACAGACATTATGTGACTGAGTCAGATCTGGAGGAGAGCATCGAAGTCGTCATCGCAGGATATCAGAAGAAAAATGCAATCCTTACAGATAAAGAGAAACGGGTGGTCGCTTATCATGAAATCGGACATGCCCTTGTGGCTGCAAAGCAGAGCAATTCGGCTCCGGTTCAGAAGATTACGATCGTTCCACGTACTTCAGGAGCTCTTGGTTATACAATGCAGGTGGAGGAAGGCAATCATTATCTGATGAGTCAGGAAGAACTGGAGAATAAGATTGCCACACTGACCGGAGGAAGAGCGGCCGAGGAACTGGTATTCCATTCTTCATCGACCGGCGCTTCCAACGATATCGAGCAGGCGACAAAGCTTGCCCGGTCCATGATCACCAGATACGGCATGAGCAAAGATTTTGACATGGTGGCCATGGAGACCGTGACCAATCAGTATCTGGGCGGCGACACATCACTGAGCTGTTCCGCGGAAACTCAGGCGGAGATTGACCGCCAGGTGGTGGAACTGGTGAAAAAGCAGCATGAGAAAGCAGCGAAGATCCTTGCGGACAACCGGGAAAAACTGGATCAGCTGGCAGATTATCTCTATGACAAAGAGACGATCACTGGAGAAGAATTTATGAATATACTCAACGCCGCATAACGGTGCTCTTTATAATACACAGCAAGATCTGCAGCCGATGTGTACCGGCAGAGGGGCTTAAGTCTCCCTGCGGTGATAAATCATGCAGACATCAAATACATTTTACAGAAGACGAACAGAAAGGGAGAACTACAAATGGGAAAGTCAATCAAAGAAACAATGCAGGAATTTACAGTAAATCAGGCTCTTAATTATCTTGAAGGCAATCCGGAGGAGAATATCCCGAAACTGATGGCCTTTGTAGACCGTTTTATGCCCAAGGACTGGTATACGAGCCAGAGAAACGCGATCAGAAAATCTATTGAAGAGAAGAATAACTGGTATCAGCTTATTTTAAGGCTCTATGAGCTGGATCCGGGCGTGCGCAGATCATTTTTCCAGAACTTTATTACAAATGCAAGCCTGAAAGGAAGCGCAACCCAGGAGGAGATGGCAAAGAAATATAACTGCAATATCCCGTGGGCGATCCTGCTGGATCCTACGACAGCATGTAACCTGAACTGTACAGGCTGCTGGGCAGCAGAATATGGTCATCAGTATAATCTGAGTCTGGAAGATATTGATTCTATTGTCCGTCAGGGCAAGGAACTGGGCACCTATATGTATATCTATACCGGCGGGGAGCCTACAGTGCGCAAGAAAGATATCTTTAAAATCTGTGAGATGCATCCGGACTGCGAGTTCCTCGCGTTTACAAACGGAACGATGATTGATGAAGAGTTCTGTCAGGAGATGCTCAGAGTGAAGAACTTCGTGCCGGCGATCAGTCTGGAGGGATTTGAGAAAGCAAACGACGGACGCCGCGGCGAGGGAGTCTACCACAAAGTACGCCATGCAATGGAGCTGATGAAAGAGCATAAGCTGCCGTTCGGTATCTCAGTATGTTACACGAGCCAGAACTTTGAGGATGTAAGCAGCGAAGCCTTCTACGATATGATGATCGAGAGCGGCGCGCTGTTCGTATGGTACTTCCACTA
>DWWI01000051.1 GCA_019119745.1 Candidatus Mediterraneibacter gallistercoris | reverse complement strand
GGCGCCGATATACATAATAAGGAATATTGCTATTGTTATGATCAGAAGCAGATTTGCATCTGTAATCTTCTTTCTCTTCTGCATCTGCCCCGCAGCTGCAGATTCTTTCGTAAATAATGCCATATCAGCCGACCTCCTTTGCATTGTGCGCTCTTAACTTCTTTCCAAGGGAAGCAAGACGCTCTTTAACGATCGGCGCACTCATAACCACCAGGATGATCACGACTACAGCCTTATATGCCGGAAGCGCCTCTGACGCGACTTTGAATTTATACAAAGTTGTCGTCAGGAACTGAATTGTGTATGCGCCCATGATCGAAGCCGGCATGTTGAATTTACCGCCGCTCAGTGCGTTTCCGCCAAGTGCGACTGCCAGGATGGCGTCCATCTCAATGTCTTTCGCGATAACAGAATAGTTGATCGTAGACAGACGGCTTACCTTGATCAGTCCGACAACCGCTACACAGAGTCCAAGGATGACGAACGTGATGAACTTGATGAATTTCGGATTCAGTCCGTTCAGTCTGGAGGAACTCTCATTGATTCCTACTGACTGGGTATAAAGTCCCAGATTCGTAAATTTCAGTGCCAGAGCAGTGATAACGATACATGCGATCGCAATGAATACCGGAGTCGGGATCGGGATTCCCGGAATCATTCCGCCAAAGTATCCGAATGTATCGTCACTGACGATCGGAAGCTGGTTCTGATTGATCCATGCCGCAATATTACGTCCCGCCGTGTAAAGGATCAGCGTGGCGACCATAGGCTGGATCTTAAACTGGGCTACCAGAATACCGTTAAATGCGCCAAACAGCATAGATACCACACAGGCTGCAAGGAACGCGACGATGATCGGCGCCTGAAGCTCTTCCGGTCTTGCCTCCGTGCCGCAGAGTACGCGCAGGATCACGCTTCCGGCGATGGCGATCGCCGCGCCGACACTGATATCCTGTCCGCCGGTCGCCGCTGTAACAAGCGTCATTCCGATGGCAAGGATCGCAAGCTCCGAACCGTTGTCAAGGATTGTAATAATATATCCCGACAGAACCGGGTTTCCGGCACTGTTATAACCGAATTTGATCTGATAAAACCCCGGGTCCATGATCAGATTGAACAGGGCCAGCAGCAGCAGAGCTACGATCGGGATAAATATCTGTTTTCTTGTCAGATTTTTTAACATCTGACCTATACTTTTTTTATTCGTATTTGTCTTTTGCATTATTCTGTGTCACCTCCGGCGATCGTACTCATGATGCTGTTCTGTGTCAGCTCATTTCCTGATATCTCACCCACAACTTTGCGGTCTCTCATAATGATAAGACGTGAACATGTGCGGAGCATCTCGTCTGTCTCCGAAGAAATAAATGTAACGCTCATTCCTTCAGATGCCAGCTTAAGCACCAGTTTCTGGATTTCCACTTTTGTTCCCACATCGATTCCTCTGGTAGGCTCATCCAGAATAAGATAATCCGGATGTGTCAGCAGCCAGCGCGCAAGGATAACTTTCTGCTGATTTCCGCCGGAGAGCGATTTGATCGGTGTGTCTGTAGAAGCTGTCTTAATGTCAAGGAGTTTGATATACTCCTCCGCGATCTTGTTCGCCTCCGCCTTGGAATACGGACGGAAGAATCCGCGCAGAACCTGCTGGGCAAGGATAATATTGTCACGCACAGAAAGATCTCCGACGATGCCATCCACTTTACGGTCTTCCGGGAGATATGCGATTCCATGCTTCATTGCATCTATCGGTTTTGATATTTTTACTTTCTTTCCTTTTACTTTTACAGAACCGGCGGTCACATGATCTGCGCCGAAGATGGCACGTACACATTCGCTTCGTCCGGAACCGAGCAGTCCGGCAAATCCGTTGACCTCGCCTTTCTTAATATGGAAATTAAACGGCTTGATCCCGGCATTACTCTGAAGCCCTTCCGCTTCAATTACATATTCGGACTCATCCGCCCCGTGATATACAAGACTCTCGTCACGTATCTCGGACATATCGTCGAGCTCTTTTCCGAGCATCTTCGCCACAAGCTGGACTCTAGGCAGCTTCTCGATCTCGTATTCTCCAACAAGCTGGCCGTCGCGTAAAACCGTGATCTTATCACAGACCTCATACACCTGATCAAGGAAATGGGTAACAAATATAATACCCACTCCTTTTGCTTTCAGATCCCTCATCAGTCCGAACAGCTTCTCAACTTCGTTGTCATCCAGTGAGGATGTAGGTTCGTCAAGGATAAGCACCTTGCACTCCATATCCACGGCGCGCGCGATGGCTACCATCTGCTGTACCGCAATCGAGCAGCTGGAAAGCTGCTGTGTCGCCTCTGCCGGGATGCCAAGTGATTTGAGGATCTTGTCTGCATCCCTGTTCATCTTCTTCCATTTCTGTCCGATTCCTTTGGTACGTCCGATATACATGTTTTCGGCAACCGTCAGGTTCGGGCAGAGCGTAATCTCCTGATATACGGTACTTATACCCAGATTCTGCGCATCCTGCGGAGAATGGATCACTGCAGGTTTATCCAAACCTTTCAGGTAGATTTCTCCTTCGTCTTTCTCATATACTCCTGTAAGAACTTTGATCAGTGTTGATTTTCCGGCGCCGTTTTCTCCCATCAGAGCATGGATTTCACCCTCACACAGTGTAAAGTCCACTTTGTGCAGGGCGCGCACTCCGGGAAAGTACTTACATATGCCTCTCATTTCGAGTACAGATTTTTCTTTCACCAGTATATTCACCTCTCAACCTTTTTTAGAAAAAATGCGGCGCAGACGTACTTCTTTTTGTTCCGCCGCGCCGCGTGCTTTTATACCTTTATGTATTTCCGGCGTCTGTGACCGTCCGGTATTTAGATACCGTAGTTATCGATATCTTCCTGTGTGATCGTTGTTGCGTCGAAGCCCTGCTCCTCAAGGTAGATTGTCTTCTGCTCTACTGTTCCGCCGCTCTCGATTGTCTGGATTACTTCGTCGATATAGGAAGCCTGATACGGATTGCACTGTCCGTCATAGTTCCAGTTTCCTTTAAGCAGTTCTTCCAGAGCCCATGTGTTTGTATCAAATCCCATGATGATAACGTCGCCGTCAACACCGTGTGAAATGTTAGCCTGATCAAGTGCCGCAACTGCGCCTCTTGCCATATCGTCGTTCTCAGCGTAGATTACATTGAAGTCCTCGCCGGAGTCGATTACGGACTGAACAATCTGCTGTGCTGTCTCTGCGTTCCAGTCAGCTGCCTGCTGTGTTACCAGATTCCAGCCGTCGGACTCAACCGCATCGTTAAGAGCTCCTGTACGTCCCTGCTGTGCCGCTGATCCCATAACACCCTGGATGTGGATGATATTGTACTCATCGAGTCCCTGATCTCTCAGCCAGTTAACTGCTGTTTCGCCTTCTTTATCCATATCAGATATGATGGCTGCTTCATACAGGCTTTCATCTGCATCGATTACACGGTCAAAGAGGATTACTCTTGTACCTGCATTCTGTGCATCCTGAAGAACTGTATCCCATCCGGCTGTATCTGCTGCGGAAAGAAGAAGATAATCAACGCCGTCCTGGATAAACTGCTGAGCCGCTGTGATCTGCTCATCATTCTTTAAGCTGTATGCAAATGAAGCGTCATAGCCGTTCTCTTTTGTGAACTTTTCTTTCATATCGTTGTCGTTCGCTGTACGGTATCCGGACTCGTTCGGGTCATTGTTGATAATGCCGACTTTGATCAGATCTCCGCTGCCGGAATCTTCCGCTGTTGCCGCATCACCTGATCCTGAGGATGATGATCCGGTATTTCCTCCGCCGCACCCTACAAGGCTTGCTACCATTGCTGCTGACATTAATAATGCTGCAATTCTTCTTTTCATTTTGTTTCCTCCCTTTTACTGAGTTTTCTTCCGCCCTTCTGCGGACCGTATATTCTGGAACGTTCTGTCCCTGTGTGTATAGGATAACATCCGGACAATTTAGAAACAATCAGAAAACCTTATGTTTCAGGGATTTATAAGATATTTACAATACAAATTATGTATGATATTATTTATTTTAAGTACAAATTATATCTTAAGTTTAATATTCTTGGAAATAGGTATGATTTTTTTAGATTTGTACTGTCTTGGGCAAACCTTTGGGATACTTCGTATGATTTTCATTTACTGTGCACATTTCATACAGATGAATATAAGGTTAAAAAATTATTTATTTTCTGATTTTAAAATCGGTATTTTTTTACTTTTTCGGAATTAAAAGTAAAAAATTAAAGGAGAATTTCAACATGTCAATCAAGTATAAATGGCTCGCCGGGGAACTGAAAGAAATGATAGGGAAAAATATCAGGGCAGGAATAGAGAAGCTGCCCACTGAACAGGAACTTTGCTCGAGATACCACGTAAGCCGCCAGACGGTCAGACAGGCGCTGGCTGTTCTGGAAAAAGGAAATCTGATCGTGAGAAAGCAGGGCAGCGGATCTTACATAACAGGCGTCCTTCCCGATCAGAATAAAAATACGGTCGCCATTCTGATCTCCGATGATCAGGAATACATCTATCCCGGAGTCCTCGCGGATATCCGGGCAGAGCTGTCCGGAAACGGTTTTACTCCGCATGTTTATATCACCGGCGGCCGTACGGAATCCGAATATGAAATTCTTCTCAGCCTGCTCGACGCTCCGCCGCGCGGCATCATTGCAGAAGGATGCAAAAGTGCTCTTCCCAGCCCTAATCTGGACCTGTATCGCCGACTCATGAAAAAGGGAACCGGGCTCGTCTTTCTCCACAACTATTATCCAGCTCTGACAGGCAGCCTTTATATAAAAGACGACAACATTGCCGGGAGCGCCATGCTCGTCCGCCATCTCGCGGAGCAGGGACACACTTCCATCGGAGGCATCTTTAAAACGGACGACCTGCAGAGCATCGAACGTTATCAGGGATTCATCGAGACGATGCGTTCCCTGCACCTCAATATATCAGACGAGAAAATCGGATGGTTTGATTCCCGTGATCAGTTCTCCCTTGAGAAAGAAAAAGACAGCTCGTTTCTCAGGAAAATTGCAGGGGAAGCGCTCAGTTCATGCACTGCAGTAGTCTGTTACAATGATATGATCGCTTTCTATCTGCTCCGTGAACTCAGGCTTGCGGGATACCACCTTCCTGAAGATATGGCCGTCGCTGCTTTCGACAATACTTATCTCAGCAATTACGGCCCTCTGTCGATCACCACACTCTCTCACAAGCCGCACGAGATGGGAACTCTCGCAGCCATGACAATGGTACGGCGTTTAAAAGGACTTCCCGCGAGTCCGCAGGAAGTCCCATGGAAACTGAACCTGAAAGGAAGTACAAATTTTACCGTTTAGAGTTACTGTTCTTTTCTGGCAGCACGGTATTCACGGGGACTCATCCCCTGCGTCTTCTTAAAGACAAAACTGAAATAATGGGAATCCTTATATCCTGTCCGTGCGGCAATTTCGCCGGAGGAAAGAGACGTACTCTTCAGAAGTTTCTTTGCTTTTTCCATTCTCTTCTCAGTAACATACTCTACAAATGTTTTCTTCATACTCTGGCTGAATACGGCGCTCAGATAGTTGGCGCTTACTTCCGCCTCTGCCGCCACCGTATTAAGTGACAGACTGTCGTGCATATAATTCTCATCAATGTAGGCGATCGCCCGGCTGATCAGCTTCCTGTTCTGGCTGCTGCTCGCCTGCTCCCTTATCTCAAACGCCGCCTGGAGCATATTTACGAAATACGCAGGCACTTCGTCCGGTTCTATATTCATCTCCTGCGCATAATCTCCTATCTTCTTCATATACTCTTCCTTCGAAGCTCCCAGCGACTCTACATACGCGATCATCGTAAACCGTATGTTCAGAACCACATACGCCCGGAACATCCTGGATTTCAGGGCCCTGCTGATGCTCTGGAGATAAGACTCCACAAAATCATGAATCTCGCTTTCATTTCCGTGCTCGAGAAAATCCCTTATCACTTCCTGAGCCATCGTCGACGGATCCACACTGTCGATATTCTGCTCATCCTGTGAATTAACATAATCTTCAAGTGTGATTTTCGAAAGCACATGGAGGTCCGGCATCATAAAACGATAGGCGAAATAATGATTCACCTGACGATAGCATTCCGGCAGAAGGCTCAGTCTCTCCACCGGATTTCCCACCGCCACATACCACTCCAGATGTTCCTGCCCTATACAGAAATCCCTGATATGTCCCAGGCCTTTCTCTGTAAGTTCACCGATCTGCGATGTCTCCGAACGGATGAGCACTCCATATGAGCTGGCGTTCCAGCGGAACAGGAGATATTCCGGATGGCGCAGGAAATAATGGAGCACCTCATCCTGTTTCCTCATAAAATCGTCCATACCTTCCCCCGAAAGATCCGGATTCTTCTCCTGAAGATAAAAAAGCAGCAGATTATAGCACGGCGCCGTAATCTCCAGAGAAAGCTTGGATGCTTCTTCATAAATTTCTTTGACTGTGAGTTCGCCCGTCAGTACTTTCTCCATAAATCGTCTTCTCGAAAACTGCTCATAGACATGCATCTCAGCCTGGTACTGGATCTGATAATCGTTCTTATCCTCTTCCTGCTCGATCTTCTCTTTCATTTCAAGAAGCGTCTTCTTCAGCATGAGCCTTGTGATCGGCTTTAACAGGAACTGATCTACCCCCACCTCGATCGCCTGCCTTGCATATTCGAAGTCATCATATCCGCTGATAATGACGATCTTTGTCTTGGGAAATTCTTTACTGACGATCCTGCTCAGAGACAGACCATCCATGAAAGGCATCTTTATATCTGTAATAAGTACATCCGGTCTTGTCTTCCGGATCAGCGGCAGGGCCATCTCGCCGTCGGCCGCCTCCCCTACAAACTGAAATCCGTACTGCTGCCATGGGATATTGTCTCTGAGCCCGTCTCTGATCACACTTTCATCTTCTACTAGAAATACTTTTAACATACCACTCTCTCCATATCATCAGTAACTTCTCTCGTCTATGAGCTGCCGGCTCAAATTATCCTGAGTAAATATCTGTTCCGGCACATAGGAATATTTATCTACTTCCTTCCCGTTCTCCAGATCCCGTATCACTTTCTCTATGTACGGCCCCTGTTCGGGATTACATTCGATATCCACATTGATCGATCCATCCTGCACTTTTTCGAGCGCTGACCTTACGGCGTCAAAGGATATCACTATAACGTCTCCATCCACGCCTGTTGTCATTCCGGCATCTTCCAGCTCGTCCAGAACACCGAACGTCATATCATCATTCTGCGATACTACCACATCGATCTCCCCGTACGTCTTAAGCATCCTGCCCATCTCTTCCCGCGCCTTCGCTGTCGTAAAATCACCGTCCGTCTGCTCCAGGATATTCCAGTTCCCGTGTTCAGCCGCCACTTTATTAAACCCGTCAGTCCGGCCGATGGTGGATGTGCTTCCCGCTGTTCCCTGCAGAACTACAATATTGACTGTTTCGTCCTGCCTGCCCTGTTCCTCGAGATACTCGGAAAGCCAGATACCTGCATTTTCTCCCTCTTGCACAAAATCAGAACCGATACGCGCAGTAAACAGCGACTCATCTTCCGTCTTTATCGTACGGTCCATGAGAATAACCGGTATACCGGCATCTTCCGCCTCATGCAGCACATCGTCCCATCCGTCTTCCTCGATCGGAGAAAAGACAATATAGTCTACCTCCTGAGAGATAAAATTCCGTATCGCCTTGATCTGATTTTCCTGCTTCTGTCTTGCATTGTCAAAGATCAGAAGGTATCCGTTCTCTCTTGTAAACACATTCTGTATAGAAGCCGTATTCGCAGTTCTCCACACTGATTCGCTTCCGATCTGAGAGACTCCCACTACGATCAGCTCCTCGTCTGCCGTCCGTGTTTCTTCCGGATCTCCGATGTCAAACTGTTTGCCGCATCCTGCCAGCAGCAGGAAAGCAGACGCCAATATGGCAAAGAGTCTTCCCGCTCTGCGTGAAGCCTGTCTGAAAACTTTACTCATTTTTCTCACTCTCCCTGTGCGCTGCCCTGAAGCAGCCGGGCGTCTCCTTCTTCTTTTCCTGACGCCGGCTTTATCGCCGGTATCGTGATCTCCACGATCGTACCCCGGTCTTTTACGGACTGAATCGTAATGCCGTACTGTTCTCCGAAATACATGTGGATCCGCTCATTTACATTTGCAAGACCAAATCCCTTTTCCGTCTCCTTACAGGGACGTCCGATCTCTTCACGCAGCTCCTCAAGCTCTTTTTCCTCCATTCCGGCACCGTTATCCCTGACCGTCAGACGGATCAGATTTCCGTCCATTTCACCGTTGACATGAATATAGCCTTTGGCACGTTTATACTTTATCCCGTGATAGAGCGCGTTTTCCACCACAGGCTGCAGCGTCAGCTTCAGAATCTGATAGTCATACAACACCTGATCGATCTGGATATCGTATTCGAGGATATCATGGTATCTCATAGACTGGATTTCAAGATAACTTCTGATATGCTGCTCTTCTTCTTTTATTGTTATAAGCTCTTTTCCTTTGTTGAGTACCTGACGGAAGAAGCCGGATAAAGTAACAACCATGTTCACTGCCTGGTCCGTCTCATTTCCCTCGATCAGCCACACGATCGTATCCAGCGTATTGTAAAGGAAATGAGGATTGATCTGCTCCTGAAGGAGCCGCAGATCCGCTCTCCTCATTTTCTGCTCATCCTCTTTGATCTTTTGGATCATACCCTGCATATTGCCCGCCATCGTATTAAATCCTTCGGCAAGCTCGGCGATCTCATCTGTTGTATTGATCCTGGCCCTCGCGGTAAAATCCCCTCTGGCAATCTTCTGTGTCGCACCGTACAGTTCTCTTACCGGCTTAATGATTCCCGATGCGATCAGCACAGCCGCAATCGTAATGATAAGGATAAGCACAGCCATGATACCGACAAAAAAGATGATAAAATCCCTGATCTGCGTATTCAGATCATCGGTAACTTCTTCCATATTCTGTGTCTGATAATAAATATAATACTGGATATCATCCTGAATCAGTTCTGTCAGGACATAGATATTATTGTCCAGCCGTTCGATATTGTCGTCGTACTGGCCGTCGGAGGATGTAGACGCGACTATATCGTCTATTCTGTTCTCAAGCGTATCCAGGTTGTTGAGCAGGCTCTGAAGCCACACTCTGCTCTCTCCCTCTGCAGTCACATCCATAAGATTTGTAAACTCACCGCGCAGCTCTTCAATAAGGTCATAGGGATTTTCAAGCGTATCTTCCTCCGAGATATTATCAAATGTCACATAACCGACTACCAGCTTATACATGCTTTCGTCCATCTCTTCTTTGAAGTTGAGATTATAGTTATTCGCCACTGTAATATCGCTGACAATCCGTTCATAAACCCGGCTGTAATTACTCATAGACGCAAGCAGATAGAAAATAGCAAAGAGAAAAGGCAGTACGACTATGGCTGCCAGCATGAGGATCTTTGTCCTGACTGAGAACCGTATCCTGCCTTTCTTTTTCCTGTCATTAAGTACTTTATTCCGATCCATATATTTTTCCTCTGTTGGTACAAACGTTCTTTTCTATTCTCTGCTATTTTCTATACTGTGTCAATAGCTGTTTCCTGCGCGCTTACTCCAGCTCGTATATTCCCTTTTCGATCAGCCGCTCTGTCCTTGTATCTATAGAGGATGTAGCCTCGTCAAGGATCAGTACCGGCGGCTGTGCAGCATCGTATTATATCCGTCGGGAAGCCTCCTGATAAAGGAGTCTGCGTTGGCAAGCTCTGCCGCTCTTATCACTTCCTCATCCGTGGCGTCCAGTTTCCCGTACCTGATATTATCGGCAATAGTCCCCGTAAACAAGTGCGTATCCTGAATAACCATCCCCAGGGATCTCCTCAGATCATCAAAGGATCCGAAAAGCGATGTCTGGTGTTTCATCACTTTCCGGATCCTCTGTTTATTAAGGGATTTAACGTTTTTTATTCTTTTTCTTATGTTTTTTCCCGGTTCTGCTGCTCTGTGTCTCAGCCGCATTCTTGTTAGCTGCTGCTTTTATCTCATCATTTTTAACAGAAGCTGCGGCCTGTGTGGCAGCAATAACCGTCTTATCCGTGCGTATCTTCATGACATACCACAGGGCGCCTGTGATACATACAGATGTATAAGCTCCGCAGGCAATACCTACCATCAGCGGAGCTGCGAACTCTTTGATGGAACTTACGCCCAGTACGTAGAGTACGACAACCATAATAAATGTAGTCAGGTTCGTATAGATACTTCTGGTCAGTGTCTGTGTGATACATCTGTTGACCAGCTCTTTCAGATCCTCTTTCTTATTCAGCTTAAGCTCCTCACGGATACGGTCGAAGATAACGATTGTTGCGTTGATCGAATATCCGACAATCGTCAGCATACATGCGATAAATGTATTTCCGACGGACACTCTGGCGATCACATAGAAAGCCAGTACTACGAGCACGTCGTGCACCAGGGCTATGACCGCGCTGGTCGCAAACCGGATATCCTTAAATCTGAACCAGATGTAGATCAGCATACAGATTGTTGCTATGATCACTGCGACAATCGCGTCCGTACGCATCTCGGAACTTACGGTACCGCTGATATTCCGAACCTCGATATCCTTCTCGGCCACCCCGTAGTTATCCGACATATACTTCGCAAACGCTTCTCTTTCCGACAGATCCTGAGTCTGTGTCTTGAATACTACCTGTGTAGTATCCTGAACAGTCTGTACCTGAATATTCGGGTCTCCGGTAATCTCTTCCAGATCCGGAATCATCTCACTGTCAATCTCATCCAGCGTGTATTGCTGATCAAATGTTACCGTAGTAGATGTACCGCCCACGAAATCAAGGCTGTAGTTCATAGCGCCGATTCCGCGCGCGTGATTGATTCCCATCCCCACGAATCCGCTCAGGCACATAATAATAGAAATGATAAAGAATACTCTGCGTTTTCCGAGGAAATCGATCGGTTTACGCTTCTTAAGTTTCTTCGCGTAAAGCTTCTCATTTCTGATGCCGATTGCATAGAAGGAATAGATGATCAGCCGCGTGATGACCAGTGCGGTAAACATGGATACCACGATACCCAGAGCCAGTGTCTGCGCAAATCCTCTTACTGTTCCGCTTCCTCTGAACCACAGCACTGCTGCCGCGATCAGGGTTGTAACGTTTCCGTCAATAATTGCGGACATAGCTTTATGGAATCCGGCTTTCAACGCACTGTGTACGGAAGCCCCCGCTGTCAGTTCTTCTTTCACACGGGCAAAGATGATAACATTCGCATCGACCGCCATACCGATACCGAGGATAATACCCGCGATACCCGGAAGGGTCAGTGTTATATCAAAGGCATTCAAAAGCACAAGGATCAGACCTGTGTAGATCAGAAGCGCAAGGCTTGATGCAAATCCCGGCAGCAGATATACAAAGCACATAAAGAGACATACGATCACAAGACCGATGGCTCCTGCCAGAAGGCTGGTGCTGACCGCTTCCTGACCAAGCTGTGCCCCGACCACCTCGGAGCTGATCTCTTTTAACTCTACATTCAGGCCGCCGATACGGATCGTGGAAGCGATATTATCCGCTTCCTCATATGACATATTTCCTGTAATCTGTGCCTGTCCGTTTTTAATAACTGCATTAACACTCGGCACACTGATCAGATCGCCGTCATAATAAATGGCGATGGAATCGTGATTGTTGTTATATGCCTCTTCTGTGGCCTCGGCAAACGCCTTCGTACCTTCATCTGTCAGAGTCAGGTCAACACCGTATTCTGTAGCGCTTGTCGTTTTATCAGAGAGCGCGCCCGCCGAAGCGCTCTCAACCTCTGTACCGGTCAGGACGATAGAACCGTCTTCCTGAAGTTCCTCGATGGACTTCGTCAGTACATAACCTGTTCCATCTGCATTTAAAGTGTAGTTCTCATTGCCGTCGC
>DWWI01000050.1 GCA_019119745.1 Candidatus Mediterraneibacter gallistercoris | reverse complement strand
ACAAGCTTCTTTGCATTCTCCTGGAAATAGCGGTCTTTGCTTCCGTTTTCCATAGCGGCAATGGATCCCATGCCGCGGTATACTTTATATTTTCTTCCCTGATAAAGTTCAAATGTTCCCGGGCTTTCATCACATCCGGCAAAAATGCTGCCCATCATACATACATTTGCGCCGGCTGCAATTGCTTTCGTCATGTCTCCCGAATACTTGATACCGCCGTCAGCAATAATCGGGATACCGTATTCTTTTGCCGCCTCATAGCAGTCCATGACCGCTGTGATCTGCGGAACACCGATACCTGCGACAACACGGGTCGTACATATCGATCCGGGTCCGATACCGACTTTTACAGCGTCTACTCCGGCTTCGATAAGAGCTTTTGTTCCCGCTCCTGTTGCTACATTTCCCGCGATAACCTGCAGATCCGGATATTTCTCTTTCACCATTCTGACTGTACGCAGTACATTAGCGGAATGTCCGTGTGCAGAATCCATCACGACAACATCCACTTTTGCTTTCACAAGTTCTTCCACACGCTCCAGACAGTTTGCAGTGATACCGATGGCTGCGCCGCAGAGCAGACGTCCCTGAGAATCCTTAGCGGACAGCGGATATTTGATCTGTTTCTCAATATCCTTGATCGTGATAAGTCCTTTCAGATTGCCTTCATCATCTACGATCGGGAGCTTCTCTTTTCTTGCTTTCGCCAGAATCTTCTTGGCCTCTTCCAGAGTAATTCCCTCTTTCGCTGTGATCAGCCCCTCGGAAGTCATGGATTCTTTAATTTTCTTAGAGAAGTCTTCTTCAAATTTCAGATCACGGTTCGTAATAATGCCGACCAGTTTGCGTCCCTCTGTGATCGGAACTCCTGAAATGCGGAATTTCGCCATCAGATTGTTGGCATCTTCCAGCGTGTTTTCCGGTGAAAGGAAAAACGGATCTGTTATAACTCCATTCTCAGATCTCTTTACCTTATCTACTTCTTCAGCCTGAGCCTCAATAGACATGTTCTTATGAATGATACCGATTCCGCCCTGACGTGCCATCGCGATTGCCATACGATGTTCCGTAACAGTATCCATTCCCGCACTCATCATCGGGATATTCAATCTGATCTTCTTTGTAAGGTATGTTGACAGGTCTACCTCATTTGGAATCACTTCTGAATATGACGGCACAAGCAGAACGTCATCAAATGTAATTCCTTCGCCAATAATCTTTCCCATATTTTGTTGACCTCTCTTTCTTTATAAATCCACATATATAAGTAAATGTAAATATTTAACTGATATACTAACCAAATTCATGAAAGATGTCAACCATTTTCCGGCAGGCCTGCCGCAATTTAAAGTTGATTTATTTTAAGATTTATTTATAAGCCAGGCTTATATTCGTGTTTGTCGCAGAGGCATTTCCTGGGGAAAACGTCCGAAAATCACTCGAATACAGTGGAACGACTCACGTATTCGAATCAGTCGGGATCGTAATGTTTCCGGCTCCGGTTATAGGTCATAAGACAAAGTAACAATCCCGACTGATCCGAAAGATGCAGCATATCGGCTGTATCCGCTTGATTTTCTGTACTCATCCAATCGGAAGTAACTCTCCGATAACCGCGAATTTACAGGAAACTGGTCGAAAGGGTGGACTTTATCTTCTGACGCTCCATTGCTGCCGGTTTCTTTAATTTTTAGTTTTGTCGGGGTGACTGCCGAATTCGATGTAGTAGAAAACGGACGGAGATGGGCATAGAAATATTCAAAAGAGATGACCGGTATGTGAGGAAGGCGACTTCGGAATAATTCGAAGAAAAAGTTAAGGATCAGAAAGATGATGTTAAGTCTGAAAATGAAGTGTTTGAGGCGAAGCCGAGTTCTTCATTTTCAGGCTTTGGTTTTAATCATCTTTCTGATCCTTTAGTTTTTCCCGAATTATGGAGCGGAGCCTGAAGCACATGCCGGTCATCTCAAAGAAGTGTTGCTGTGCCTCATCTCCGTCCATTTTCGGACATTATATTCGGCATTCAGTCCGGGAATGCGAAATTACATCATTCCCATTCCGCCGGCGCCGCCTGCCGGTGCAGCCGGCTGTGGCTCTTTGATCGTAGATACTACCGACTCTGTTGTGAGCAGTGTAGATGCAACGCTTGTAGCGTTCTGAAGAGCGCTTCTTGTAACCTTCGCAGGATCAAGAATTCCGTTCTCTACCATGTCTACATACTCTTCTTTATAAGCGTCAAATCCGATACCCGGCTCTGACTCTCTTACTTTATTTACGATAACTGCGCCTTCAAGACCTGCATTTGCAGCGATCTGATACAGCGGAGCCTCAAGAGCTTTCAGGATGATTCTTGCACCTGTCTTCTCATCGCCCTCAAGTTCATCTGTCATCTTGGAAACTTCTTTTGCCGCATGGATATATGCAGAGCCGCCGCCTGCAATGATTCCTTCTTCTACTGCTGCTCTTGTAGCGTTCAGAGCATCTTCCATACGAAGTTTCGCTTCTTTCATCTCTGTCTCTGTAGCTGCCCCCACACGGATAACTGCTACGCCGCCAGCCAGTTTCGCAAGTCTCTCCTGCAGTTTTTCTCTATCGAAATCAGATGTCGTCTCTTCGATTGCTTTCTTGATCTGTGCAACTCTGTCATTGATTGCATTCTTGTCGCCGCATCCGTCAACGATAACTGTATTTTCTTTCTGCACTTTAACGGATTTTGCACGTCCGAGCTGCTCCATTGTAGTCTCTTTCAGATCCAGGCCGAGTTCTTCGGAGATTACCTGACCGCCTGTAAGGATTGCGATATCCTGAAGCATTTCTTTTCTTCTGTC
>DWWI01000049.1 GCA_019119745.1 Candidatus Mediterraneibacter gallistercoris | reverse complement strand
CATGATATACTTCTCCTGATAATATTTTGTTAGGAGGAGTTATTTTTTATGGACGCGGACCCTGCGGGGAACACTATTATTTTTGACTTGTTACTATTGTTGTTTTTCACTTTGATGAACGCTTATTTTGCCGGAGCCGAGATGGCGGTGGTGTCGGTCAATAAGAACCGGATCAGAAGTCTTGCAGAAGAAGGCAACAAGAAGGCAAAAGTGATCGAAGGACTTTTTGAAGATTCGACGAAGTTCCTTTCGACTATTCAGGTGGCGATTACATTTGCCGGCTTCTATTCATCGGCATCAGCGGCATCAAGTATTTCACCGGTGCTTGGTACATGGATGAGCAATCTCGGAATACCGTACAGCGGCGCCATTGCCCATAACGGTGTGACACTGCTTCTGATGTTCTTTAACCTTGTGTTTGGAGAACTTGTGCCGAAGAGGATTGCACTTCAGAAGGCGGAAGCATTCAGTATGATGACGGTTATGCCGATCCATTACATTTCGATTATATTGTCACCATTCATTAAGCTGCTCTCAGTATCCACAAAGCTGGTGCTGAAGATTCTGCGAATGAAGACTGAGGATCAGGAAGAGGCTGTCACAGAGGAAGAAATCAAGGCTCTTCTCAAGATGGGAAATGAAAGCGGAACATTTGATGATGATGAGCGCGAGATGATTGATTCGGTATTTGCGTTTGATGACAGGACGGCAAGAGAAGTCATGGTGCCAAGGCGCGATGTCGTTACGATTGATATTAACGAACCGTTCGAAGAACTGATTGATGAGATCCTGGAGACGAGACATAACAGGATTCCGGTCTACGAGGAGAATATAGACAATATCATCGGAGTGCTTCATGTCAAAGATGTTATGATCGAGCTGAGAAAGAACAGTCCGGAACAGATAAATATCCGGGAAATGCTGCATGAGCCGTTTTTTGTTCCTGAGACGAAAGAGGCGGATGAACTCTTCCGCACTATGCAGGAATCAAGACGCCATATGGCGATACTTGTAGATGAGTACGGCGGATTTTCCGGAATTGTTACGATCGAGGATCTCGTCGAGGAGATTATGGGCGATATCAATGAAGAGTATGAGGAAGTCGTGCCGGAGATTGAGGCAGTCAGTGAAGATGAATATCGTCTGGACGGAGGTATTCTGATTGATGACCTCAATGAAGAGCTTGGTCTGAAACTTGAGACGGAGAATTACGATACACTCTCCGGATACCTGATCGAGAAACTGGGTCACATACCAGCGAAAGAAGACAGAGATGTGATTGAAGAGGACAATCTGGTCTTCTCGGTAGAGGAAGTGAAGGACAACAGGATCAGCAGAGTCAGGCTGAAGATACTGCCGAAGCAGGAGGCTGAGGATGAAGACGAGGAGCGCGAGAGCAGAAAGAAACAGCGGCGCGCGTCCGAGGAGGAAGAAGACAAAGATTGAAAGGAGATGCAGTGAGATGAAGATGCTGTCAATTGAAGAGGAGCTTAAGAATAATTCTTATCCCGGAAGAGGGATCATCATCGGGAAGACACCGGATGGGAAGAAAGCTGTCACAGCGTATTTTATTATGGGACGCAGCGAGAACAGCCGGAACCGTATATTTGTGGAGGACGGAGAGGGAATCCGCACACAGGCGTTTGACCCGTCAAAGCTGACCGATCCGAGTCTGATCATTTATGCACCGGTCAGAGTATTGGGCAATAAGATCATTGTGACAAATGGTGATCAGACGGATACAATCTATGAAGGGATGGACAAGCAGCTCACATTTGAACAGTCTCTTCGCTCAAGGGAGTTTGAGCCCGACGGACCGAACTATACACCACGCATTTCCGGAATTATGCATATAGAGAACGGTACCTATAACTATGCAATGTCCATCTTAAAAAGCAATAACGGAAGTCCGGAGGGCTGCAACCGTTATACGTTTGCCTATGAGAATCCGGCTGCGGGCGAGGGACGCTTTATCCACACATATATGTGCGACGGTGATCCGCTTCCGAGCTTTGAGGGCGAACCAAAGCTGATCGGCATACCGGATGATATTGATGCGTTTACGGATCTCCTGTGGAACAGCTTGAACGAGGACAATAAGGTATCGCTTTTTGTCCGCTATATCGATATTGAGACAGGAAACTATGAGACAAAGATTGTAAATAAGAATCAGTAATCGTGATAAATCATAAAGGAGCGGATGAAAAGATGAAAGAATTAGAACTGAAATATGGATGCAACCCGAATCAGAAACCGTCAAAGATCTATATGAGCGACGGAAGCGACCTGCCGATCACAGTACTGTGCGGACGCCCCGGATATATTAATTTCCTCGATGCGTTCAACGGCTGGCAGCTTGTATCCGAGCTCAAGAAAGCAACCGGACTTCCGGCGGCCACGTCATTTAAGCACGTATCTCCGGCCGGCGCGGCAGTAGGGCTTCCGCTGACAGAGACTCTTGCGAAGATCTACTGGGTGGATGATCTGGGAGAACTGTCTCCGCTTGCCAGTGCATATGCAAGAGCGAGAGGCGCGGACCGTATGTCATCTTTCGGAGACTTTATCGCGCTCTCTGACGTCTGTGACGTAGATACGGCAAGACTCATTAAGAGAGAGGTATCCGACGGTGTGATTGCACCGGGCTATGAGCCGGAAGCGCTGGAACTTTTAAAACAGAAGAAAAAAGGAAATTACAACATAATCCAGATCGATCCGGATTATGTGCCGGCTCCGCTGGAGCACAAGGAAGTGTTCGGCATTACGTTTGAGCAGGGAAGAAATGAGCTCAATATCGACAAAGATTTCTTTTCTAATATTGTGACTGAGAATAAAGATCTGTCAGACGCGGCAAAGATGGATCTGGCGATCTCTATGATCACACTGAAATATACCCAGTCTAACTCTGTCTGCTACGTAAAGGACGGACAGGCCATCGGTATCGGTGCAGGGCAGCAGTCCCGTATCCACTGTACACGTCTTGCAGGGCAGAAAGCAGACAACTGGTGGCTCAGACAATGCCCGAAAGTAATGGGGCTGCCGTTTAAAGACGGCATCAAGCGTGCGGACAGGGACAATGCCATCGATTTGTACATTGGAGAGGAATATATGGATGTGCTTGCAGACGGAGCGTGGGAGAATATCTTCACAGAGAAACCGGAAGTATTTACCCGCGAGGAGAAACGTGAGTGGCTTGACAAGCTGACAGATGTATCCCTCGGTTCCGATGCGTTCTTCCCGTTTGGGGACAACATTGAGCGCGCACATAAGAGCGGTGTGAAATATATCGCGCAGCCGGGCGGTTCAGTAAGAGATGACAATGTCATTGCCACATGCAACAAGTACGGCATGGTTATGGCATTTACAGGTATCCGCCTGTTCCACCACTAATTGAAACTGCCGTTCAGAAGAAAGAGGATGTCTTTATGATATTGGAGACGAGAAGTCCTGAAGAGACATTTAATGTAGGAAGAAAACTTGGAGAACACGCGATTCCCGGGCAGGTATTTACCCTGACCGGGGATCTTGGTGTGGGGAAAACAGTATTTACGCAGGGGCTGGCCAAAGGGCTTGGGATAGAAGAACCGGTCAACAGCCCTACATTTACGATCGTACAGGTGTATGAGGAGGGAAGACTCCCTTTCTATCATTTTGATGTGTACCGGATCGGTGATGTAGAAGAGATGGAAGAAGTCGGGTTCGAAGATTATATCATGGGAGACGGAGTCTCTCTGATCGAGTGGGCAAACCTGATCGAGGAGATACTTCCGGAGAAGCGCACGGATATTCTGATTGAGAAAGATCTTGAGCAGGGATTTGACTACCGGAAGATCACGATAAGCGAATCGGATTCGCGGTAAACGGTTCTGCAGATCATGCAGAGAACGAGATTACAGAAAGCGGGACAGACTATGAGAGTATTGGCGATAGACAGTTCGGGGCTGACAGCCACGGTGGCGATTGTGGAGGATGACCAGACGATCGCTGAATATACGACAAATTACAAAAAGACACATTCGCAGACACTGCTTCCCATGATCGATGAAATGGTGAGGATGGTCGATGCGGATCTGGCGGAAATCGATGCCATTGCAGTGGCGGGAGGTCCGGGATCGTTTACCGGGCTGAGGATTGGCTCTGCTACGGCCAAAGGACTGGGTCTTGCTCTGGACAAGCCGCTCATTCATGTGCCTACGGTGGATGCTATGGCTTACAGTCTGTATGGCTGTGAGGATATTATATGTCCGATCATGGATGCGCGGAGGAAACAGGTGTATACCGGGCTTTATTCGTTTTCGCATAAGAAAAACGAAGATGGAAATCTGTATGACGAGCCTGTTTTTCAAGTGCTCCGTATGCAGATGGCGGTTCCGGTAGAGGAGCTGATCCGTCATCTGAACGTTTACAGACGGCGGGTTGTATTTCTGGGAGACGGCGTGCCTGTCTATGCGGATATGCTGGCAGAAGGACTCAAAGTGCCATATTCTTTTGCACCGTCCTTTATGAACCGTCAGAGAGCGGCAGCAGTAGGAGCTCTCGGGATCTGTTACTACGAGGCTGGCAGGTATGAGACGGCCGCCGAGTTTAAGCCTGAGTATCTGAGAAAATCGCAGGCTGAGCGTGAGAGGGCTGAGCGTGAGAAAAACGCGGTTCCAAAGGTGCGCAGGATGACGATGGAAGACGGCGCTGCAGTAGCAGAGATGGAGCATCAGTTGTTTCCGGATTCATGGAGCGAGAAATCTATACTGGAGACACTGGAACAGCCGAACACAATCTGTCTGATGGCGGAAAAAGCGGGACGGACAGCAGGCTATCTTCTGGTTTATACAGCGGCTGGTGAAGCTGAGATTGCCCGGATTGCTGTGGTGAAGGAACTGCAGCGGCAGGGGGTAGCCCGTGCGCTGCTCGCAGAGCTGGAATCAGTCTGCGGATCAGAAGGGATTAAAAAGATCCTCCTGGATGTGCGCTGCGGAAATGCTGCGGCAAGAGCACTCTATGCTGCGGCGGGCTTTAAGGAGGACGGCATTCGTCAGCGGTTTTATGAAAATCCGGTGGAAGACGCGGTCCTCATGAGCAGAGAACTGGAAATCAACGCATAACAGCGGCAGCAGTTTCCACTATCAATCGAAGTGCCGATTCGATATACTGTAGGCGTAGCAAAAAGAAAAAAATGTTTACTGCCGTCCGGCGGTCCCGTCGGGAACGGCGGAGACACAGGAGGAGATTGTATGCGCCAGTATCAATTAAAAGAAACAAAAGAAATAACAAAGATCATCTGCAATAAATGCGGCAGGGAGATCCCGGCCGCCGGCGGATATGCCAGGGAAGGGATATTCAGTGCGGACTGTGTATGGGGCTACTTTTCAAATAAAGACGGGGAGAAACACAGTTTCGACCTCTGTGAGTCCTGCTATGACGAGCTTCTGAAGACCTTACTCATACCGGCAGAGATT
>DWWI01000048.1 GCA_019119745.1 Candidatus Mediterraneibacter gallistercoris | reverse complement strand
GGCAATGGAGATGCATATGGTGGAAATGACCATACCGGACAAACCGAGGAGCAGAAATCAGAGATATGTTAAAATATAACAGAGTTGTCCTTTGAAATGCGGACAGTCTGGAATTTTGAAATGTAAGCCGGAATAGAATCGGATGACAGGCAGAAAGGGGATATTTATCATGACGATCAAGGAGATCGCGCAGCTCGCCGGAGTGTCCAGCGCCGCTGTCTCGAGATATTTAAACGGCGGCTATGTCAGTGAAGAGAAGAAAGAACAGATCCGGAAGGTCATCGAGAAGACCGGGTACCAGCCGTCGGCACAGGCAAGGATCCTGCGCACGAAAAAGGCGTGCCTTGTGGGAGTCGTAGTGCCGAAGATCAATTCGGAATCCATCAGCCGCGTCACGGCTGGGATCGAGCAGGTGCTCTCGAAGAGGGGATACCAGATGCTCCTCGCCAGCACGGACAATGACCCGGAGAAAGAGATCACCTATCTGAAGCTGTTTGAAAATTATCCCGTGGACGGCATCATCCTGATCGGAACTGTGATCAGTGCAGAACACAGAAAGTTTCTGAAGAATTCTAAAGTTCCTGTAGTAGTGATAGGACAGTACACAAAGTATGCCAATTGCATTTACCACGATGACTACGGCGCGGGCAAAGCCATGGGCAGGCTGGCGGCGGCCGAACTGAAGAAAGCATGGAAGGAAACCGGTGAATCCTGTGGAAAAATTGCTTATATCGGCGTGACAAAGGAGGATAAGGCAGTCGGTGTATCGAGGGAGGACGGATTCCGCTCGGGGCTGAAATCTGAGGGAATACTGCTGGAGCCGGATTATGTAAGGACGGCGGAATTTACCATGGATTCCGGTTACCGCGCCGCGCTTGAACTGCTGGAACAGAAGCAGGATATCCGGATCATATCATGCGCGACCGATACGATCGCGGCGGGCGCCATCGAGGCGATCCTTGCATACAGCAGGCAGTGTGTACCGCGTTCTGTGGCCGATTCAGGTACAAGGATGCAGTACGTTCTGAATCATTCAGAGATTCGGGTGACCGGATTTGGAGACAACCAGTTTTTAAAAGCGGTGACAGGGGGAATCCCTACCGTACATTTCGGATACAAAACAAGTGGGATCAGAGGAGCGGAGCTTCTTCTGGATGTAATTGAGCGGGGAGAAAAGATTCCCATTGAGATGAAACTGGGATTCAGGCTGGCTGACCGGGATAATTGAGGAAGAAATATCCGGTATTCCATCCGAAATCATTAATGTCAGATATAAAATAAGATATCGATTTCATATTATAACTGTGAAAAAGTAAAAAGTGCACAAAAATATAATCTAAATATCGGTAAAAATTCCATCTTTACAATTGGAGTTTTTACCGGTATTATTTATATGAAGGATGTGAAATCGATTACACATAAGGAAGGAGAGTTACCATGGATTACAGAAAGACCGCACAGGAAATCCTTGATAAAGTAGGCGGCAGCAAAAATATCGTGTCTGCCGCACACTGTGCAACAAGGCTCCGTCTTGTAATTGCTGATAACAGCAAGGCAGACAAGGCAGCCATAGAAAATATTGAGGGAGTGAAGGGGGTATTCGAGGCGTCCGGCCAGCTCCAGATCATCCTCGGTACAGGAACAGTAAATAAAGTATTTGATGAATTCATCTCCATTGCAGGCATAACTGCCAGCACGAAGGCGGAGGCGAAAGAGGCGGCAGCCAAGCAGCAGAATATATTTCTGAGGGCGATCAAGCTTCTGGGAGATATTTTTGTGCCGATCATCCCGGCTATCGTGGCGAGCGGTTTCCTCATGGGTATCATGAATTCACTGGACTTCATGATCAACAACGGATTTATCAGCATGGATACGAGCAGTTCCATCTATGTATTTGCAAATCTGTTCAGTAACACGGCATATACATTCCTGCAGATCCTGATCGCGTTCTCGGCGGCAAAAGCTTTTGGAGCCAACCCGTATCTTGGTGCGGTCATCGGTATGATCATGATCAATCCGGCACTTCAGAATGCATATACCGTTGCTACAGACGGTGTACAGCAGACACAGTCGGTATTCTTCGGACTGTACGACATCGATATGGTAGGTTACCAGGGCCATGTTATTCCGGTCGTTATCGCGGTATGGCTCCTTTCCGTTATCGAGAAGAAGCTGCACAAGATCGTGCCGGAAGTTCTGGATCTGTTTGTCACACCGCTTGTCAGCGTGTTCGTGACAGGATATCTGACGCTGGCGATCATCGGACCTGTCTTTGTATGGGCTGAAAATGCGATCCTCGGCGCGATCCAGTGGATGCTCACTCTGCCGTTTGGCATCGGAAGTCTTATCATGGGTGCTCTGTATGCGCCGACGGTCGTAACAGGTATCCATCAGATGTATACTGCGATTGATATCGGACAGATCGCGCAGTACGGCGTTACATACTGGCTGCCTCTCGCAAGTGCGGCAAATGTGGCACAGGGAGCTGCAGCTCTTGCGGTTGCACTGAAATCAAAAGACAAGAAAGTAAAATCACTGGCTCTACCGTCTTCTTTAAGTGCATTTATGGGAATCACGGAGCCGGCGATCTTTGGTGTAAACTTAAGATTCTTCAAGCCGTTTATCGCAGGATGTATCGGCGGCGGATGCGGAGCTCTGTATGCGTCTATCGTTCATCTTGGAGCAAAAGGAACAGGCGTGACAGGTATTTTCGGTATCCTGCTCTGTCTTGATGAGCCGGTACAGTACTTAATAGAAATGGTGATCGCAGTAGGTGTTGCGTTTGCTATCTCGTTCATTATCTATCGGGATGCGAAGCCGGAGGCAGCTGCAGCCGGAGCGACAGCAGGAACGGCAGGAAACGAAGATGCTGAGCCGTCAGATGCGGCACTTGCAGATTCGCAGGCAGATGAAGGAGCAAAGGCTGAGGTTACAGAGGAAGAACTCAGAAGCCCTGTAAACGGAAAAGTAATTCCGCTTACGGAAGTGACAGATGAGACATTTGCATCTGAGATGCTCGGTACAACTGTCGCAGTGGAACCGGAAGACGGCAGGATCGTGGCTCCGTGTGATGGTGAGGTGCTCAATGTATTTGACACAGGACATGCGGTATGTCTGACAACACAGTCCGGCGGTGAACTTCTGATCCACGTGGGAGTAGATACGGTTAAGCTGGAAGGTAAAGGATTTACGAAGAAGGTTTCCGACGGAGCAAAGGTACACGCCGGAGATGTACTGATAGAGGCAGATCTGGATACAATACGAAATGCAGGATATCCTGCGACAACCATGGTCATCCTGACTAATGCGGATGAGTATTCAGAAGTTAAAAAAGCTGAGCCGGGTGTGACAGGGACAGACAAGATTATCATGAACCTTAAAAAATAAAATCTGAGAACAAGAAAAGTATCAGACAATATCAGCGCCGGCACCATGTGGAAAAGGTCCGGCGCTGATTTGAAACAGGGAGAAGATTATATGACTGCATTGACAAATGATTTGATAAAACTGACGACCGAAGCGGAAAAGAATGTGAAAAGCGGCGGAAAATTCCGGCAGAAACTGCATCTTATGCCGCCTGTCGGATGGCTGAATGACCCCAACGGTCTCTGCCAGTTTAAGGGTGTTTATCATGCTTTTTTTCAGTACTCGCCGTTTAATGCAGAGGGCGGAGTCAAGATGTGGGGACACTATACAAGCCGGGACATGATCGACTGGGAATATCAGGGCGTGATGCTTTATCCGGATCAGCCGTTTGACTGCAGCGGCGTATATTCGGGATGTGCCTTGATCGAGGACGGAGAAATGTATCTGTATTACACGGGCAACGTAAAGCTTGAGGACAGCGGCGACTACGACTATATTAATACCGGCCGTCAGTCAAACACAGTGCTGGTGACAAGCCCGGACGGAATCCATTTCGGAAAAAAACAGCTGCTTATGAGAAACAGTGATTATCCGGATGACCTTACCCTTCATGTGCGCGACCCGAAAGTATGGAAAGAACATGGGACATACTATATGCTTCAGGGAGCACGTACAAAAGAAGATGTGGGACAGGCCGTGATCTTCCGGTCAGACGATAAAATAAACTGGACATTCCACAGCCGCGCAGAGACGGAAGAAAAATTCGGTTATATGTGGGAGTGCCCGGACTACTTTGAAGTGGACGGGAAGAAAATTTTATCCGCATCCGTGCAGGGACTGACAGGAGAAGAGTGGAAAGACCGCAATGTTTATCAGTCGGGATACTTCACTGTGGAGGGCGATATTCTCGGACAATACAGCCTGTCTGACTACCGTCTCTGGGATTATGGTTTCGATTACTATGCACCGCAGAGCTTTGAGACAGAGGACGGCAGGCGGATCCAGATCGGCTGGATGGGCATGCCGGACTGCGAGGAGTATACCAATCCTACCATAGAGAACGGGTGGCAGCACTGCTTCACCTTCCCGAGAGAAATCTTCGTGGAAGACGGGAAGGTGCTCCAGCGTCCGGTCAGGGAGCTGGAGGAAAGAGAGCGGGAGATCGCGGCGGCTGAAAAGGGAAAAGGTTCTATTTCAGAACCATTCCTGATAGAAGGATACCAGGTTTATGATATGTCCGTGGACCGCATATCCGGGAACCGGTTCCGCGCAGTGCTCGCGGAAGAGCTCGTGCTGGAATACACGGACGGAAGGTTTGAGATGAGGTTCTTGAGCCG
>DWWI01000047.1 GCA_019119745.1 Candidatus Mediterraneibacter gallistercoris | reverse complement strand
ATATAGTCTGACGTCCCCCTCCGCACAGGAGATCCTGTCGGGGGTAAGATTATACTTCTTCAGATTACGCGACGCATCCACAATTTTATCGAAGATACTGTCATCCTCCACCGGAAGTGTCTTTCCAAGTTCTACTGCACCCTCGTCAAAGGCCAGCCCTTCTATATACGGCACGCCCTCAATCTGCTTTTTCGTCTTGAGAGCAGCCGTCCCGTCCCCGTCAAAATACAGATATGCCTCGTCGTAATCCACATATCCAGCCATTTCTTTCTCTTCTACAGTCACACGGACAGTCCATGGATTCTCCAGCGAAATGTTCAACTGCTTAATGCCGGCCGGGAGTTCCGGTTCCAGGAAATCATATTTGAGCAGTATATATAATGTATTAACCGAGAGCTTGTCCCTCTGCACTAATGTAGTGATCGTATTTTCGCTGTAATACGAATTTCCCTTCACTTTAACTGTGCGGGTCCGGAACAGCAGTACAACTGCTGCCGCCAGTATGATCAAAAACAGTATTACGGCAAATACGACCGGCCATATCTTTCTGCGCTTCTTTTTCTTCATCCAAAATGCCTCCTTTGTATTTCACGGCACATTGCTCTTTTGTTCAGCCGGATAAGATGGAAAGCCTCCGATGAGGTTTCCACCTTATTCTACCAGACCGGACACGCTGAGCACAAGCCCCATTTCCAACAGTAAAAACACTACCGATGTCCCGCCGTAACTGATAAACGGAAGTGTAATCCCCGTATTTGGAATGGAGTTAGTCACAACCGCAATATTGAGAATCACCTGTATCATCATATGCGCCATCGCTCCTGAAGCGATCAGAGCCCCCAGCAGATCCGGCGCTTTTGTTGCGATCACAAAGAATCTCCATATAAGGAGAAAGAACAGGAAAATAATAATACCGGCTCCCACCAGCCCCAGTTCTTCACAGATAATAGAAAATATCATATCATTCTGTGCTTCCGGGAGAAATCCCAGCTTCTGAACACTATTTCCCAGCCCCCGCCCGAAAAGCCCGCCGCTTCCGATCGCGTACAGCCCCTGCAAAGTCTGATATCCTTTTTCATACTGCTCAGGATTGCGCCATATTGCAAGGCGCTCCAGCCGGTAGCTCTCCATGGCAAGAAACACTGCCATAAAAGCGATACCTGCCGTCGCCATCCAGATGAACTGGGAATACTTCGGACTTGCCACGAAGATCAGCACAACGGCAATCCCGAGGATGATGATGGCCGTGCTCAGATTACTCGCGCCGACCAGGGCCACGATGGGCAATACCGGAAGCATCATAAGAACCAGCGTCCGGAATTTTCCCATCTGCTTTACATATCTTGTCACAAGACATGCCAGAAACAGGATAACCGCCACCTTCGCGAATTCAGACGGCTGAAAAGAAACAGGGCCCAAAGACAACCATCTTTTGGACCCGTTATACTCATCTCCGAAGAGCATGACCGCTACCGACAGAGCAATCGCAGCCAGATAGCCCGGTATCGCCAGCACCGCCCACCTGTGGTAATCGACCCTCGATACGATCACCATGCCGAGAAAGCCGATGAACGTGGCAAAACCCTGTTTTTTCAGATAATAAAAAGGATCATGGAACTTCACCTCTCCATTATATGAACTCGTGCTGTACAGCATCACGAGCCCGATCGCAACAAGAACGATCACCACTGTAAGCAGCGTCTCGTCATAATGCCTCTTCTTATTGGAACGCTCCAATCAAAATCCACTCCTTATAGCTGTTCTACAAGTTCTTTGAATTTATCTCCGCGTTCTTCATAATTCTTAAACATTCCCCAGCTCGCACATGCAGGCGAAAGAAGCACCGCATCTCCGGGCTGTGCATATTCCACACATTTTTCAAAAGCTTCCTCGAATGTGTCGGCCATCACAATGTCGTTAAAGCCAAGTTCACGCGCTGTCCGGGCGATCTTATCTCTGGTCGCGCCGATCAGCACCAGTTTCTTCACCTTGCCGTCAAACGCCTGAATCCATTCATCATAAGAGGACTCTTTATCATAACCTCCGCCGATCAGCACTGTCGGACGGTTCATCGCCTGGATTCCCCGGATCGCAGCGTCCGGATTCGTTCCTTTCGAATCATTATAATAAACAACACCGTTCTTCTCAGCCACAAACTCGATCCTGTGCTCTACTCCTTTAAACGCAAGAAGAGTCTTCCGGATCACATCCACAGGCACTCCATATGCGTACGCCATTGCAACGGCAGCCATTGCGTTTTCGTAATTATGTGTGCCGAGAATCTGCAGTTCATCTGTGTCGCAGACAGAGACCGGCTCGTCAAGATGACAGATAATTGTCTTTCCGTCTAAGTATACACCTCTGTTAAGTTTACGCCGGCTGCTGAAATATAGAACCTGAGCGTTCACTTTTTCTCCGAATCCGCGCAGCACATCATCTTCATAATTGAGTACACAGAAGTCTTCCGGAGTCTGGTTCTCCGCAATTCTCTCCTTTGCGGCGATGTATGCCTCCATCGTATGATGACGGTTCAGATGATCCGGCGTGATATTGAGGATCGCGCTCACTTTCGGGCGGAAACTGTGTACAGTCTCAAGCTGGAAGCTGCTCATCTCCGCGACGATGACAGAATCCTCTCTCGTATCCTTCACAATGCTTGTATACGGATTTCCGATATTTCCAACTACAAAGACGCTCTCTTTCCAGTTTTTCATAATCTCTCCGAGAAGCGATGTCGTCGTTGTCTTTCCGTTCGTTCCTGTAATAGCGAGGACATCTCCTTTTCCGCACGTATAGGCAAGCTCTATCTCTCCCCAGACCGGAATTCCTTTTTCCTTCATTTTCTTAACTACCGGAAGGTCCGTAGGTACTCCCGGGCTCATCACGGTCAGATCCAGTTCATCGAGTATCTCCTCCGGAAATGCTCCGACTACAACCTCTACATTTTCCGGCATCTTTTCCTTGATCTTCGCCGCATCCAGCTTTTCGTTTCCATCATAGAGGACCACGTGCGCGCCTTCTCTGTCAAGCAGAACCGCTGCGGCTTCCCCGCTGATACCGGAACCAAATACAAGTACCTTCTTTTCTTTTAACTCCATTGTACTATACCCCCATCAGAGCGATCAGACAGAGCAGCGCCGTGATGACAGAGAACACTGCCACCACTCTTGTCTCTGACCAGCCGCAGAGCTCAAAATGATGGTGGATCGGCGCCATCTTAAAGATACGCTTTCCGCCTGTCTTTTTAAAATAAGTAACCTGAATGATAACAGACGCAACCTCCACCAGGTAGATAAAACCTACAATAATAATAAACAGAGGCATCTGCATCATATACGCAGTTCCGGCAACGAAACCGCCCAGAGCAAGAGAACCTGTATCTCCCATGAACACGCTTGCCGGATATACGTTAAACAGAAGGAATCCAAGCAGCGCTCCTACTACCGCGCAGGTAATCGGCTCGATTCCGCTCTTTGTCCCGATCGCCACAACAGTAAAAAAGGTCGCGACAAGGACAGTAACGCTGGACGCCAGACCGTCAAGTCCATCTGTAAAATTGGTGCCATTGACTGTTCCGATCACCGCAAAAAACAGAACCGGTATTGCCAGCCAGCCGATATCCCAGTAATAACCGCCGGAGAACGGAACAAGCATTGTCAGCGGTACCTTGGCTACCTCTACCAGATAAAAGGCAAATATAGCCGTAACAACTATCTGCAGCGCCATCTTCTGCATCGGCATCAGACCATCGGAACGTTTAAGTACAACTTTCAGATAATCATCCAGGAAACCGATCAGACCGAATGCGACCGTAAGGAACAGTACCGGAATAATACGGGGATAATCCCTTACATAAAATAACGAAGTCACAATAACAGCTATCAGAATGATGATGCCGCCCATCGTAGGCGTGCCCGCTTTCTTCAGATGAGACTGTACTCCATCCGTACGTTCTGTCTGCTTCATCTTAAGTTTTCTTAAAAAAGGAATGACAACCGGCCCGAGTACAAGGCTTACAGCGAATGATATCAACACCGGAATCACTACATGACTACTCATAAATCCACCTCTTCATCTCTTTCGTTTCACACAGGGGGGTCCCCCTTTGAGCATCTCATTTAGTATATACCATCACTTAACTTTTTTCAATCCCGAGATACGGCAGTATATTGTCATAGATATCCCTCAGAACAGGGGCGGCGATCGTACCTCCGTAATACACTCCCTTGGGATCATGTATGATAACAATTCCGAGAATCTGCGGATCATCTGCAGGCGCAAAACCGATAAAAGAAGAAATGTACTTGTTCGCGCTTCTCGGCAGTGTCTGGGAAGTCGCCGTCTTTCCTCCGATCGAATAGCCTTCTATATATGCATTTTTGCCGGACCCTTCGGATACTACGCTTTCCAGAAGCATCTGCATCGTCTCGGAAGTCTCTTTCGATACAATCCCTTTCTCTGTCTCATATTCAAAAGTCTCCACTGTCCCTCCATCTGTATCAAGTACTGCCGCACCGACATGGGGCGTCACCCGGGTACCTCCGTTTATGATCGAACTTACTGTTACAGCCATCTGAATAGGCGTCACCTGGAAAGACTGGCCGAATGTCATAGTCGCAAGCTCCACAGTCCCGATATTCTCCCTTTTATGCATGATCGTCCCTGCTTCTCCGGGAAGATCTACGTTGGTCAGCTTCAGAAGTCCGAACTTCTCAAAATAGTCATAAAAACGATCCGCGCCCAATCTCAGACCGATATCTATGAACACCGGATTGCACGAATTCTGTATTCCCTCTACAAATGTCTCCTGTCCGTGACCGCCCACCTTATGGCACCGTATCTTCCGGTCTTCGACAATGCGGTACCCCGGACAGACAAATGTGTCGTCCAGAGACACCACTCCTTCTTCCAGACATGCGGAAGACGTGATAATCTTAAACGTTGATCCCGGCTCATAGGTATCATTGATACAGCGGTTTCTCCACATCTGGTTCAGCTGGTCCTGAAGCTCTTCATCCGTAAGTGAATCCTCATCCATGCCCGTGTTCAGTTCGTAAGGATTATTCAGATCAAATTCCGGGACATTGACCATCGCATAAATCTCCCCGTTCTGAGGGTTCATCAACAGGATAGACACAGCTTCAGCCTGCTTTTCTTCCATGACATTTTCAGCCGCCTGCTGACAGTACGCCTGCATATTATAGTCGAGGCTCACCTGAAGAGTCTGGCCGGCAACCGGCTCAATCCTGTCTTCAGCGACTCCGTCAAGTTCAATCCCGCGCGCGTCGGTCACTGTCAGAATGGTTCCGTTGGTTCCCTTCAGATAATCCTCGTACTTTACTTCAAGACCGATGATTCCCTGATTGTCGCCTCCGGTAAAGCCCAGTACTTTTGAGGCAAGATCGCCATAAGGATAGTACCTCTTATAATCCTCATCCACCTTGACCCCTGCAAGGTCATAATCGCGGATCCTGTCGCCGGTTTCCTTGTCCACGTTCGTTTTAATCTTCTCCATGGAGGATACCTTTTCGACCTTTTTACGAACTTCAGACTCTTCCATCTCCAGTTCCGAGCAAAGCACTTCTATAACCCGTTCAGGCTCCTCGATCTGGCTGTGGATCACGGATATGGTGCACACTGTCCGGTTTGTCGCCAGGACAACGCCGTTTCGGTCCACAATCTCTCCCCGGGCGGCCTTGATCTCACGTTCCCGCTCATGGAGATCCTGCGCCAGTTCCTGATAATATTCCGCGTCAAAGATCATCAGCCAGACCAGCCTTCCGATCAGCGCGCACAGAATCAGTGCGGCACAGATAAATACGACAAGTATTTTTTTCTTATTATATGTTTTGTTCTTCATACTATAATAACCCTGCAAAAGATGTTGTTACAACTTATTACATCTTCTGCAGGGTTATTCCATTTTTTACTCTGTCGTATCTCCCGAAGCCCAGTCATCCAGGTCCGGATCATAATTTTCATCTATATACGAACCGTCCGGATTGTCATACGTTTCTTCGTAGTTTTCATCATAGTCCGTATACGTTGTGTCCCCGATATCCTGGCCTTCTGTCTCAAGAGTCTCTTCACTCTCCTCAATAGTCGTAATACCGAGATACGGGAATGCCTCTTCCATGATTGCTTTTGAAAGCCCCAGAACAAGCGAGCTGTCTGCCTGCACTTCTGTATTCGGCTCGTCGATCACTACATAGATCACAACCTCCGGATTGCTCGCCGGCGCACATGCGATGTATGACAGCAGATACTTCCCGTTTCCCCGGGGAAGTTTCTCCGCTGTTCCCGTTTTGGCGCCGATCTCATATCCGTCCACCTGTGCCGCCTGTCCTGTACCATAATCCATTGTCGCTTTCAGGAACTGTTTTATCGTTGCTGATGTTTCCGATGAAACCGTCTTTCTCAGAAGGACCGGATCTTTGGTTTCGACCACATTTCCGTCTTCGTCCCGAATCTGCTTTACCACATGAGGTTCATAATAATAACCCCCGTTGACAAGTGAACTGAAAGCAGAGACCATCTGAGTCATCGTCACATTAAAATTCTGTCCGAATGAGTTTGTTGCCAGATCGATATCCGACATATTATCCGCAGTATAAAGAAGACCTGCCGTATCCGCCTCGCCCGGAAGATCAATGCCGGTATACTCACCGAAACCGAAAATATGCTGGTATCTCGTAAAATTATCCACACCTATCTCCAGAGACATATCCATCAGCGCGACATTACAGGAATATGCAAGCGCATCCTGCATCGTTTCTGTGCCATGTCCTTCCTTATGGGCACAGCTGATATCCGTCCCCAGAACATTCTTCGAACCACCGCAGTAGTATGTCTCATTGCCTGTAAGCTTTCCGGATTCCAGACCGGCCGCGATCGTGAAAGGCTTTGCTGTAGATCCCGGCTCATAGGCATCGCTGACACAGAAATTTCTCCACAGATCGTTCATTGCATCAACCTGTTCATCATCTGACATCGCTTTCCACTCTTTGTCCGAATACAGAATCGAGAGATCTCTCGGATTATTCAGGTCAAAATTCGGATAAGACGCTTCCGCAAGAATCTCTCCGGTATTCGGATCCATCATAATGACTGCCGTGTTCTTACTTCCGGGATTGCCGTCCTCCGCATACTTCTCATTAAAATCAAGTATACATTTCTCCACAATGCTCTGGAGTGTTACGTCAATAGTCGAAACAACCGTATTTCCATTCTTTGCAGGCTTCACTGTCCGCTCAATCGTGGAATTATTATCAAAATAACCGTATTCTCTTCCGTCCGTACCGTTCAGGATATCATTGTACGCGCTCTCAATACCGATAGCTCCTGCATTTCCTGAATATGTAAACCCGATCACATCGCTGGCCATACTTCCGTAAGGATAAGTCCTCGTATAATCCTCCTCCAGCCACACCCCTTTGACGTTGGGATAATTCTCATTGTCTTCATCAATCTCTTTGAACTTCTGTGCGGTCTCATAATCGATCCCCTCCGCCAGGATCTCATACTGGCTGTCCGGTTTCTCCTTGATCAGATTATCGACCACAGTTCCATCGATTCCGAAGCATTCTTTTAACACGGCTTTGGTAGGTTCGATATAAACATCACTGTCTCCATAGTTTCTCACGACCTTCACATCGAGTATCACATTATAGACGCGCTCGCTTGTGGCCATCTTTGTCCCGTTCCGGTCCACAATATCCCCGCGCTTAAAAGAAATCACTCTGCTGTCATAGTTCTGCTGGTCAAGAACTACTTTTGTATAGCTGCTGCCTTTCGTTGCATTGATCCATGTGATTCTGCCTATAAGAACAACAAAAGCCAGTATGACTGCCATAAATAGCATTACCAGCTTTCGTTGCATTCTGAGCGGAAATTTTCTTGTCAAAAATTCAAATCTGTTTCTTCTTCTCTTTCTTCCGGCCATATCAATATATCCTTACTATAATCTGTCATACCGAATCATTCTATCGGGATGTGTCACTTGACTGCGCCAGTACGCCGTTTTCCGGAATATCGCTGTACTGCTTGACATAATCGCCGGCAGGACTGTCGTACTCCACAACCGTACCCTCAGACGCATACACCATCCCCATCTCATTCATCGCCTTGTCGCGCACCGTCTCCAGATCAACCGAATCCACCGCCGCGTTATATCTGGTGTCATTCGCCTCTGTAAGCTCGGAAAGCCTCTCCTGCAGAGCCGTAACCTGTTCGGATCTGTTCACAACGCCTGACTGCAGATTCAGATACAGAACACAGACCAGAACTGCGCACACAGCCGCCGCAGTAAGAAATACAGCGTAGGCCGGGCTGATACTCATGGCCCTGTTTCTGTTTCTCGCAACCTGACGGCTTGTCCTTCTTTTCGGTTCAGCCGGACGCGCTTTCGGCGCTCTTACCGGAACAGCCTCCGCCTGGCGCACGGTATTTCCGTACACATACAGCCGTCTCTGATTTCTACCCCTGCGATCAGATCTCCTGTTATTAGATGTGCTGTACCCTGCTGCCATAGCGAACTGCCCCTTTCCTGCTTTTGTCCCTCCGGGCTCTCCCCTTCCCGTCAGAACATATATCTTAACTACTCCCTGTTGCTTATGCCCGTTCAAATATCCTCAGCTTTGCGCTCTTTGAACGACTGTTGGATTCCATCTCTTCCTCAGAAGGAAGAACCGGCTTCCTTGTCACCACTTTCCCTTTTGATACCTTTCCGCAGACACATACGGGAAAATGGCTCGGACAGGTGCAAGGATTTTCATTCTTACGGAATGCACTCTTTACAATCCTGTCCTCCAGCGAATGAAATGTAATGATACAGATCCGTCCCCCTGGATTCAGCATGTCGATCATATCATCCAGCGAATCCCTAAGCACGTCCAATTCATGGTTCAACTCGATCCTGATCGCCTGAAACGTCCGTTTCGACGGATGCCCCGACGTCTTCCTGATCTTCATCGGTATGGCGTGCCGTATAATCTCATTCAGCTGTTCTGTTGTCTCGATCGGTCTCTTTTCGCGCTCTGCAACGATATGCTTTGCAATATTCTTTGCGAATCTGTCTTCTCCGTAATCCCTGATCACGCGATAGAGTTCCGATTCACTGTAGTCATTGACAATGTCTCTTGCGGTCATCTTCTGTCTCTGATCCATTCTCATATCGAGCGGTGCATCCACCCGGTAAGAAAAGCCCCTGTCAGCCGTATCCAGCTGATAGGAGGAAACTCCTAGATCAAGGACGATTCCGTCAACTTTATCAATGCCCAGTTTGTGGAGCTGCGGCTTCATATCACGGTAATTGCTCCGTATTATCGTGACCTTCTCCCCGAAGCCTTCCAGACGCTTTCCTGCCGCTTCTATGGCATCTGCGTCCTGGTCTATTCCTATAAATCTCCCCTTGTCACTCAGCCGTCTGCACACCTCATAAGCATGTCCGCCACCCCCTAAAGTAGCGTCCACATAAATGCCGTCCGGCCTGACATTAAGCCCGTCCACCGTCTCATTAAGAAGGACGGATGTGTGTTTGAATGCCATGATATCCTCCCTGTCAGATTCTGATTCCTATGGATTCCATACGCTCTGCAATCGCATCCAGATCTTCTTCGCTCACCTGGCTGCGCTCTTCCCAGAGGGCCTTGTCCCAGATCTCAACACGGTCCTGGACTCCCACCAGAACAACGTCTTTCTCCAGATGTGCCGCTTTTCTGAGCGACGGCGGGACAAGAACTCTCCCCTGCTTGTCAAAACTGCCCTCAGAGGCGCTCCCGAAGAAATAGCGCTTAAAGATTCTGGCATCCTTGTTCATGCGTGGTAAGGTTTCAAGCTCGGCAACGAATTTGTTCCATTCTTCCTGAGAGTATACAAAGAGGCAGCCTTCCAGACCGTTACAAATGACAAAACTGTCACCCAGGTCATCCCTTAGCTTTGCTGGGATGATGAGTCTTCCCTTTTCATCAATGCTATGGTTAAACTCTCCTAATAACATCTGGAATCCTTTCTCTTATTGTGAGCCTCCACATCGCTCCCCACTTTATACCACTATCCACCACTCTTTACCACTTGACACCATTCTAAACCACTGAACCCCCTTTTTCAACCCCTTTTTTTGTTTTTTCTGTTTCCTCAAACTGCAAATCTAAAAAAAACCGCCCTGTTTTCAGGCAAAAAAAGAACATGTAGATAACGGAAAGAACTCCATCATCTACATGTTGTGTTTTGTTCATATCAGGCGGATCTCTGAAAATTACCACCTTATTATTTAATTAGTATTTCCGGCGTACAGTCTTAATATCTGCCTTACTCTGCCGCCGCGTCCGCGGAAAGACCGTTCAGATAATTCGTGACCGCGTCATAGTTTACTTCCGCGACCACTCTCTCTTTCCCGGACTCATAAATATCATAAGCCGAATATCCAAGCCATGCCACAAGTGCCAGGGCTGCAAGCGTAAGCACTGCCTTCCTCACAATGCTCATGGCCCTCTGTTTACGCATGATCTTCTTTCTGTTTGCCTTTTCCTGTTTATGTCTGTCGACTTTTTCCTGACTCATCTCATATGGCTCCTTTCACCGGCAGCCGTTCCCACAGCAGCCATTATTGACAGTTTACCACAATCAAACTCAGAGTACAACAATTATTCCGCCGTCATTGGCATACATTGTACTGATCCCGGCCGTCTCTACAATAAAGCTGTCCTTCACATGGATCTTGTCGAGCAGCATGCGTTCCACCTCTCTTGCGCGTTCCGGGCAGTTACAGTGAGAAATAGCCAGAATCTTGTCTTTTGTCGCCTTTCCCTCTCTGGCAATCTGATCCACCATTTTTACAAGGGCACGCTTCATGCCGCGCGCCTGTCCCAACTGACAGATCGTCCCCTCCGGAGTGGATCCCATGACCGGTTTAATGTTAAGCGCGCTGGCAACAAAAGACTTGATGCCGGTAAGCCGTCCGTTCTTACGAAGTGTATCGAGATTCTCCAGGACAAAATATGTGTGCTGGCTTTCAATGTAGTCTTCCACGGTGCTTACAGTCTCCTCAAACCCAAGTCCCAGCTCCTCACATTCCTGTATCTTCAGCCCGATCAGTGTTTCTCCCACCGATGCGGAACGGGAATTAAATACATAAATCTGCTTGCTGCTCTCCCCATGCTCCTCGATCCAGAGTTTTCTTCCAAGTTCCGCACTGTTATAAGAACCGCTCAGTTCCGAAGAAAGTGTAACCGCATACACCCTCTCTTCACTCCCGCTGTACAGTTCCATATATTTTTCAGGGGACGGGCACGAAGATTTCGGACATTCCGGACTGGCTGCCACACGGCGAAGGAAATCTGCCTGATCAAAAGATTCATCATCAACGATAACGTCTCCGTCAACTTCCATACTGAGCGAAGCAGTCTCATATACTCCACTGTTTCTCATCCTGTGTGTCAGCTCTCCGCAGCTGTCTACAATAATCTTATAATTCACAATGATCCCTCCCGAACCGCAATGTATATTTCATGTTTCCATCACATGTAGTTTTCAATACCACATAAAACTATAACATACATTTCTTCAGAAAGAAAGGGGAGAATGTGTTTTTTTCAAGTTCACGCCAGAGCTGCCTTCTCACACTGCGCTTATTCTACTTCCAGTCTGATCCGCCTTGAAATTCCAAGGGCTACTCCCATCTCCGCCATCAGGAACAGGATCGCCGTACCTCCGTAACTGATGAACGGCAGCGTAATGCCCGTCGTTGGAAGCAGGCCCGTGACAACCGCGATATTAAGGATAACCTGAAGCGCAATATGGGCAAATATCCCCGTCGCGATCAATGATCCGTACAGATCCGGAGCATTCTTCGCTATAAACATGAGCCTGTACAGCAGTACACCGAACAGGATAAGGATCAGCAGAGCGCCGAACACTCCGAGTTCTTCGCATATGACGACCAGTATCATATCATTCTGCGCCTCCGGGATCACTCCCAGTTTCTGCGTACTGTTGCCCAGTCCTTTTCCAAACAGGCCGCCGCTTCCGATGGCATACAGTCCCTGCATGACCTGATAGCTTCCCGTAGCAGCCGTTGCCTCCGGATTCAGCCATGATATAACTCGCTGAAGCCTAAAATTGTCACTGCCCGCCGCGTCTGTATTCGCAATCATAACAGACAGGATTATAATCCCTACAGCGGCGATCAGCGCACCGACGACAACAATCGCAACAAATGGCTTTGTCTTCGGATGTGTCACAAATATCAGTATACATGTAATCGCCATTACGATAATCGCAGTACTCAGGTTATCCGTCAGAAACAGGACTCCGCCCGAAGCAATAGCGCCGAATGCAAATACTCTTATCATTCCTTTTAGAGTATATGCTTTCTTCCCCAGCCGGCACAGCTCATATGCGATAAAGAGGATCACCGCGATCTTGGTTATCTCCGCAGGCTGCAGAGTCTGGTTGCCCGGAAGGCGTATCCACCTTCTGGCGCCGTTGAACTCCAGACCGAGCGGCGTCTGCACCAGAGCCATCATGAACATGGCAAATATGTAAATCTCAAAAGCAAAGGCGCCGTAAATATGATAGTCAATCTTAGAAACGACGAACATCACCACAAATCCCGCTGCGGCGATCAGAGCCTGCCTGATAAAATAATACAGATCATTGCCGAAATCGGCATCCGCCTCATATGCACTCGTACTGTAAAGCATTACCAGACCGAAACACATCAGAAATACAATCACCAGAAGCAGATCATAATCAAAATATTTCTCATACTTCGTTTTAGCGGAAGTACGGGGTTTCCTTCTCGCGGGCTGTGGCTGCGGAGTACGCAGCACCTCCCGTCTTCTGTCAATCGTCTGCCGGTATGCATTGTACTTTGCCCGGATCTCTGCCGCAGGCATCGGCTGTGTATCAGACAGCCTGTTCCGTCCGTAGCTCTGTCCCACCGGACGCATCGGCTGTGTATCTCCGGACACAGTGCTTCTCTTCTTCCTGTTCGTCTGTCCACGCCGGTTGACCGGCCTTACAATCCTGCTCTTCATCCTACCATCGCTTTCTGCTTAAAATCTGTTTTATAACAGATAAGGAACCAGTTTCGGTAAGAAGCCTTCGCCCGATCTGATCCCTTATGATAATACTTTAACGTGTAATAATTTTTATTCATCGGGGTGACAGGATTCGAACCTGCGACCTCACGGCCCCCAGCCGTGCGCTCTAACCAAACTGAGCCACACCCCGCTGACTTAATACATTATATGTAATTTAATTCAAATTGTAAAGAAATATTTCA
>DWWI01000046.1 GCA_019119745.1 Candidatus Mediterraneibacter gallistercoris | reverse complement strand
CAGAAATGGAAGAAAAAGATAATGTGACAGAACAATTGAAAGAGCTTATTTCTGTATATGATTTTAATAAGAATACACTTTCACGGTATTTGGACTTGCCATTGGATCAGGTGGAATGTATAGCTGAAGGGAATATTGATTTCCTGCCGGACGAACCGTTATATAGATTTCACCTATTTAATAAAATCGCGTTTCTTTATTTATGTGCAACAGAAGATAAAGATTTAAAATCAAGCGGTTTTCTGGAAGTACTTATTTCATATCACGGCTTATCTAAAACAACGATTGCAAAAATGGCAGGGGTAAAAATAGAGGATGTTGAAAGGGTTTTAATTAATTCGTCAAACGAAGTGCCGGAAGATGCAAAATATAGAATAGCAGTTACATCTATGGCGTTGCGTTTTTTCTTAAAAGATTGCGAACAGGAATTGTAAATTGTAATTTTCAAGTTTGTAAAGTAAAGGGGTAACTATGAAGAAAATACCTATGATCATATTATTACTGGCTCCGTATATTTTTCTTCTTATAGACATCGGCATATGTGTGGAAGAAAATGGATTTACGGCAGATGCGATTGAGATGATCGGATGGACATTCATGGGAATGTTTCTGCTGATTTTGTTCCCAAATATGATCTATGCGTTTATATTAAAACGATACGGATACGGGTATCAAAAGTTATTCTTTTGGAATATGCTGATCAAAATATGCAATATTCCAATCTATGTGTTGGTGTTCGCAGTCGGTGTTTTTGCTGTCAGCATGATCCTTGGAATTATGCTGATTCCCTTTTTGGTTATTTTTGATTATTTTCTATTACTGCCATCGACCATGTACGGTATCAGCGGGCTTAGAAGTTTATCAAAGATGGGAAAGTCATCGAAAGCGGAAATAGTGATAAACGGAATCTGCCAGTTTTTATTTGTTTTTGATGTGATCAGTGCAGTATATCTGTATATTAGATTTAGAAAATCTTAGACCAGCGAATCGTGAGAAGAGAGGAGACCATATCTATGAGTATTTTTGAGTATACCCTTACTCTGGTAATCCCTTTGGCAGCAGTAATATGGGGTGTTAATATTTATCACCAAAAAGGCACAAGGTTCCTTGCCGGATGGAATACAATGAGCAAAGAAGAAAAAGCAGCCTATAATGAAGCGGCATTGTGTCATTTGTACGGAAGATGCGTTGTATTTTGTGGAATTGGTGCATTTCTATTGTTATATGGAAGTTTTAACTATAATGACTATATTTTGTGTGCCGGTCTTGGGATTATTGCTTTGATGGTCATTCTGTCAATCATAATACCGAAGATCAATTCTAAGAAATATATGAAATATGAAAGTAAGTATTAGTGCAGTAAATTTTGAGGATCTGGAGCAAAAAGGAAATCTGACATGAAGAAATGGTATGACGAGGAATATGAATTTGAAATCGAAGTTACCGGTTTTCTCAGAGGAGATCATACGGAACATTACTGCAGAAATGGCGAAGAAGTCGGAGATAAATATACGTGTACTTACGGATGTCCTGTCAACAAGGAGGGATATGGTATCTGTTCAAAAACAATGATGATGCTCTATCCTTTGATGGAAGCAGTCAGAAGCGGCGGGAATCTGGAAAATCTCGGCGGGGACGGAAAATACAGTAAAACGATTGTATGTCCTGACGGATGCGTGATGTTTCGGTTGACGGCCAGACCGCTTGGGAATGAGAATTTTCACACGGGAGGCTTCTGGAAGGAACCATGAAAACAATCTAAATTGCCGTAAACTTAGATTGCAAGCTGAACTTGCGCATATGCAACTCTACTGTGGTGGAATGCTTCTGTTGATGCCGTTATACTCTGAACATACTACAACATATTACAGGAGCAGACGAATGTTGAAAAAAGGAATACCATAACAGATGATGAATGGTGCCGCAGATATTCGTTCACAGAAAGGAGAAGGTATCTATGGGATTTGGAGAAAATCTTCGCGCAATAAGGAGAAAGAAAAATATATCGCAGGAGGAATTAGCGGAGAGGCTGAATGTCAGCCGGCAGGCTGTTTCGCGCTGGGAGCAGAATAATGGTTACCCTGAAATGGAGAAAATGATCGCACTGTCAAAATTATTGAATGTTACCCTTGATAATCTGGTATCAGAGCATAAGATATCTGATGAAACCGGAGAGGAGACCATTCAGGGAGAACAGCCGAAGACTTCTGCTGTAATACCAACGGGCAGGATTCTGATCAGAAGTCATGACGGCAAACAGCTTGTCAATTGCTATAAAGTGATCTCCATGCATCTTTCCGACAGTATGGACGTTCCGAACTATGTTCTGTACGGAGTGGACAGTTCATCATTCTGGGGTGAGAACAGGGAGATACTGGGCTGGTATGCAGACGAAGAAAGCGTGCAGAAAGAGACCGCGGATATTGCTGCAGCCATAGAAATGGGAAAACTATCATATGAATTAAAATATGCAGCAAAAGTAAAGAAAGGAATCCTGAGTATAAAACTTGTAAAAGACGCAGATTAAAAATTAACCAGATGGGTATGAAGGGATACAGAAGGAGAGGAGAGTGCTGTATGAGAGCCGGAGCAGTGATCGCTGCCGCGGGAACGCCGGGCGGCTTCCGTGCATATGACAAACTGGAAAATACAGACGCCGGCGCCATGCTGAGAAGGATGATTTATACATTCCGCCGGGCGGGCGTAGAAGATGTGGCTGTGGTAACGGGATATCGCGCAAAGGAGACAGAGAAGAGTCTTGCGAAGCTGGGAGCGGCATTCTTAAGATGCGAGGACTACGAGCATGTTCAGATGCTGGATCTTGCGGTCAAAGGGTTTCGTTATCTGAAGGACTGTGAACGGATCTTTTTCTGCCCGGCAGATGTGCCTCTTTTTACGGAAGATACATTGCGGGAGATGCTTGCACAACCGGCGCCTGTTGTGATCCCGGTGTGCAAAGGCAGGAAAGGGCATCCGGTTCTGATCGATGCGCGCCTCACGGAGGGGATTGCGCATTATCAGGGAGAGCGGGGTCTGAAAGGAGCCCTTGATGCATCGGGAGCGGAGATCTGTCTTCTTCCTGTTGAGGATGAAGGAGTGCTTCTGCGTGCCCGGCGGGAGGACCGCTTTGAAGAAGTGTCGGTGACAGAGATGCGGGCAGATATCCATCCGAAAGTGAAACTGCAGCTTATGCGCAATGAGCCTTTTTTCGGACCGGGTATGATGGTGCTCTTAAAACAGATTGATGTACTGGGGAATGTGCGCGACGCCTGTGAGAAAGCCGGCATGTCCTACAGCAAGGGCTGGTCCCTGATCCGTACCGCGGAGAAAGAACTGGGGCGTCCGGTGGTGGAGCGAAGCCCCGGCGGGAAAAGCGGCGGAATGGCACGGGTGAGCCCGGAGGGGCACAGGCTTATGGAGCGGTATGAAAGGCTGGAGCGGGAGATTATAGAATTTGCCGAACAGAGATACAGGGAGATATTTTTTTAAGAAATCAGACAGGCAGTTTTTGTTACCTGCCTATTGTTTTTTAAAAAATAATCGATTATACTTAAAAGGAGAAAGGCGCGCGTTTGGATTATAGGAAATCAGGAGGGCCAAAAGTATGAAGAAAAAGATTATAGCGGCAATGCTTGCGGGCGTGATGGTATTGTCGATGGCAGGATGTGCCGGAAGTTCGGACAGCGGCAGTGACGACACAGGGACTTCTGAGGATGCGTCTTCCGGAAACGGCACTGATACAGAGGCAGAAGAGACAGAAATTCAGGTGTTTATCGCGGCAAGCCTTAATACGGTAATGACAGAGCTTGCCGATATGTACAACGAGGAACATCCGGAAGTAAAGATTACCTACAACCCGGACAGTTCCGGCACGCTGCTGACACAGATCGAGGAAGGATACGAGTGCGATATTTTCTTCTCGGCAGCCCAGAAGCAGATGGACGACCTTGAAGCGGACGGTCTGATGGTCGAAGGCACAAGAGCTAATGTGGTCAACAATCAGGTCGTTGTAGTTTCATTAAAAGACAGCGGAACGAAAGTGACGGGACTTGAGAATCTGGGCGAGGCGGAGAGTGTCGCTCTGGCAGGAGGCAGTGTGCCGGTGGGAAGGTATACGAGACAGGCGCTTATTAATCTCGGTATACTGCCAAAGACAGATGATCCGGCTTCTATTACAACGGAGGAAGTCTCGGAGGCGCTCGGCGGTGTGGAAATCAGCGAGCAGGACAATGTGAGCAAAGTGCTGACGGCAGTCGCAGAGGGATCCTGTGAAGTGGGAACGACTTATTATTCTGATACATACGGATATGAGGATCAGCTTGACATCCTTCAGACCGTAAGCTACGCCCTGACAGGCGACGTGATCTATCCGATCGCACGCGTGGTAAACGAGGAGGCGGACGACACGCAGACAGCAGCGGCAGAAGATTTTCTCGAGTTTATTCTTTCAGATAAAGCGAAAGCTGTATTTGAGTCCTACTATTTTGATACGAACGTATAAGTATGATGCAAACGTATAAATAAAATAGCGTACAAAGGGAGAAGTTATGGAAGAAATCATGCAGATAGTAAAAGATCTGGACTGGAGCCCGCTTTTTATATCACTGAAGACCGGAGTGGCAGCGACGTTTATCTCGTTTTTTCTCGGGATATTTGCCGCCAGGAAAGTAGTTAAGGCGACGCCGGGAAAGAAGGCGGTCATTGACGGCATTCTCACCCTGCCCATGGTGCTGCCTCCTACAGTGGCCGGTTTCTTCCTGCTTCTTCTGTTCAGCAGGAGAAGACCGCTTGGGGAATTTCTGTTTGAACAGTTTGATTTTAAGGTTGTGCAGACATGGCTCGGATGTGTGATCGCGGCGACGGTCATTGCATTTCCGCTCATGTACAGAAATGCCCGCGCGGCCATGGAGCAGATCGATATGAACCTTGTCTATGCGGGGCGTACACTTGGCATGTCGGACACAAAGATATTCTGGACGGTCATCGTGCCGACGGCAGGGCCGGGTATCGCATCGGGTACTATTCTTACATTTGCGAGAGCGCTGGGCGAATACGGTGCTACTTCCATGCTGGCAGGAAATATACCGGGCAAGACCGGAACTATCTCCCAGAAGATTGCCATGGTTATTCAGGACGGCGACTATTTCACCGCCGGAATCTGGGTGGCGGTTGTGATGATTATAGCATTTCTTGTGATCTTCCTGATGAACCTTATATCAGGAAAGAAGATGAAGCATATCGGGAGGTGGTAGGTCATGGCGGTCACAGTAGAGATTAAAAAGAAACTGGATAATTTCCGGCTGGATATCAGCTTTCGCAGTGAGGCACGCCGGATCGGAATTCTCGGCGCTTCCGGTTGCGGAAAGAGCATGACGTTGAAAAGCATCGCGGGAATTGAACTACCGGATGAAGGTCATATCGAGGTGGAAGGCAGGACATTTTTCGACAAGGAAAAGAAGATCAACCTGAAGC
>DWWI01000045.1 GCA_019119745.1 Candidatus Mediterraneibacter gallistercoris | reverse complement strand
TGTTGGATGTTATCAGGAACAGTTGAACACATCAGAAAGGGGAAGGTGCCGAAAGGGTGAGAAACCTGATATCTTGTCCTTGGGCATGACGTAAATAGCGGCATGACTGTCATCGCAGGATGGAGAGCTATCTGATATACGATAAAGTATATTCCGGGACGGCGCATCTTGCCGTTTCTTTTATTGTACAGCACATTGTGGCGATGCCACGGGCAAATCACTTTTCCCCACGGCATCTTGTGATTCTATTCTACAGCATAATATAAGAGGAGGAAAAAAGAATGGCAATTTTTAAAGGTGCAGGTGTAGCAATCGTTACTCCGATGAAAGAGAATCTGGAGATTAACTATGATAAACTGGATGAGATCATCGAGGAGCAGATTGCCGGCGGCACAGACGCCATCATCATCTGCGGTACTACAGGCGAGTCCGCAACAATGACAGAAGCCGAGCACAGCGAAGCAATCCGCTTTACAATCGAGAGAGTAAATCACAGGATACCAGTCATTGCCGGAACAGGCTCAAACTGTACAAGAACAGCGATTGAACTCTCTAAAGAAGCTGAAAAGGACGGCGCTGACGGACTTCTTCTCGTAACTCCGTACTACAATAAGGCGACACAGAACGGACTGATCGCACACTATACACAGATCTGCAATGAAGTCAAGATCCCGGCAATCCTCTACAATGTACCGAGCCGTACCGGATGTTCCATCCAGCCGCAGACTCTGGCGACACTTGTAAAGAACGTAGACAACATCGTCGGCGTGAAAGAAGCTTCCGGAAATATCGGAACTGTAGCTGAGATCATGCATCTGTGTGACGGAAACATCGACCTGTACTCCGGAAACGACGATCAGGTCGTACCGCTCCTCTCTCTTGGAGGAATCGGCGTAATCTCCGTCCTCTCAAATGTCGCTCCGGCTTACGTACATGACATGGTGTACAAATTCCTGTCCGGCGATGTTTCAGGCAGCGCAAAGATGCAGCTTGACGCGCTTCCTCTGATCAACACACTCTTCTGCGAGGTCAACCCGATCCCGGTAAAAGCTGCAATGAACATGATGGGGAAGGAAGTAGGCCCGCTGAGAGCACCTCTGACAGAGATGGAAGACGCACACAAAGAAGTATTAAGAAAAGCAATGGCAGATTTCGGACTGCTGTAAAATGTGAAAAAACTGTGAACGGGGACGTAGTAAATTCAGCTTTTACTACGTCCCCAATCGCGTTTTGGCCTGTCCCTTTTCGTCTATTTCCGTAATTTCCCGTAATTAATAAGTCCTACAACCCCCGGACCTGCATGGGTTCCGATGCTGGGGCTCACATCATTGATCACAACATTTGTAAATCCCAGATCTTTTACCATATCAGCCACAGCTTTCGCGTCATCTATACAGTCGCCGTGAAGGACTGCCACCATCCTGTCCTTTCCGTAGGAATCCAGATCCAGCGACTCCTCCAGTCTTGACACCAGTGTCTTGAGGGATTTCTTGCGACCTCTTACCGTTCCGTCCGACTTCAGCTCGCCGGCAGCAGTCACGGTCAGGATCGGCTTGATGTTCACAAGGCTTCCCACAACTGCAGTCGTCTTGGACACACGTCCGCCTCTCTGCAGATGATACAGATCATTTACTGTAAAGGAAACGTTCACATGGTCCCGCTCTTCCATCAGGACATCATAGACTTCCTCCATGCTCTTTCCTTCTTTCCAGAGCTCTACCGCACGGTAAACGGATACTCCTTCCCCGAGAGATGCGTTCAGTGAATCAAACACCATGATCTTCCGGTCCGGATAATCCTCCAGAAGCTCGTTCGCTGTCACGACAACATTGTTGCAGCTTCCGCTCAACGCACTGGAAAATGCAATATGAAGTATATTTTTTCCTTCTTTTAGAATCTTCTCAAACTTCTCCCTGATCACTGCAGGATTATTTGCCTGAGACTTTGGCAGTTCTCCTTTTCTCATCGTCTCGTAGAATTCGTGGGGCGGCATATTCAGTTCATCACCATATACCGTATCCCCGAATGAATAATACTGCGGGATGATCGTAAGATTATTTTCTTTGATAAATTCCGGAAGCACGTCGGAATTTGAATCTGTTGTGATCACATAATCAGCCATACTTATCCTCCTTAACCTCGTCCTTGTTTTCCTATCGTAATCTTTTTCAGATTCAGAGGAGCACAATCCCCGAATGTAGCCATTTTAACACTATTTTCACAATTTTTAAAGCAGGCCGGCTTATCATTTTACAGGGAATGGTCTGATTGAAAGATTGACCGCGCACCAGCGCCACTGTATAATGAAGAATACCAGGATACGGCAGTGGATCATCCCGCTGCCGCCCCTTTAAAACAATTGAAAAGGAGTTGATCTTAATGCGCCGCAATGATGCGCCGTTTAACGGGAAACAGTTCATATTAAACAAAAACACAGGGGAAATCCACGATCTGGACTGCGAATCTCCTCTGTGCTGTATTGACAAAATAGAGGCCGATAATATCTTTGCCTGTGACACCTATGCAGAAGCCGTGCTGTTCGCATCTGTACTGGGAATCACGAGGAACGGATGCGCTCACTGTATTCCAGAGCATCACAGAGATTAATTTATCCCGAGATACTCCTCCAGACAGAGTTTATTCTCATACATCTCTGCCGCCGCTTCTTTTCCTACATAACGATAGTGCCACGGTTCATAGATAATACCGGTGATATCGCTTTTATCAGTAGGATAGCGGAGAACAAATCCGTACTTCCAACTGTTCTTCATCAGCCATTGCTGGACCGGTGTATTTTCCTGCTCTGTGTCCAGCTGCTGATAGCTGACATCTACAATGTCCAGAGCCAGTCCCAGCTGATGTTCGCTTGTCCCCGGATATGCAACCACCTTTGCGGCTTCAGCCTCAACCTCATTTTCCGGGCATCCTTCGCGAATCAGACGTGCTTCTTTATCTTCAAACAGAGCTTCCTGCTTCTCCATTGTCCGATAGGACGCACAGATCAGGGGATCAAATCCTGCTGCCCGGCAGTCGTCCATCATCTGCTGGAGCTCCGGATAACATCTGGAGTCTACTGCCTGTCCGTTTCTCAAATAAGTCAGTTCCGGTTCGTAATTCTCCGGCATCGGATTCCACGGATTAACAAGAAGCAGATTCCACTCCTGTTCCTGTGCATTTTTCAGCTGATGTGACCGGGCCGCCCGGCTGTCCTGCTGCCCCGATGACGTATCCGGCGAAGCTACAGTTTCAACCGCCTGACTTTCAGCCGCCTGTCCTGTTATCCCTCCGATTCCGCCGGTGAGGATCACCCGTCCGCACAAAATCAGGATCAGTACGGTCCCAATGATAACTGCCGGCAGTCTGACGCCGGTCTTTCGGAATCTTCTCCTTCTCTGACCGCACCTTCCCCTGCATGTTCTGTATCTCTGCTGTTTTCTGTATGACATAAATACTCACCTCATTGGTTTTTATTATGTCATAATCTTAAAGTACCATTCCTTCAGGAAAGCATGATGCCGGCATCAAAATGGCATCATTTATCTCATCTTTCTAGAAAGTCCGGTTCCATGTATACACGGTTCCGTACCGATCCCGTTCCAGATCGAGCATGATATTTTCCCCGTTCTCATCCTCAAAAGAGAGCCGGGCAAAACAGGACTCATCCTTTACGTGGTACTCTCTATCTGTATACCGGAATCCGTAATATTCTTCACAGAAAGTCTGCATCCCGTCGCTTTTTTCCCGAAGATCTTCCTGTATCTCTTTGTTTATTTTTTCTTCATTCCGATATTCCTCTTCTGTATCCGTATCTGCCCCATACCGGGTAAGGCTGAAAGAAAGCATTTTCCCACTCCGGTCGTCAATCAGAATTTCAAGATCAATGCCGGGCTGCTGACCGGATACATAACATTTCCACATAATCCCCATCTGCACGCCATTGTCAGCAGCAGTTTGATCTGATGATTCTGCCGCATATTCTGACACATCACCTGTCGATGCTGTATTGTCTGTATCATCGTATCCGTAAGAGTCACCCGAAAGCATTTTTCCTCTGACAGCTATAAACGGGGACAGCGAAGGGACTTCGTATTCGGCTTTGTCCAGCACGCCGCATCCTGACAAGCGGTTTATTAAATCCGCGGCGATTATTCTCATATCGCTCTCATCTCTCACGGCACCACTGTCCAGATACACTTCATTCTCATAGGTATCTGCCAGTCTCAGCATATCCAGCAGTCTCGCGTCTGCTGCAGACGGTACTTTGTCTATGGCAAATGTCTCTGCCTCACTTCCCATCTTCCGATCTGCAGCTCTGCCAACGAGATCCGGCAGGAAGAACCCAACCCCCAGTGCAGCCGAAGCCAAAAACAGCACTGCGGCAGCCATTCCCCTTCTATTTTTCATAAAGTTCTCCTCTCAGTTCGGCAATCACCCTTGTTCCTCCGCCTCTGCGCTTTTTAAAAACAAGAGTCCCGCCATGCAGTTTTACGATCTCTGCGCACAGAGTCAGCCCCAGTCCGGCTCCCCCCTGCTTTCTCGATCTCGATTTATCAACCCGGTAAAATGCTTCGGTCAGATGTTCTCTTGCATCTTCCGGGATTCCCGGTCCGTCATCGTCTACACAGAGTACGCAGCCCTCATCGGTCATTCTGACTGACACCCATATATGCCCGCCCTCCCCGGCGGCCTTGGACGCGTTGTCTATCAGATTGACAGTCAGAGAGCGGAACAGATCCGGCTCAAGCAGGCATTTTCCTTTTTCATAGTTTCCTTTCAGAGTGATCTTTTTCTTTTCAAAGACCGGCCTTAAATGATCTGCCATGTTTTCTGCGATACGGCCCGGGCTGTGGATGGACAGCCGGACGTCTGTTTTCTCTGCCACATAGATATCCAGAAGTTTCATAGACAGGCGTTCCAGCCGTCTGCCTTCAGAGAAAATGTAATCAGCCGCATCTCTCCTCTCCTCTTCTGTAAGTTCCTGGCTGCGGAGAAGATCCGCATATCCGATTACTGCTGTCATAGGTGTTTTCATCTCATGGGTAAAACTCCCCACAAATCTCTCCTGCCGTTCTACAGCCTGTTCAAGTTTGCGGACATTGGTCTCTATCTGCTCCGCCATCCGGTCAAAATCCTCTGACAGACTCCCGATTTCATCACCGTAACGGATATTTGTCCGGAATGAAAGATTGCCTCCCGAGATTTCTCTGGCTCCCGTTGCCAGCACAGAGAGCGGACGGGTCAGTAAATATGCTGTTCCATATGAAAACAGCGCGCATATAATCATGGCTGCCACAAAAATAATCCTGTACATTTTCTGCTGGTATTCTCTCTTTTCATATAGAGATGAAATATCGTGCCCGGCCTCCAGGTACATCGTCTGATCTCCGGATAAAAATCCGCCTGAAACCCTGATGTATGTATCCCCGTCATCTGTCCGGAAAGAAGTGACCACACACACATCTTCATCGCCTCTTTCTTCTGTCCGGGTCAGATATTCCGCCGCTTTCCCCTGACTGTACAGCACTCCGTCATCTCCGGAAAGGGCAATCAAATCCCAGTAACTTCCTCTCTGTCCGGCTATCTGCCGGAGCGTATCCTGCATGTCCTCCTCAGAATATGTCTCTGTTTCTCCTGACATCTGCAGAGTGTATATCAGCAGCCTGTATGAATTCTCCGCAGTATCCCTTTCCTGTTCCAGACCATTTTGAAATGAAATAAGAATCAGGGCACTGCTCCCCACTCCAAACAAAACACTTACAAGGCACAGCATACAGACCATAATCTTGATCCTGAACTTCATCTGTCCACCTCCAGCCTGTATCCGACCTTATTCACCGCTTTCAGTTCTCTGCTCCATTCCACCTTCTTCCGCAACCGCTGGACCAGCAGATCCACCGCTTTGCTTCCATACTCAAATTCTCCGCCCCACACTCTTTCATATATAGTTTCTCTGTAAAGAGCAGTATTGGGATTTCTCGCAAACAAAAGAAGAAGGTCATATTCTTTTTTCGTCAGAGGTATATCTCTCCCGTTTCTCGTCACCTGCATGGATTTCAAGTCAATGTGGAGTCCGCATATATCCATCACCTCATCCGTAAGCCTGAAACGCCGCAGCACCACATCCACCCGTGCCAGAAGTTCTATGATCTCAAAGGGCTTTATGATGTAATCCTCAGCTCCCATACGCAACCCTTTTACCCGGTCATTTACAGAATCCTTTGCCGTAATAAAAATCACCGGTATCTCCATCGGCCGGATATACTCCATTAATTCGAATCCGTCTATTTTCGGAAGCATCACATCAAGCAGGATCAGATCATATATATTTCTGCCGATTTTCTCCACAGCTTCTGCGCCGTCATATGCACAGTCGCATTGATACCCCGATCTTTTCAGACTTATCTCTATCATTTTCGATATAGAAATCTCGTCTTCAACGATCAATATTTTTATCATGCCTTTTCCCTCTCGCATAAAATAATCTCTGCTTTCTCAAAACAAAAGCAGTGATATTATACCTCATTTCGGCATCAAAAAGGCATCAAAAACCGTACTCCTTTTCCAGATGAATTTTCCCCCTCATCTTTACACATAATCCATGCTGTTGTCACATTGATTACAGCAAGTCCCGCAATCAAAAGGAGAATCCAGGATATGGGCCATGTAAATTTAAAATACGACAATTTCTGTTCCATATAATATCGGATCATCAGAAGAATAGCCATCCCCACAGTCATCAAAAGTCCCACAGTGAAGAGACAATAATAACCTCCTTCTGCCTGTATCATTGTCCGCTTTTGCTTTACTGTCATGCCCACGCTTTCCATAATCTTCAGTTCTTTTTTCCTTGCGAGAACGCCTGTGACCATCACATTAAAATAGTTTGTAAAGCCTGCCAGTAAAAGGACAGCACTAATACTGCCGAGGATCAGCCTGTTTCTCTGGATCTCGGAGGCCGCCTCAGTCATCAGGTCAGACTTGCTGATACAGAAGATTCCGGCTTCTCCGGTTCCTTCATCAAATGCCGTTTCCGTCATCCGGCTCCGGCGCTGGTTTTCTTCAGAAATGATTCTCTGTACTGAGGTCTTCACAAAAGATTCTTTTGTCTGATCCGCATTCAGCTCCATATACAGTGTTTTCTTTTCTGTCGGGATCCTTTGGAATCCCTTTTCGCTGATCAGGAAATACAAATCCCCTTCTGAACCGTGCCAGGTCTGCCGGATCTCCGGGAAATTTTCCTTTCGGTTATCAAGATACCCGCATAAAGTAAAGTTCTCTGACTGTTTCATTTGGAAATTCCCTGCTTCTTCCTGTTCTGTCCGTTCCTGAGCTGTCATGTTATTCCACCGGATCCTGTCTTCCCGTGATATCATTGTCTTAAAATAGACCGGTTCTCCTACACTTTCCTCCGTTAACTTTTCCTGCGCGGCGGACAGTGCATGATCATGAAGGATCAGAACTCCAGTGCCGTTTTCAAGAGAATCCATATCAACAGGAAGGCTGTTTGTTTCCACATATTTTTTCAGAGATTCAATCTCATCCTCCTTCAGGATCTGGACCACATCCTGATCCCATCCTTCGATCATTTCATCATCTTCTGCATCCTCTGAGAGAAACACCTGCTCCAGCGGACGGATTCCCTTTTTAGAGATCACAGTGTAAAGATAAGCCCCTTCCATGATATAAGACTTGTCCGAATCAACTCCATCTATCTCCAGCAGTTCTTTTCTGACCTCCGGAGATATGGGCGAGAATTCGTCATAATCATTATCATACAACAGGTCAAAACAGTCTCCTTCTGTCAACATGGGATCCTGCCCTGCATCCCGCGTCTGATATTCCTCTCCATATCCCTGCTCACGTCCGTAAGTGCTGAACTGGCCCGCGATCAGGAAATCCGGACGCTGTTCAATGACATGTACATAGTCGCTTCCAGCTGTAATCACAACAGCTCCAAGAAAAGCTTCCAGACCAAGGAAGAGGGAAAACACAGTCAGAAGGAACCGTTTCCTGTGACCGGAAATATTTCTCCACGCCAGATAACACATTTCCCCGGCAGAGGTCCGTTTTCTTTTCGTGAAAACCGGCTTTCTTTCCTTGTGAGATCGTTTTTTGCCCTGCGTTCCTGTGTATCCGGTACTTTCCACACAGGACATCCTTACTGTTCTTACGATCACTCCGGCTGACGCTGCCAGAAGGATCCCGTCCGTAAAGA
>DWWI01000044.1 GCA_019119745.1 Candidatus Mediterraneibacter gallistercoris | reverse complement strand
CCTCTCTTGTGGAGAGATTCCTGAATGATATCTCCGATACATGGAAAAATGTGATCTGCATCGGCAGCGGCAACGAGGGTACGACCGCGGGGCATACGGCGCTGTGTGTAAGGGACAGTCTGCCTGTGTAGGCCGGGAAAAGATTAATTCGGGAATTAAGTGATAAATATTTGTGAGGAGTCCGTTATCATGGTATAATTATTCACGGTGAAAAAATATCCTTCAAACCAGGAAAGCAGGAGGCACAAATGAAATCACTTCTTAAATATCTTAAAGACTACAAAAAGGAATCCGTACTGGCGCCTCTTTTTAAAATGCTGGAGGCGTCTTTTGAATTGCTTGTGCCCCTCGTCATGGCTGCGGTCATTGATGTGGGGATCGCGCAGGAGGACAGGCCGTATATTGTCAAGATGTGTTTTGTACTTATTGCTCTGGGGCTGATCGGTCTTGTCTGTTCGATCACTGCCCAGTATTTTTCTGCAAAGGCGGCGTCCGGCTTCGGGACAGGTGTGCGGCACGCGCTGTTTGAACATATCCAGAAGCTTACATTTACGGAGATGGATACAATCGGAAGTTCTACTCTGATCACGAGGCTGACCAGTGATATCAACCAGACTCAGTCGGGGGTGAATCTGGTGCTGCGCCTGTTCCTGCGATCTCCGTTTATTGTGTTCGGCGCTATGATCATGGCATTTACCGTAGATGTTAAGGCAGCCATGATTTTTGTCGTGGTGATTCCGGTTCTCTCGGTGATCGTATTCGGCATCATGCTTGTGACCATGCCCCTCTACAGAAAAGTACAGTCCTATGTGGACAGGGTGCTGCTCACTACAAGGGAAAATCTGGCAGGTGTCCGTGTAATACGTGCGTTCAACAAAGAGCAGGAAGAACTTGAAAAGTTTGAACAGGAAAATCAGACGCTGACGGATGCCCAGAAGTTTGTGGGACGTATCTCGGGGCTTATGAATCCGCTGACTTATGTCGTGGTAAACGGGGGGATTATCGCTCTGATCTATGCAGGAGCGATCCGCGTCAATATCGGAGATCTGACACAGGGAGAGGTCGTAGCCCTTATCAACTATATGTCGCAGATCCTGACAGAGCTGGTAAAGCTTGCCAATCTGATCATTACAGTGACAAAGGCGGTTGCATGTGGAAACAGAATCGGAAGCGTGCTGAATATACAGCCGGATATGGAAGATGGAGACCAGATCTTACCGGCGGACAATATTTATTCCGCGGCAGAAGGAAGACAGGGGGGACAGGATGCCCCCGTCGTTGAGTTTGATCATGTCTCGCTGACTTATAAAGGAGCGGGCGGCGAATCCCTGACAGATATTTCGTTCCGGGCAATGAAAGGACAGACTATCGGAATTATCGGAGGAACAGGTTCCGGAAAATCATCGCTGGTTAATCTGATACCGAGATTTTATGATGCCACACAGGGGCAGATACGCATATTCGGGCATGATATCCGCAAAATCCGGATAGAAAGTCTCAGGGAGCATATCGGTGTTGTACCGCAGAAGGCTGTTCTGTTTAAGGGGACGATTGCGGAGAACCTGCGATGGGGAAATGAAAATGCATCGGACGCAGAACTGGAAGAAGCGCTTGCGGTTTCACAGGCAAAAGAATTTGTGGACAAGAAACCGGACAGAACGGAATTCCAGATTGAACAGGGCGGGCGTAATCTGTCCGGCGGACAGAAACAGCGCCTCACCATTGCAAGGGCTCTTGTGAGAAAACCGGAGATTCTGATTCTGGACGACAGCGCATCGGCGCTTGATTTTGCCACAGATGCGGCACTTCGCAGTGCAATCCGTTCAATGAAAGGCAGTCCGGCTGTATTTATTGTATCCCAGCGGGCATCGTCTGTGCAGTATGCAGATCAGATCATCGTACTGGACGACGGTGAAGCGGCAGGAATCGGGACGCATGAGGAACTGCTTGCATCCTGTCCTGCATATCAGGAAATCTATTATTCCCAGTTCCCGGAGGAGGCGCAGGCAAATGGCTGATAAAAAGACAGAAACTCAGATGAATGATAATAAGAAGAAACAGGGACAGGCGGCTACGCTGAAAAAAGTATTCCGGCATCTTGGAAAATACAGGATTTTTGTCGTATTTTCCATTTTGCTGGCAACAGTTTCGGTGGCGCTTACGCTGTATGTCCCGAAACTGACGGGAAATGCGGTTGATTATATTATCGGCGCCGGCAATGTGGATTTCCCGGGGGTGATCCGGATTATGATCCGGATCGGAGTATGTACGTTGATTACAGCGCTGGCCCAGTGGCTGATGAATGTATGCAATAACAAAATGACATATCAGGTCGTGCAGGATATCCGGAATGAGGCATTCCGCAAGATCGAGATTCTCCCGTTGAAATATATTGACGGACATCCGTACGGCGAAGTGGTCAGCCGGGTGATCGCGGATGTGGATCAGTTCGCGGACGGACTTCTGATGGGATTTACCCAGCTTTTCACCGGAATTGCCACGATCGTCGGAACATTCTGCTTCATGCTGTCGGTCAATGTGACAATCACGTTTGTAGTCGTGCTGATCACGCCGGTCTCATTCATTGTGGCGAACTTTATCGCAAAGAGAACATTTTCCATGTTCCGTCTTCAGTCTGAGATCCGCGGGGAGCAGACC
>DWWI01000007.1 GCA_019119745.1 Candidatus Mediterraneibacter gallistercoris | reverse complement strand
CACAGGTGAATAAAAAATATCTTCAGCAGTACCATGTTCCACTATTCTTCCATTGTGCATTACATACACTCTGCTGCACATGGCAGCGGTCACTCCCATATCATGGCTTACAAGAAGCATGGACGTTCCCGTTTCCCGGACGATCCTCTTTAAGAGCAGCAGGATCTGTGCCTGTACGAGGGCGTCAAGAGCAGTTGTCGGTTCATCCGCTATGATAAGCTCCGGTTCACACGCCAGTGTGATTGCAAGCACCACTCTCTGGCGCATCCCGCCGGACAGCTCGAACGGATACTGCCGCATCCTGAGTGCCGGGTTTCGGATTCCCACCATGTCCAACAGTTCCTCCGCACGTGCCGTTGCCTCTTTACTGCTGCATTTCCGCCGTGTCTGCACCGTCTCCCTGATCTGACGTCCGATCTTGACAGACGGGTTCAGAGAGCTCAGAGAATCCTGAAAGATCATAGCCACATTATGCCCCGGCACAGGTTTCTCTCCACTGACCGCGATCCGCTCCGCACGTATCTCCGCATGGTTTCCCAAAAGCCCCATCACGGCCAGCATGGCCGTGCTTTTTCCTGATCCGGACTCACCCACAAGCCCCGCAATCTCACCTTTCTCCACTTTAAAACTGATGTCTTTTACAATCTCTGAAGCGCCGTTTTCCGTCAGATACTGTACGCTCAGATTTCTTACATCCAGTACACTCATCTGTTATCTGTTCCTTTTCCCGAATGACTGCCCACTCTCTGTTCCACCGCGGTTCCTATCATGTTAAGGGCTAAAAGCATGACACAGAGTACAATGAGCGGATATACCATCTGATACGGATAGAGCATCATCTGGCTTCTTGCTTCCTGAATGATCGTCCCCAGACTGGCCGCCGGTGCGGCTATTCCTACTCCCAGAAAGCTTAAGAATGCCTCTGTAAAAATTGCCTGAGGTACCAGAAAAATCATATTGACCACGATCATGCCCGCTGTATTCGGCAGAAGATGCCGTATCAGGATACGCAGCGGCCTGATGCCCTCCATCCGCGCAGCACAGGCATACTCCGTTTCCTTAAGTTTTATGATTTCCCCTCTTACGATCCGCGCCATTCCAATCCATCCTGCTATGCATAAGCCCAGTATCATGCTGCCGACTCCTGCTCCCAGAACAAGCGTGATCAGGATCACATACAGCATGGACGGAATTGCAGAAATGATATCTGCAAGACGCATGAGTACAATATCCGTGCGTTTTCCCGCATAGCCGGATACCGCGCCATAGAACACGCCTATGATCCCATTTATCAATGTACTGATCAGACCGACAGCCAGACTGATTCCCGCTCCATACCACACACGGGTAAACAGATCCCGTCCGAAACGGTCAGTCCCGAACCAGTGCATCAGAGAACTTGTCTGATTGCGTATCCCGGCATTCTGCTCCGAAAAGGACCACGGGCCGAACAGCGGCACAACAACCGACAGCACTATCCATATGCCAAGTATGATACACCCGATGAGCGCCATGCGGCTTGTGCCTATGTAGTTTTTCCAATGCTGCCGTATCCGTCTCAGCAAAGCGTATTCTCCTTTCACCGTTTTCCCTGAACTGTTATCTTATCCTCTCTCTTCCCGGTATGCCCTGCGGGTTTGTGGATCCAGCCATGCACAGAGCAGATCCGTAATCAGATTGACAATAATCACCACGGCTCCCATAAATATGGTCAGCCCAAGAATCAGTGTATAATCCCTGTTCGTGATAGAACCTACAAACTCCCGTCCCAGTCCCGGTATCGTGAAGATACTTTCGACCACAAAACTTCCGGTAAGCAGTGACGCGGAAGCAGGTCCGATATAGTTAAGAACCGGAAGATAAGCATTTTTAAGAGCATGGGTAAGAATGATCCTTCCTGTCCCCAGTCCCTTTGCCCTCGCAAACAAGACATAATCTTTCTGAAGTTCTCTGTCCAGTGTATTTCCGACCAGCCTTGCGATCATTGCCGAAGGATAGAGTGCCAGCGCCGTCACCGGAAGGATATAATGGACCGGACTTAAAAGTCCGGACGCCGGCAGCCACTTCAGCTTCACACTGAATACTAAAAGCAGGAGGATCGCCGCCGCAAAGCTCGGAATCCCTGCTGCCAGCATTCCCCCCGCCGAAATAAGTTCTCTGACCCACCGCCGTTTTGACATAGCTTTCAAAATACCCAGCCCGGTTCCCAGAATTACAGATACCGCCAGTGCCGTGATCCCGATGGATGCAGTGATCGGCCACGCTCTCGCTATAATATCTGACACTTTTGCAGCCGGATCCTCATAAGAAATCCCCAGATCTCCCCGTACCACATTTCCAAGATAAGAAAGATACTGGGTCATGAGCGGCTCATTCAGACCGTATTCCCGTTCAATCGTCTCAACTACCTGTTCGGACACCCCGCCCCGCTGAAACGGGCTTCCGGGGATGACCCGTACAAGAAAAAATGTCACTGTTACAAGCACAAAAAGTGAGAGGATGCCTGTCAGTATCCGTTTCCATGTATAGCGCAGCATCTTCTCGCTCTCCTTTCCGCTAATCCTTCTTTTATTCCGCCACTTCCGCCAGCTGAAACTTTACAACTTTCGCCAGATCCTCAAGCGCAACTTCAACCTGATATCCGATCTTTCCCGCACTGAAAATAATCTTCTCATGATCCTCCGCGCTCTTGTCGATGGTCGTGGCAAACTGCTTCTTCATACCGATCGGTGAACAGCCGCCGTGGATATATCCGGTCAGGGGAAGAAGCTCTTTCTGCTTGATCATCTCAATGCTCTTCTCTCCCACACTCTTTGCCGCTTTCTTTAAGTTCAGTTCTTTCTCCACCGGGATTACGAACACATAGTGCTCCTTTGATTTTCCAACCGTAACCAGTGTCTTGAACACAATATCCGGATCCTCGCCCAGCGCCTGCGCCACTTCCGTACCGCTGATGGCTCCGGTGCTCAGATAATTATAACTCTGATAAGAGATTTTCTTCTGTTCTAATATACGCATGACATTTGTCTTTTCGTCTTTTTTACCCATATCTGTCATCCTCCCGGGATATTGTAGCACTTAAGTCCGAGGGATGTCTATATATTATTTCCCGGATGTCTCTGAGCTGACTGTTCTCAGTTCTTTATTCTCTGCATCGTTATCATGCTTACAACAGGGATGCATACAGAATCCGTTTCTGACGATTTGACAAAATATCCCTTCGTCCCTAAAATAGAAAAGTACGATTTTTACAATGAAGGCAGGGAAAATATATGAAGGAACCAGTTTTCTACCGAATTCTGTTCTATGCCATCGGGCTTCTTGTGCTCGCGCTCGGACTCACCCTGAATACAAAGACAGGACTCGGCGTCTCACCGATCATATCGGTTGCTTACAGTATCTCAGAAATATTTGATCACAACTTCGGAAATATGACTCTGGCACTGTACAGTCTGTTTGTTGTGATCGAAATAATCCTCCATCTGATCCGTGACAGGAAATATACAAAAAAGTCTGGCGGCGTCCTCGCCCATGCAGGAAAGGCCGACCTGAAGTTTATCTTGCTGTTAGATTTTCTTCAGATCCCTTTAAGCCTCATCTTCACCCGGTTCCTGAATATTTTTTCGGCAGTCATTCCGAATCTGTATTCAGACCGCCAGAGCACGGCAGGTGAGATGACCGTCCGGGTAATCGTCCTTATCATCGCCATTATCCTGACCGGCATCGGTGCCGCCATGTCACTCAATATGCGCATTGTGCCGAACCCCGGCGACGGCATCGTGCAGGCCATCGCCGATACGATCCACAAGAGTGTAGGCTTTACGAAAAACTGTTTTGATCTGACAAACATAACCATTACTATAGTTTTAAGCTTTGTATTTGCCGGACACCTTGTGGGTGTGGGCGTCGGAACTATTCTGGCTATGATCGGCGTAGGGCGGACCATAGCGGTATTCAATCATTTTGCATATGCGGAAATGAAAAAACTGGCAGCGGTCGAAGATTAATCGGCTGCTGCCAGTTCTGTTCTCACTCTATAGCTTTTTCTCTCACCGGATATTATTTACCGGCAGATCTCGCTTAACGGTGCAATCTCTATTCCCTCTTCTTTAAGGGCGCTGCGGATTTTTTCCACAAAGAGAAGAGCTTTCTCTCCATCTCCGTGCACACATACGGAATCTGCCTGGATCTCAATATCCTTTCCTGTAACGGCGGTAACTTTTCCTTCTTTCACCATGCGGATCACTCTGGCTATCGCTTCCTCTTCATCGCGGATAAACGCGCCCTCTTTCCTGCGGTTTACCAGACTTCCGTACTCCTCATAACCGCGGTCCGCGAATACTTCGCTGGCTGTCTTTAAGCCGCAGTCTTTTGCCGCACGGATTGTCTCGCTCCCCGAGAGCCCCATCACGATCAGCTCCGGGTCATATTCCTTGATGGCTTCGCATATGGCAAGAGACAGTTCATAATCTTTCGCCGCCATATTGTACATTGCCCCGTGGGGTTTCACATGCTGCAGCTTCATCCCCTGAGCCTGACACATCCCGCCCAGAGCGCTGATCTGGTACAGTGTATACGCCTTTGCCTCCGCCGGGGAAACAGCCATATTTCTGCGTCCGAATCCCATCAGGTCCGGGAAGCCCGGATGTGCGCCGATGCGGATGCCTGCAGCTTTCGTCCTGCTGACAGACTCCATCATCACGACAGGGTCTGACGCGTGGAATCCGCATGCGATATTCGCCGAAGAAATCAACGGAATGATCTTTTCATCTATCCCCAGCGTATAGCGTCCGAAGCTCTCTCCAAGATCACTGTTTAAATCAACTTTGTACATATTTATTCACACTTCTTTCTTTGATTAGTCCAGTCTGAGCATCCGCTCAATAAATCCGGTATCCGCATTTCCGGCACAGAACTCCGGATTGCGCATGATCTGGTACTGGAAGTCCAGATTCGTCTCCACACCGATGATCACCATCTCATCCAGTGCAGAGCGCATCTTCTGGATCGCGGCATTGCGGTCCGGCGCGTGTACGATAACTTTGGCGATCATGGAGTCATACTCCGAAGGAATCCTGTAGCCTGTGTAGAGCGCCGTATCCACCCGCACACCGTTTCCGGCAGGAAGATGGAGGTGCTTCACCACGCCGGGACTCGGCATAAAGTTCTTCTCCGGGATCTCCGCGTTGATCCGGCACTCGATCGCATGGCCGGTAAGACGGATACCTTCCTGATTAAAGCTTAAAGGTTCTCCCATAGCCACCCTGATCTGCTCAATGATCAGATCTGTGCCTGTGACCATCTCCGTAACGCCGTGCTCCACCTGTATACGGGTATTCATTTCCATGAAATAATATGTTCCCTTCGGGTCAAGGATGAACTCTATCGTTCCCGCATTGGTATAGTTTACCGTCTTAGCCGCAAGGACAGCATCACGGTTCATGGCATTTCTGATCTCATCATTAATAGCCGGAGACGGGGACTCCTCGATCAGCTTCTGATGGTTTCTCTGCACCGAGCAGTCACGTTCGCCGAGAGCCACCACATTGCCGAATTTATCTCCCATGACCTGAATCTCCACATGACGGGGATTCTCGATGAATTTCTCAATGTACATCGTGTCGTCGCCGAATGCATTGGCGGACTCTCTCTGAGCCATATTAAACTGGAATTCAAACTCATCGGAGGATTTTGCCACACGCATTCCCTTTCCGCCGCCGCCTGATGATGCTTTGATCATGACCGGATATCCGATCTCTTCTGCCAGCTTGATACCTGTTTCTGCATCATACACCGGTTCTTTTGTCCCCGGCACCACCGGAACGCCCGCTTCCATCATGGTTTTACGCGCGTGGGACTTATTTCCCATGCTGTCGATCACGTCTGCTTTCGGTCCGATAAACGTCAGCCCGTTCTTCTCACAGAGCCGGACAAAATCTGCGTTCTCCGACAGGAAGCCGAATCCCGGATGGATCGCATCGGCGCCCATATTGAGAGCTGCAGTCACAATGCGCTCCATATTGAGATAACTGTTCTTTGCCGGCCCCTCGCCGATACAGATCCTCTGGTCAGCCAGCTGTACGTGAAGGCTGTCCTTATCTTCCTTTGAATAAACCGCTACGCTGCGGATCCCCATATTCCGGCAGGCACGGATGATCCTGACAGCGATCTCTCCGCGGTTTGCGATCAATATTTTCTGAAACATCAGCACTCCTCCTTAGTCCGACAGCTTCTTTACCTTGAAGAGCGGCTGCCCGTACTCTACTTTCTGTTCGTTGCTGACGAGAACCGCCTCGATCTCGCAGTCATAATCACTCTCGATCTCATTCATCAGTTTCATGGCCTCAAGGATACATACTGTCTGTCCTGCTTTCACCACATCGCCGACTTTGACAAACGCCTCAGCGTCCGGAGACGGAGCAGAATAAAATGTGCCCACAATCGGGGAAATAATATAATTCTCATCTACTGTATCTTCAACCGGAGCCTCTGTCTTTACAACAGTGAGCGGTTCTCCCGGCGTCCCCGCGCTGCCTCTGCGGCTCATCTTGATCTTTGTATCGCCCTCCTGAATGCTGAACTCCAGCATGGAAGACTTTTCAATAATATTTACCAGTTTTTCGATCTTTTCCAAATCCATATCGGTTACTCCTATCTTTTTTCTCATTTACTGAAACAGTTTGCTGAGGCGCTTTGCTACCAGACGGCACTCAAGCACTTCCCGGCAGGGCTGATAGATCTGCCTGCGCAGTTCATTGAGTCCGGCCACTTCGTCGAGCAGAAGCTGCTGGGCTTCCTCAACTGTCACGGCTTTAAAGCGCACTTTGTTATCTGTCTTACACTGCGCAAGCTTCGGAATATCTACCGAGATCACAGTTGCTATCTTTGCATATCCGCCGGTTGTCTGGCGGTCGGAAAGAAGCACGATAGGCTTCCCGTGGCTCGGCACCTGCACAGAACCGAACGCAATACCGTCTGATATAATATCCGCCGTTGTCTTATATGCGATAAACGGCCCTTCCAGCCTGCATCCCATTCTGTCAAAGTCGCTGGTAACCGTATATTCCGAGTTCAGAAATGTCTCTCTGCCCGCATTGGTAAACACATCCTCCTGCGGTCCCATCACAACGCGAAGAGTCACTTCATCGTAGTCAAACTCATCCAGATCCAGGCTTCTGGATAGGAAGTACGGCAGATATCTTCTCTTAATGCGGAAACCGATATAGTCCCCGTCTTTGAGCCTGCGGCCTTTGAAGCCCCCGATCCCGCATTTGATATTCGTAGAACGGCTGCCCATCACAACCGGTATGTCCAGATAACTGGAAAACGCAATATATCCCCGGCTGCCGGTACGGCATCCCGCGAAATCCAGCACGTCTCCCTTGTGCATATAAAGGGCTGTGTACATCTTCACCGGCTTCTTGTTCACACGGGGCTGGAAATCCCCGCCGGTGATGGCGATGATCGTCTCTGAGGTAAATTCCAGACTGGGTCCCATCAGGGTAAATTCCAACACCGCCTCATTCTCCGGGTTGTCCAGAAGCAGATTGGCAATCTTAAAGGAGCGGACATCCATGACGCCGGAAACACTGAACCCCTGACTCTGATAGCCGGTTCTTCCAAGATCCTGCACTGTTGTCAGCATCCCGCCTTTTAAAACACGAAAGCCCATAGATTACACTCCTTTCTGATGGATCACACACTGATATGTGCCTTCATCCACCTGTTTCTTTATTTCCAGATACTCCTCTTCTGTCACAGGAACAAACCGAATATAGTCTCCTGCTTCAAAAAGGATCGGCACCTCTCTCCCCGGATCATAAGTCTTTACCGGCGTCATGCCGAGAAGCTGCCATCCTCCGGGAGAATCCAGCGGATAAATGCCGGTCTGGGACCCTCCGATCCCCACGCTTCCCGCCGGGATACGTATCCTCGGATTGGCAAGTCTTGGGGTGTGTATCCTCTCGTCCAGTCCTCCCAGATAGGAAAAACCGGGAAGAAATCCAAGCATATAGATCAGATAATCTTTTCCGCTGTGGATCTGAATCACTTCTTCCGGAGTCAGTCCTGCATGATCCGCGATATTCTGAAGATCCGGACCGTATTCCCCGCCGTAGCAGACCGGGATTTCAAAGATTCTTGATTCCGAAGCTTCCCCGCTGATCTCCAGCTTCAGGAGCTTCTCCATACGCGCGCGAAGACCGGCATAGCTTACCACTCTGGGATCATAATTGATAAGCAGAGATGCGAAAGCGGGGATCATATCAGTGACTCCCTCAATATGCTGTGCCTTGATCATGCGCACCAGCGCCGTGATCTGCGCGTTGATCTCCGGGGAAATCTCCTGACCGAATTCGATCAGGAGAGAGGAATCCCCGGCAGTACAGATTTTGATTTCGTTCATTTCAATCTCCTGCCTTTCCATAATCAGAGAAGCTGGCTTAAATTCGTTCCGAACGTCCTGATCCCGAGGTATGCGGATACGATCACGACCACGATACCGCAGATCAGAAGCCATGTCGGGTGCTTGTAGTCCTCGCCCATGATTGATTTCTTCTTGGAGGCGATCAGGCATACACCGAGCGTGATCGGAAGGATCAGACCGTTCACCGCGCCTGCAAGAACAAGCAGGACAGCCGGCTGTCCGAGAACCGCCATAACAACTGTACTCAGTGCGATAAATAAAATAATAAACACATTCTCATATTTCTCAATACTCTTGTGGAATGTCTTTAAGAAAGACACAGAAGTATACGCACATCCCACGATAGATGTAATCGCCGCACAGAGCAGAACCAGTCCGAAGAAACGGTATCCGATCTCTCCTGCGCCGATACGGAACGCGTCTGCCGCCGGGTTAGAAGCATCCAGTGTATGCGCGGCTGATGTAGCTGTCTCCACAACAACACCGAGGATCGCGAGGAACAGGAATACACGCACGATAGTGGCGATACCGATTCCCATGACAGAACTCTTGTTGATCTCTTTCAGATTTTCTTTCTTCGTGATACCTGCATCAATCAGACGGTGAGCGCCGGAGAATGTAATATATCCTCCAACTGTACCGCCAAGGAGTGTCAGGATAGCTGTTCCGAGATCACTCATCGGAGCTGTCGGCATAACCGTCTCTTTCAGGGCCAGTCCCAGCGGCGGCCGTACAATAACGATCACAACGAAAATCACAACGATCATAATACCGCCGAGGATCTTTGTCAGTGTATCCATTGCATTCAGTGCGTTTTTCATCAGGAAGATCACGATTGCGACACCACCTGCGATGAAATAACCTGCTATCTCCGGTATGCCGAGCAGAGTGTTAAATCCAAGGGCTCCTCCGCCTACGTTACCGATATTGAATACAAGTCCGCCCGCGACAACCAGAAACGCTACCACATAGCCAAGACCGGGGAGCACCCTGTTCGCCACATCC
>DWWI01000043.1 GCA_019119745.1 Candidatus Mediterraneibacter gallistercoris | reverse complement strand
GCGGCGGGAACCGACTATAACCGCGTCAACCTGCTCATGGCAGTCCTGGAGAAGCGGCTGGGCATGGCTCTGGGCAATTCCGACGCCTATGTCAATATCGCGGGTGGCATCCGTATGAATGAGCCTGCGATCGACCTCGGCATCGTGATGGCGATCGTCTCCAGCTTCCGCAACCGCCCCATCGATGAGAAGACGATCGTGTTCGGCGAGGTGGGCCTAAGCGGCGAGGTGCGTGCGGTCAACATGCCGGAGCAGCGCGTGGCGGAGGCGAAGAAGCTGGGATTCGAGACATGCATCCTGCCGGAAGTTTCCCTTAAGATGGTAAAAGGGACCAAAGGAATTAAACTGGTAGGCGTGAAAAATATCGGCGACGCGGTGCGTGAGATCTAGCGGCTGCGGGCAGAGCACAGAGAGGAGAGTAAGAATGAATCCGTATATGTTAAAGGCAAGATACTATGAGACAGACCAGATGGGGATCATCCATCATTCCAATTACATCCGCTGGATGGAAGAGGCGCGGATCGACATGCTGGATCAGATGGGCTATCCGTACCGCAGGTTCGAGGAGATGGGATATATAAGTCCGGTGCTCCATGCGGAATGTGAGTATAAGAAGAGTGTGAAATTCGGCGACGACGTGAAGATTGTGGTAAGTATCCAGGAGCTCGGGAAGGTTAAGTTTGCGCTCAGATACGATATCTGCAATATGTCGCAGGGCGGAGTCTTAAGCGCCTGCGGGATGACGAGACACTGCTTTCTTAATAAAGACGGAAGACCTGTAATGATGAATAAGGAAATGAAAGAGTTTACAGACGCCATGCAGAAACTGATTTGAGAGGAAGCATAGAGAGATGCCGGATCGCTTTTTTTATGAACAGATGGTAAATATGATGTGCTCTCCGCTGTATATCTATAATATAGAAGGAATACTGCTTGATAAAATAGGCGGGGATGACAAAGAATGGTGGGTATGGCTTGGATATGACAGAGACCGGGCGGCGGGGATCCTTAAAGAGAGAAAAAGCTATCCTGCCATATATACAGGCAAAGACGGATACACGGCCGCGGTTCTGTACTCGGAAGATGCAGACAGAGTACTGGCCGCAGGGCCGGTGATGCTGGCTCCGGCCGATGATAAGAAGTACGACGCCAGGGGCAGGAAGAGGTTCCTTGTCGAGAAAAAGGACGACATGCCGGCGGCGTGCTCCCTCAGTACATTCGTATCCGGATGTCTTCTCTTATACTGGAAACTGACGGGTATAGAGATGCCGGAGGCTGAACTGTGGCAGCATAACAAAGAAAACTATGAGAAAATACGCCTGATCCGGAAACGTCTTTCAGACGATATGTTCTTCAGACAGGAGAACTTCGGAAAACACAATCCGGGCGAACAGGAGCTCAGGGAGCTGGAAAGCATAGAAAACGGAGACAGGGAAGCTTTGGCCAGAAGTATTTCCGAGACGTATGAGGGCTCGATCGGCATTCTGGCAAAGGACCCGCTGCGGCATTACAAAAACGTCGCCATCGGGAATATCACCCTCGCATCCCGCGCGGCGGTCAGAGGGGGCGTCAGCCTGGAGAATTCCTATTCTATGGCGGACAGCATGATCCAGCAGGTGGAAGAGATAAACAGCATACCCGAGGTCGAGAACTTCAAGCGGGAATGCCAGTACCTTTACGCAGAGGCTGTAAAAAATGAAAAAGAAAGAGGAATCGCAGACGCGGGTAAGAATCCCCTCATAGGGAAAGTGAAGGACTACATATTCAGCCACCTGCACGACAAGATAAAAGTATCGGATATTGCGGATAAGCTGGGGGTCAATCCGAATTATCTTACGAGCGTATTCAATAAAAGTGAAAAAATACCACTGAAAAAGTACATCCTTCAGGAAAAAATACGCAGAAGCCAGAACCTGCTCAAATATTCGGACTATCATATCCAGGAGATCGGATTCTATCTCGGGTTCAGTTCCCAGAGTCATTTTACAAGGCAGTTTCAGGAAATCACAGGGATGACTCCCAATGAATACCGGAAGAAATACGGATATAGAGAAAAATGGAAATGAATATGTGATAAATGCAAAACAGCTGAGAAAATTGATATATCTTGGCTGTTTTTTAATTTATAATTCACAATTAGTACATAATTTTTTAAAAATCGGGCGATTGTCTGGTTTAAATGTACAAGATATCAAAGGAGGGAAGATGATGAAAGTCACAAAAAAGTGGGTCGCAGCGGCGGCAGCGGCGGCGCTCACCCTGACCAGTCTGCCGGCGATGCCCGGGACAACGGTGCAGGCGGCGGATAGTGTGGATCAGACAGTCCGGCTTGAACCGTGGAACGCGTCTACGTTCAACGATACCAACGGCGATGGGCTGGGCGAGTTCGAAGGCTGGGGAACGTCCCTGTGCTGGTGGGCCAACAGGATCGGCTACAGCGAGCAGCTGACCAGCCAGGCGGCAGAACTGTTCTTCAGTGATGAAGGACTGGACATGAACATCGGCCGTTACAATGTGGGCGGCGGTGACGCAACCGGAGAGATTCAGGAAGTGCCGGTGAATGAGAACGCGCTGTTCTATGATCTGGAGACAGAAGGGCGGACACCGGAGTATGCCGGAACGAGCATGGAGGTCAATGACATTACTAAAATGCAGAGTGTACAGTTCTCTAAATCAGATGCGGATTTCGGTTTTACAAAGGGAACGAATGTAGGTACATTCAAAGCGATCGGATGGATCAATGAGCTTGGCGACGAACCGGGCTCCGGGGACAATCTTCATTACACGGTGAATGTGGAGGAAGAAGGAACCTATACGGTGAAACTGCTTCTTACTCTGACAGGTTCCAATGAGAGAGCCGTCGCGATCCGTGTAAACGGAACAGATGATTACGTTGTTGACGCAGATACGGTTAATGCGAACGTGATCGCATCCGGCAGCAACAATAT
>DWWI01000042.1 GCA_019119745.1 Candidatus Mediterraneibacter gallistercoris | reverse complement strand
AGAGAGAGAAGAGTATATCGATTATCTGAACAAAGGGATTTCAGAGTATATCGTTTCCCTTATGGCAGGAGAGATGAACGCGGATGATTCCCGCAAGATCAACGGCTATTACGCGATCATCAGCAATCTTGAGAGAATCGGCGATCACGCCACAAATATCGCGGGGTATGCCGATGATATGAAGAAATGGGATCTGAAGTTCTCGGACAATGTACTTGACGAGCTGGAAGAGATGAAAAAGCAGTGTATCACCTGTCTGGAAAATGTAAAAAATGTGGATCCTGCTGATACGGGCAGAGTGCTCAGCCAGGCGGAAGTATTGGAACAGAAGACAGACGATATGCGCGATAAGTACTTTAAGAAACAGATGCAGAGACTGAAGAAAGGCAAGTGCAATCCTCAGAGCGGCATCGTGTTCTCGGAAGTGCTGACGGATTTTGAGAGAATGGGAGATCATACGCTCAATATTGCCCAGCAGTATAAAGAGATGGGCTGATAAGGAGTGAATAAATTCCTCCGTTTTACAGATACTACAATTACTGACAGTAATAAGCATTTTATGTAGATATCTGTAAAACGGAGGAATTTTTATATGAAAGCAACAGGGATAGTGAGGAGGATCGACGATCTGGGGCGTGTCGTCATCCCGAAAGAGATCAGAAGGACGCTCCGCATACGGGAGGGCGATCCGCTGGAGATCTTTACAGACCGGGAAGGGGAGATCATATTAAAAAAATATTCTCCTATCGGAGAGCTCGGGACACTGGCGAAACTCTATGCGGAAAGCCTTGCCCAGACACTCGGATGCACGGTATGCATCACAGATACAAATCAGGTGGTGGCAGCCTCCGGCAGCGGGAAAAAGGAACTTCAGGATCAGTTCATCGCCAGGGAACTGGACCGCCTGTTAAAAGACAGAGGGCAGATTCTGGCGGGAAACGGAGATTCTTCATACATCAAAGTGGTTCCGGATATGAGAGAATTCCGTGACGAGGCGATATGTCCGATCATCAGTGAAGGGGATGTGATAGGATCGGTTGTACTCCTTAATAAGGACCAGAAGAAGAAATTCGGAGAAGTGGAGCAGAGAGTTGCTTCCAGCGCGGCAGATTTTCTTGGACGCCAGATGTCATAAATCCTGACCGTCGTGCATAGTATGTATCAGTAGGACAAAGACTGACAAGTATGCATGATTCGGGAGGAGAACGATGGAAAAAAAGACAGGTGGAAGACGGGGGATTGAACAGAGGGCAGCTGACATGCTTAAATCGCTTTTGTGCGCGTATATAGTTACGGGGATACTGCTCCTTATCCTTACATTACTGCTTTATAAGGCCGGCTTAAGTGAAGAGAATATTAATGCAGGTATTATTCTGACATATGTGATTTCTACTTTTTCGGGAGGCTTTGTGATCGGAAAACTGACAGGCGCCAGAAAGTTTTTGTGGGGACTGCTCCTCGGGGTGGTATATTTTCTGCTTTTAACGCTGATATCGCTCGGAATCTATCATTCACTGCAGTCGGATCTGATGAATCTGACAACCACATTTCTTCTCTGCGCAGGAGGCGGGATGCTGGGCGGCATGATATCGTAAAAAAACACTTTAAAAACCTCCGGGCATGTGGTATAATACTACGAGCATAAGTTGAAGAAATATAGGAGGGCATCACATGAAACACATTAAGACATTAAATACACAGACATTAAACAATACAGTAAAAAAAGGCGGATGCGGTGAGTGCCAGACATCATGTCAGTCAGCGTGCAAGACATCCTGTACTGTAGGAAACCAGACCTGCGAGAACAGAAAATAATCATATTCGCAGCAACAAAAGAACAATGGGGGAAGGCAGCGGTTTAATAAGCCGCTGCCTTATGCATGTCCGCCGGGCCCGGCAACGGGCGGTGGCGGTGTATGTTTCAGAGAAAAATGAAAGAGAGGTACCCTTGTGATACATCTGTATCAGAATAACGGATATAATATTGTCCTCGATGTGAACAGCGGCGCGGTCCATGTAGTGGATCAGGAGGCATATGATGTGATAGGCGTCCTTGAGAAGCAGAATGAGTTCCATACGCCGGAAACATTGAGAGAACCGGAAACTTTGGAGTATCTGAAATCAGAACTGGGCGGCCGTTATGAAGAGGAGGACATTAAGGATATCCTTGAAGCGGTCACTGCGCTGACGGAGGAAGGACGCCTGTTTACCCGGGATGTATATGAAGATTTTATCGATGAAGTAAAGCAACGGAAGACAGTAGTAAAAGCACTCTGTCTTCATATTGCCCATGACTGCAACCTTGCATGTAAATACTGTTTTGCAGAAGAGGGAGAGTACCATGGGAGACGTGCGCTTATGTCCTATGAAGTAGGAAAGAAAGCTCTGGATTTCCTGATCGCGAATTCCGGAAAGAGAAGAAATCTGGAAGTGGACTTCTTTGGCGGGGAACCACTGATGAACTGGCAGGTTGTGAAAGATCTGGTAGCATATGGAAGAGAGCAGGAGAAGATCCATGACAAACACTTTCGTTTCACTCTTACGACAAACGGCGTGCTTTTAAATGACGAGGTGCAGGAGTTTGTCAACCGGGAGATGGACAACGTGGTCTTAAGTCTTGACGGGAGAAAAGAAGTCAATGATAAGATGCGCCCGTTCAGGAACGGAAAAGGAAGCTATGACCTGATCGTTCCCAAGTTCCAGAAACTTGCGGAGAGCAGGCATCAGCAGAAATACTATATACGAGGCACATTTACGCGGAATAATCTGGATTTTTCCAATGATGTGCTGCATTTTGCGGAGCTTGGCTTTGAACAGATATCCATCGAGCCGGTAGTAGGAGAGGATACAGATCCGTATGCGATCCGTAAAGAGGATCTGCCGGTGATCTTTGAGGAGTATGACAAGCTGGCCAAGATCATGGTGGACCGGGAGAGAGAAGGAAGAGGCTTTACATTCTTCCACTTTATGATTGATCTTGAGGGCGGTCCCTGTGTGTCCAAGCGGCTGTCAGGATGCGGATCAGGTACAGAGTATCTTGCCGTGACACCGTGGGGAGATCTGTATCCGTGTCATCAGTTCGTGGGACAGGAAGAGTTCCTGATGGGAAATGTAGACGACGGAATTACAAAGCCCGAAATCGCGGATGAGTTCCGGGGATGCAGTGTCTACTCAAAAGAAAGCTGTAAAAAGTGTTTCGCCAGATTTTACTGCAGCGGCGGCTGTATGGCGAATTCATATAAGTTCCATCACACCATCAACGATACATATGAAGTGAGCTGCGAGATGGAACGCAAGCGTGTAGAGTGCGCGATCATGATAAAAGCGGCTCTTGCCGATCAGGCGTGAGAAGAGCGGCGTCATGTGAGGATAAAACATAAAAGCGCAGAAGAAAGGAATGGAAAATCATGAAAAAAAGCAGAGGCATATTAAGCCTGATTCTGATAGCGGCTGTCATGGTATTCCTCGGAGTGACCTCGATCCACGGACTGAACTCCAAGGGTATGGGAGCGGCCCGTAATATCAATCTCGGACTTGACCTTGAAGGCGGTGTGAGTATCACTTATGAGGCTGTCGGAGATACGCCGTCCGATGAGGATATGAAAGATACGGTTTATAAGCTTCAGAGACGTGTGGAAGAGTACAGCACCGAGGCACAGGCTTATCAGGTGGGCGACAACCGGGTCGGAATCGAGATCCCGGGAGTACAGGACGCCAATGAAATACTGGAAGAACTGGGACAGCCGGGATCGCTGTATTTTATCAGACATCTGGACAGCGACGGCAATGAGAACTACACTCTAAATGCAGATGGAACAGGTTATGTACTGACGAAGTCCATCGAGGAACTTCAGGAAGACGGTTCTATCGTCCTGACCGGTACAGAGGTTGAGAGCGCTACGGCGGGAGCCCTCTCAGATAACACCACAAGCGCTACGGAATACGGCGTTGACCTGACTCTGACAGACGAAGGTACGAAAGCGTTTGCCGAGGCCACAGAGGAGGCATATAACAACAATCATGATTCCATCGCTATCTACTATGACGGTGATCTGATCAGTGTTCCAAGCGTCAATAATGTTATCGAGAACGGCCGGGCAGAAATTTCCGGGCATATGACATACGAGGAAGCGGATAATATCGCTTCCACGATCCGCATCGGCGGTCTGAATGTAGAGCTGAAGGAAATCAGTTCTGAAGTGGTTGGCGCGCAGCTCGGACAGGAGGCGGTCAGCACCAGCCTTCTGGCAGGAGCCATCGGTCTTGTGATCGTATGTCTCTTTATGTGCTTTGTATATCTGCTGCCGGGATTTGCATCAAGCCTTGCGCTCCTGATCTATACAGGA
>DWWI01000041.1 GCA_019119745.1 Candidatus Mediterraneibacter gallistercoris | reverse complement strand
GATCAGACGGTGAGCGCCTGAAAATGTGATATATCCGCCTACTGTTCCGCCGAGAAGCGTCAGGATCGCGGTTCCAAGCTCGTCCATCGGAGCTGTCGGCATGACGGTCTCTTTCAGCGCCATCCCAAGTGGCGGCTGAACGATTACGATCACAGCGAAGATCACGACGATCATGATGCCGCCGAGGATCTTCGTCAGTGTATCCATTGCATTCAGCGCGTTCTTCATCAGGAAGATGACGATCGCCACGCCGCCTGCGATAAAGCAGCCGACTTTCTCCGGTATGCCAAGCAGAGTATTAAAGCCAAGGGCTCCTCCGCCTACGTTACCGATATTGAATACAAGTCCGCCCGCGACAACCAGAAACGCTACCACATAGCCAAGACCGGGGAGCACCCTGTTCGCCACATCCTGTCCCCTCATGCCTGAGACGCAGAGCACGCGCCACACATTGAGCTGGACAATTGCTGAAAGTATGACCGAGATCAGAATTACAAATCCGAAACTCGCTTTCAGGCTCCCTGTAAATGTTCCCGTCTGGGTGAGGAATCCGGGCCCGATGGCAGAAGTTGCCATCAGAAAGGCAGCGCCGATCAGGACGCTGAGGCTTTTTTTGTTTGTCTTTTCCATAATTTCTCATCCTTTCATATTAAGACTAATGGTTAAATTATAACGGAACGGGCGATTTTCGGCAATATTTTTCGAAATCATTGTTAAAAAATTGTTAATAAAAGAGCAGAATACCTCTCATAGATACTCTGCTCTGTAAAAAACTGTTCTATACCATAAAACTCACACTATTATGATTAGAATGCAAGATCATATTTCACAACATCGATCAATGCTTTTCCATCTGCGTAGAACAAAATTCCGTCTGCGGATAAATCCGTATACAAGGTCGCCGAAAGCACCTGCTCTCCGTTGTTTACAAATATCTCAACACTGAAATTATCCAGTATGATGCGCATTGTAATCCTGCCGTTTTCGCTGTTGACCCGGCTTCTGCGCTGATGAATGATCGCTCTTCTGGAGCCTGAAAACTTCCGGTCAACTTTCAGGATGGATTCGTGGGGACGGAAGCTGACAGCCGTATGGCAGGTATCATTCTGGGCAAAACGTACGGCAAACTTGCGGTACATCTCTTCTCCTTCTGCCGGACGAAGCGTCAGTTCCATATCGATCCGGCGGCCTTTCATTCCATCAAGCCGGATCACATCAGACACCTCCACATTTTCGTAACTCACCTTATTCGTCCGCATCTGTTCAAGTTCACGGACCGGCTTCTGGATCAGGCGTCCATTTTTCACGGAAAGTTCTCTTGGCAGGCTCATCTGCCCGAACCACGGGCGCTCCGGGGAATGCAGATTACAGGTATCCCAGTTCTGCATCCAACCGATCATAATCCGCCGTCCGTCCGGCGCCACCACGGTCTGCGGAGCATAAAAGTCGATTCCGTAATCAATCGCCTGATTATTCTCTTCAATGAATGTATCTGTCTCGTTATCGTAATTTCCTATAATGCATACGGTTCCATTTCCATTATGGTATTCAAACCCCTGCGGAAGCATATCCTGCGGGCTGACAAGAAGAACCTGTTTGCCGTCCAGTTCAAAAAAATCCGGGCATTCCCACATCCGTCCGAAACGTCCGTTATTGCTGATCAGTGTTTTTTCAAACTTCCACTTCAGACCGTCCTCACTGCTGAAAAGAAGGATCCTTCCATCTTTGTCCGGCGTACAGTTTCCTGCCACACAGCGGAATGTGCCGTCGGGCGTCCGCCAGATCTTCGGATCTCGGAAATCAAACCGGCTGCCTCCTTCAGGGAGATCATTTTCATCAAGAACCGGATTTCCTGAATATTTCACATAATCTGTCCCGTCTCCTATGGCAATACACTGTCTCTGCACTTCTCTTGTACTTCCGTCCGGCTGGGTCTCCTTGACTACTCCAGTGTACATCAGCATCTGCCTGCCGTCATCCAGACTGACAGCGCTGCCTGAGAAACAGCCATCCCTGTCATAATCTGTATCCGGAGCAAGTGCCGCCGGCAGATATTTCCAGTGAAGCAGATCACTGCTCACCGCGTGTCCCCAGTGCATCGGTCCCCAGTGGGAATTATAAGGATGATACTGGTAAAACAGATGGTACTCTCCATTATAATAAGAGAATCCGTTAGGATCATTCAGCCATCCCACCCGGGTTGACAGATGAAACGCCGGTCTCGGCTCATCCTTTATCTGTCTTTCTCTTGTCTCTTCATATTTTCTTGCATCACGTAAAATCTGGCTCATGCGTCTGATCTCCTTTTTGTATATTTTCTTTATATTATTTAAAACATATTAAATTGAACCGGATTACTCCGGAAGTTTTGCTTACGCCGTAGTTTCCCTGCGGATCAGAATAGGCGGAATGATCTTATGTACCGGTTCCTTTAAGGGAGCGGGTCTTCTTTTTTTCCGCTCCTCCATCTGATCCGACAGTATTTTCATTGCTTCATTTGCAATCAGAGAAATCTGCTGTCCGACTGTGCTTGTCGGAATGACAGCCTCTCTGGAAATCGGAGAATTATCAAAACCAATGATCTGATATGTTTCCGGCAGCTTTCCATATTTCTGGAACAGGAAATTCAACAGCACATTGGCATGGGTATCATTGGGCATAAAAATCCCTTTTTTCCTGTCCGGATACTTTTTCTCCAGAAGTGCCACAATTTCCTCTATTTTATTTCTGTTTTCTTCAAATGTATTTCCAAGATGTGTCAGGATCAATTCATACGGAACATCATACTCCTCGCAGACGTCCACAAAGCCTTTGATACGCCCTGATGCCGGAGCTGTATCCGGGATATTGCCATTTACATGGATCAGGATATCACAGTCGCTCTTTCTCAGCAGGCTGGCCGCCTGCACACCTCCCATATAGTTATCTGTGTTGACACTGGAGATGTACCGGTCTTCTCTCTCGATCCCCACCACAGGTACATTATAGGATGCAAGTTCTTCAGACGGGATCGTCGGACTTAATACGATCATTCCTTCTATATTGTAAGCCATCAGCTCTTCAATATATTTTCTCTCAACATCCGCCTTTTCATTTCCCGCAAAAACAAGAAATTTATATCCGTATGTTTCGTATGTGGCGAGGATCTGGTTCAGCATTTCTGAGTAGTAATGCATATATAGATTAGGAATAATGATCCCCACAAACTCTGTCCTGCCGCTGGCAAGGATTCTTCCCACCTTATTTTCCTTATAATCAAGCGCTTCCAGAGCATCCGCGATCTTCTGCTGGTTCTCCAGAGTCAGCGAATCCGGATCGTTAAAATATCTGGAAATCGTTGTTTTGGAAAATCCGGTATACTTTGCAATATCTGCAAACGTTACTTTCTTTGTCTTCATATTGTTACGCCTCACATATATGGATAGAACTGTGCTTTCGCAGATGACCGTTCTATCTCTGAATGATTACAGTATATCAGAATGTGAATCAAAAAATCAATAAATAACCGGTTACTTAACCGGTTTTGTGAAATGTGTACAGAAATCAGGAGTCAAAAATATGACATATGCCGAAAAAATAATTTTTAATTGACATATACACCCTAAAAGACTATGATTGCATTAAAGGAACCGGTTACTTAACCGGTAACATATCGGTTTCATATAAAGATTCATCAAATAAAAGGAGGAGATGGAATGAGAAGACGATTGCTGTACCTGACGGTAACACTCTTCGCTGCTGCCTGTCTTGCCGGCTGTCAGCAGAAAGATCCCGAACCGGGAGATATCGCCGGATATGACGAGGGTGAAGAGTATCTCTCCATATGGGTTCACTCAATCGAGGACACAGAGGAGGGCCAGGCTTACAAAGAATCGGTAGAAACTTTTAACGAGGCTTATGACGGACAGTATTTTGCTGATATCGAGTTCGTGCCGAGAAATGACAGCGGCGGCGGTTACTCCGATAAAGTAAATGCTTCTGTCATGGCAGGCGGACTTCCGGACGTCCTTACAGTAGACGGGCCGAACATATCCGCATACGCTGCCAACGGCATCATCCAGCCCCTGGCTGATCTTACGGAGGAAGAAGAAAGCGAATATCTTCCCTCGATCATCGAGCAGGGAACGGTAAACGATGAGCTGTATGCCCTCGGGGTTATGGAATCCAGCGTGGGCTTCTACTATAACAAAGACATCATCGAGGAAGCTGGCATCGAAATTCCGGATGCAGATGATCCGTGGACATGGTCAGAATTCCTTGACATTCTCGAGGAGCTGAAGCCGCTCATGGATGAGAAAGACGGTTACCCGCTTGACATGACATTCCCGGTAGGCGAAACAAGTATCTACTACTTTGCACCGTTCGTCTGGTCCGGCGGCGGTGAGCTCGTAAGCGATGACGGACTGACCGTAGACGGTTACTTCAATTCGGATCAGACAAAAGCTGCCATGGAGTATTTCCGGACAATTGTAGAAAATGAATATATGTCCGAAGCTCCTATCGACCATCTCTTTGAGAGCGGAAGAGCTGCTTTCAAGTTCGACGGTGCATGGGAAGTCAATACAGTATACACAAGCTATCCTGATATCAATCTCGGAGTTGCTCCTTATATCGTAAGCGACGACTGGGACGGCGAAACATATACGCCGACCGGCTCCTGGGCATTTGCCGCATCCTCTGAGACAAAGGATATCGAAGGCGCCACAGAGCTTGTCAAATGGATGAGCGGCGTGGAGAGCGGTATCCGCATCTGGGATATGACAAAGAACTTCCCGTCTACATATGAAGCATTTGAAAATATCGATGTCTTCCAGACAGATGAGAACTACAGCGCTCTCTATGAGCAGCTGAGCACTTACGGACATCCCCGTCCGAAGACTCCGGTATATCCGCAGGTGAGCACCAGCTTCCAGGAGGTTCTGGAAAGTGTTGCTCTGAGTGGAAAGGATGTGGACGAAGAGCTTGACAAAGCTGTGGAACGGATAGATCAGAAATTGGAACGTTATACGAGGGAATAAAATATGAAGAAAAAGAATTCAATCTTGGGAATGGCGTTTTTCGGGCCTGCACTTGTACTGCTTACGCTGTTTTTATTCCTGCCGATGCTGCTCACATTCGGATTCAGTTTTACAGATTACTTCGCACTGAATCCTGAGCTGACGCATTTTGTGGGACTGGAAAACTACATAAATATTTTTAAAGACGACCTTTTTGTACAGTCATTTTTAAACACCGTAAAATTCGTTATTATCATCGTACCCCTTCAGTGCGGCGGAGCTCTTCTGCTTGCACTGGCCATCAACAAGGCGGCACACTGCAAAAAATATTTTAAAGTAGCATTTTTCGTACCGGTAGTTATGTCCCTGGCTGTTGTGTCCACACTGTGGATGCAGATCTACAGCCCGGAGGGTATCCTGAACACACTGCTTGCGAATTTCGGAATCGACGCACAGCCGTTCATCCACAGTGCCGACCAGGCGCTTCCGTCCATTGCGATCATGAGTGTATGGCAGGGCGTGGGCTATCAGATGATCATCTTCCTGGGCGGTCTGCAGAACATCAATCCCGCACTCTATGAGGCGGCGGAGATGGACCACGCAAGCGGATGGCAGAAATTCAAAGATATCACACTTCCTGAACTGAAACCACTGTGCATCTTTGTATTTATCACAGTCACGATCGGCGCATTCCGTATGCTGGTACAGCCGATGGTCATGACCGGAGGCGGTCCGGATCACTCGACTTACACACTTGTGTACGACATTTACGAGACAGGTACGGTCAACTGGGAGATGGGTCTCGCATCCACAATGGCGATCGTATTTACCGTATTCGTCGTAATCCTGACAATTATTCAGAATGTATTGACTAAGGACAAGGAGGAGAGAAAACATGGTAACAAAAAAGCAAAAGCGAATTAACTGGATCCTTGTAGCCATTCTGCTGGTGCTCTCGATCTTCTTCCTGTTCCCGGTCATCTGGATGCTTGCAAACTC
>DWWI01000006.1 GCA_019119745.1 Candidatus Mediterraneibacter gallistercoris | reverse complement strand
TCTGTTATCTTGTGATTCAGATAGGAAGATACTTTCTGCAGATATTCTTCGCCTTCAAATCCACTGAGAGTATATACCTTTCCCCCGATCAATACTTCTGTAAAATGTTTTGCTGAACTCATAGCATCCTCCTCGCGTTTCATACAGTTTATTATAAACTATTTGGAAGTAAAAACCAACTGTTTTTTCGGGAAATGCCGAAACGTGCCACATTTTCTGCTCCGGTTCACGGCATAAGCTGCCGTCTCAAAAGACTGTCTGTATTTAAGTTTCTTCGAAAGGCATCGGAATTCCGAGGTGCCGGTAAGCCAGTTCCGTTACAACTCTTCCCCTGGGAGTACGCTGGATAAAGCCGTTTTTCAGGAGATACGGTTCATATACATCCTCAAGTGTGCCGGCGTCCTCGGAGATTGCCGCCGCGAGCGTATCAAGTCCGACAGGACCTCCCTGAAACTTTTCGATCATGGTTAAAAGAATACTGCGGTCAATATGATCAAGACCATATTTGTCGACATCCAGAAGGTCAAGCGCATAATCAGCTACTTTTTTGGTAATCCTGCCGTCGTATTTGACCTGAGCAAAATCGCGTACACGTTTCAGAAGCCGGTTGGCAAGTCTCGGAGTTCCTCTGGAACGTCTGGCGAGTTCAAGCGCGCCGTCTTCTTCTATCTCTACATCCAGCACAGATGCAGAGCGAAGAATAATTGTTTTCAGTTCTTCATCCGTATAAAATTCCAGCCGGTTAACTACTCCGAAACGGTCACGCAAAGGAGCTGTCAGCATCCCCGCCCTTGTAGTGGCGCCGACCAGTGTAAATTTGGGGAGATTCAGTCTTATGGAGCGTGCTCCGGCGCCTTTGCCGATCATAATATCGATGGCGTAATCTTCCATTGCGGGATAGAGAACCTCTTCTACCTGACGGTTGAGCCGGTGGATTTCATCTACAAAGAGTACATCGTGCTCCTGAAGACTGTTGAGTATCGCAGCCATTTCCCCGGGCTTTTCAATGGCAGGTCCCGAGGTGACTTTCATATGCACGCCCATCTCGTTGGCAATGATGCCTGCAAGAGTCGTTTTACCGAGCCCCGGCGGTCCGTAGAACAGTACATGATCCAGGGCTTCTCCTCTTGCTTTGGCTGCTTCAATATAAACAGACAGTGTCTGCTTGGCCTTCTCCTGTCCGATGTAATCTTTCAGATGCTGGGGACGCAGTTCTCCCTCTATTTTAAGATCTTCCTCAAGATTTTCTGTTGTTATGATTCGTTTTCCCATAATGATTTAAATAATCCTCTTCTCAGAAAAGATATTTCAATGCCTCTTTCAGTATGTCTTCCACAGTCCGGCAGTCCGGAGACGTCTTTTTGACCGCCCGCAGGCTTTCCGCATTTCCGTATCCGAGAGCGACAAGAGCCTGTACCGCCTCTGCCTGCATACTGCTCTCAGCCTCTCCTGCATGAAACTGCTCAGCATCGCCGCCGTGCGCGGCGTTGTTCAGCACATCCTCAATATCTACTTTGTCACGGAGCTCCAGAATCAGTTTCTCTGCAGTTTTCTTTCCGATACCCGGAGCAGCGGAGATCGCTTTTGCATCTCCCGACATAATGGCAAACCGCAGTTCGTCCGGTGACATACAGGAGAGGATATTGAGCCCGCCCTTCGGTCCGATGCCGCTCACGCCGATCACAAGTTTGAAGATCTCCAGATCATCCTTGGTGAGAAAACCGAACAGCTGCATCGCGTCTTCCTTTACGTTGAGATAGGTGTATAATTTTACTTCATTTCCCGGCTGCGGGAGCAGTGACAATGCCTGCTGAGGCATATATACGCCATATCCCACTCCGCCGACGTCTATGACAGCTTTCTGCGGCTCTACCGCCGCAAGTTCTCCTCTTATATATGAAATCATATTTTATTTACTTTCCTTTACTGTATTTATTGAAACGACAGGTTCCGGATCCTTTTGAGGACTTCTCCTGCCACAGCGCCGATTACGGCGCCGGTGATGAGACCGGCGATCAGGAGTACAGGCAGATAATAGCCTACCTGATATGTCTCTACTATGATCATCGCTGCAGCCAGCTGCCCGATATTGTGACATACTCCGCCGGCCATACTGATACCTGTCACACTGAAACGGTCTGATTTTTTCAGCAGCGTCATGACTGCCAGGCTCAGGATGCCCCCGGCAAGACTATACACGATGCTGAACAGATTCCCGAAAATAAATCCGGCAAGTACGATCCGCACTACGGATAATAGAAGCGCTTCCCGCCAGTCTGTCTTATACAGTACGATCACAATGATCAGATTTGCAAGGCCGAGTTTGATACCGGGAACTCCGAACTGGATCGGGATCAGTGTCTCTATATAACTGAAGATCAGTGCAAGAGCTGTAAATACTCCGAAATATGCTGCTCTGTTTTTCAATTTCTATTTCCTCTCTATTGTGCGACTGCGTCCAGACCGCTCTCTTCAGAGCTTATAACAGCGACGACGACCTGATTCGGAAGACAGATAATACTCTCTCCGTTTTTCGAGACTGCCCTGTGGTTTACACAAATCTGGTCGGGACAGTCTGCCCACACCATGCGTGCCTCTCCATCTTCTATTACAACACGGTTTGTATCATTTATCTCGATTGTCTGATCTTCCGTCAGATCATACGTTCCGAAAATATCTCCGTCAACAGATATTTCCACAAGATGTTTTCCGCTGTCCTGACGGAAAAACTGGAATGCCAGAATCAACGCAGCCGCGGCCAGAACTGCTGCTGCAAGAATCAGATCACTTCTTTTCATAATCAGTTACCTCTGGTTAACTATAGTTAACTCTTCACCTTTGATATCATAGCACACAGATTTTTATTATGCAATCACATGTTCGATTGTTATAGTCCGGAGAATGTTCGATTGTTGTGATCAGAGACAAAATCATATATAATAGACAGGATTATAAAAAGAAAGGAACAAGATCTTTGAGCCAGAAAAAATTAAAAGCATTTTTCACAACAGCGGTGCTGATATCTGCCGTGCTGCTTTCCGGATGTACAACCCCTCCGGAGAACGAGCCGCTAACCATGACGGGGACATATTTTGATACTGTTGTACAGATTCAAGTATGGGGAGCTGATCAGGATATTATAGATCATTGCCGGGAATTGTGTGAAAATTATGAGCAGCTGTTTAGTGCTACGATAGATACAAGTGAAGTTTCGGAGATAAATAACGCCGGTGGAGAACCGGTAACCGTTTCTGATGAGACCGCCGAGCTTATTCAAAAGGGACTTTTATACGGAGAAATATCAGGAGGGCTTTTTGATATAACAATTGCCCCTGCGTCGAGCCTCTGGAATTTTACAGATAATGAAGAAAAGACGCTTCCCGATCCTGACAAACTGGCGGAAGCTGTCACTCATATAGATTATCATTGTGTCAGTGTGGAGGGAAATACCGTTACCCTCACAGACCCGGAAGCCAGGATTGATCTGGGAGGCATTGCTAAGGGATATATTGCGGACAGAGTGAAAGAATATCTTGAAACCGAAGGCATTAAGCATGCGCTTATCGATCTGGGCGGGAACATGCTCGCTCTCGGGAATCGCTATGACGGGACGGATTTCCGTATCGGTCTGCAGAAGCCGTTCGCAGAGACGGGCACCGCTATGGCCGCGGTATCTATAAACGACCAGTCCGTTGTAACATCCGGTGATTATGAAAGATATTTTGAAAAAGACGGGATTATCTATCATCACATCCTCGATCCTGACACAGGCTATCCTGTGCAGAACGATCTAGATCAGGTGACGATCATCTCCGATAAATCGGTGGATGGAGACGCCTTGAGCACAACCTGTTTCGCCATGGGGCTGGAAGACGGTCTTGAACTGATCCGTAGCCTCGACGGCATAGAGGCCGTATTCGTCACAAAAGACGGCAAGATCCATACAAGCAGTGATAACATCGAATTAGAAGTGCTGAATTAAAATTCGTATTGAACAAAATCGCTACGCGATGGCCTGCGAAAGCTGTCGCATAGCGATTTTTTTGTTTTCTATAACAAAAACAGTGGAAAGCAAGTCCAAATAGAAGTATTGTTAAGTTACCACACAAAACAATCAACAGGAGCAACCTTCCACTGCTTATGAAAAGAATACCATTCCTCCGCTTGGCTGGCAAGCGGTTTTATGACACAAATGCACCTCCTTATGAAACAGCATACCTGATTTACTACTGATTTTATATGGAGGATTCATTATGTATGAAAAATATTTAACACAGCTTGAAGAAGCAGGAAAAATCCGTAACCTCAAAGAACGGTCCATTCGCTGTTATAAAAACTATGTTTCCTATTTCCTGAATGATACCGGTAAGTGCCCTGAAGAACTTACCTGCCAGGATGTCAGGGATTTCCTGCTCGCCAAAAAAGACAGTGGGCTCAAAGCGACAACTTTGAATCTTTACAATTCTGCGATCCACTTTTTTTACCGGAATGTCCTGCACATCCTTTGGGATGATACTATAGTTCCTCGTATGATCATGGAACGGAAACTCCCGACTGTCCTTACTGCTGATGAAATTGACCGCCTGCTGGATGCTATTGGTGACATCAAATACAGGGCTATGTTTGCAACTATGTATTCTTCCGGGATGCGAGTTTCCGAAGTGATCCATCTGCATTATAATGACATTTCACGTACGAACATGCAGATCCATGTGAGGGATACAAAGAACCGGATGGACCGTTATACGATCCTTTCCAAACGGTGTCTGGATCTCCTTACAGAATACTGGTTTGCAAAGGGCAGGCCCTGCGGCATCCTGTTCCCTAATCAATGGACCGGCAGCTATCTGACCCCGAATGCACTGGAACAGGTGATGCGCCGGGCTGTGTCAGAAGCAGGGCTTCCGGCAAAAGTGACTCCCCACAGCCTGCGCCACAGCTTTGCGACCCACCTGATGGAACAGGGGATAGAACGCCAGTATATTCAGGCGCTGCTCGGGCACCGTGACCCGAAATCCACAGAAATATATCTCCATGTCAGCAATAAATCCCTGCTGGGAATCCAAAGCCCGTTTGACCGGAAAGAAGGTGCCGGCCATGAATAAACCGACGGTACAGGATATCTTTCACCGTTTTTATCCCGCATACATTGAAAGATACTCCCCTTCCCCTGAACAGGCAAAAGCTGCCCGGAACATCATAAATTGTAAAACCGGGGCATATGGCGCAAATGTCAGCATCTGCGAAGACTGTGGCGCTGTCCAGATCCATTATAATTCCTGCCGCAACCGCTGCTGTCCCATGTGCCAGGCGGTTCCGAAGGAAAAATGGATGGATGCACGCAGGGAAGATGTCTTTGATGCTCCCTATTTCCATCTGGTTTTTACTGTCCCCGACCTTTTAAATCCGGTTATTTACAGCAACCAGAAACTCCTTTATGATGCCTTATACCATGCAGCGTCTGCAACGATCCGAGAACTGACGGCAAACCCGGAACATCTCGGTGCAAAGGTCGGATATATTTTCATCCTGCATACATGGGGCTCCGAGATGAACTTCCACCCCCATATCCATACCATCCTGCTGGGTGGCGGCCTGACCCCTGATAATCACTGGAAAGACAACGGGGAAAACTTCTTCCTCCCCATCCAGGTCATTTCCAAAGTATTCCGCGGGAAATATCTGGAGGAACTCAAAAAGCTGTGGGAAGAGGGGAAGCTGGCCTTTCATGGCACTGCTGAAAAGTTCCGTAACCATTATGCCTTTAAGGAACTGCTGGATGCCTGTTATGGCACAGAGTGGGTCCCTTACTGCAAAAAGACATTCCATGGTGCCCAATCTGTGATTAAATATCTCGGGAAATATACCCACCGCATCGCGGTCAGCAACCATCGGGTCATCCGCATGGATGAAGAAACTGTAACCTTTTCCGTGAAAGATTACCGGAACGAAGGACGGTGGAAGGAGCTGACTCTGCCAGGGGTTGAGTTTATCCGGCGTTTTTTGATGCACGTTCCTCCTAAGGGCTTTGTCCGGATCCGGCATTATGGACTGCTCTGCTCCCGCAGCAAAAATAAAAAGCTTACTTTATGCCGGAATCTTCTTGGCTGCAAAAAATATCTTTCCAGGTTGAAGAAGAAAGAGATGCCTGAGGTATTAGAGCTGCTTTATGGCATAAACATCTGCGTATGTAAAGCCTGCGGTGGACGACTTGGGAAGCCACAGCTTAAGATTCCTCAAAGGTGCTAAGTATACCATTCTTTCATATTTTTTAAAACCTCAATATTTGAGGTCTTATTGTTGTGCCTGCTGATCTGAAAATGCATGATCTCAGTAGATTCTGAAAAGGAATCTTGTATAGAGTCCTGATAGAATCAACGGCAGGAGCAAAGGATTAAAAATCCATAGAGACTGGCTATCCGGCCGCTTACTTTGTTCAATTAGGCCAAATCGAAAATGGTGCAAACGAATGGGCAGTTTACTCGAAAGTTTAAAACTGCTTTTTCGTTTACACCATCATCGATTCTAACCTAACGAATTTAATCCTGATACATCT
>DWWI01000040.1 GCA_019119745.1 Candidatus Mediterraneibacter gallistercoris | reverse complement strand
AACTGGACAAAGTAAAATTCCTCTGCCCGGTACCGGGATATGACAGACATTTTGGTATTACAGAGCACTTCGGAATCGAGATGATCAACATCCCGATGACACCGACGGGACCGGATATGGATCTGGTAGAGAAGTACGTAAATGAAGATCCGGCAGTAAAAGGAATCTGGTGTGTGCCGAAATATTCCAACCCGCAGGGAATCACATACTCAGATGAAACAGTATTCCGTTTCGCCAACCTGAAACCGGCTGCTGAAGATTTCCGCATTTACTGGGATAACGCATACTGTGTACATCACCTGTATGAGGATAAGCAGGACTATCTGATCGAGATCCTGACAGAGTGTAAGAAAGCCGGAAACCCGGATATGGTTTACAAATTCTCATCTACATCAAAGATCACATTCCCGGGATCAGGTATCGCGGCTCTTGCAGCGTCCAAAGCTAACCTGGATGAGATCCGCAGCATGATGCAGATGCAGACGATCGGCCACGACAAGGTAAACCAGCTGCGTCATGTAAGATTTTTCAAGGATGTTCACGGAATTGTTGAGCATATGAAGAAACACGCAGATATCCTGCGGCCGAAGTTCGAGGCAGTCATCGACGGACTTGAGAGAGAACTGGGCGGTCTGGAGATCGGTTCATGGATCAAACCGCTGGGCGGCTACTTTATTTCTTTCGATTCGATGGAAGGCTGTGCGAAAGCAATCGTCGCTAAGGCGAAAGAGGCCGGACTGGTTATGACAGGAGCAGGAGCTACCTATCCGTACGGTAAAGATCCGCACGACAGCAATATCCGTATCGCGCCGTCCTATCCGACGCCGGAAGAACTGGCTGTTGCAACAGATATCTTTGTACTCAGTGTAAAACTGGTCAGCATCGATAAACTGCTTGGCAATCTGTAAGAATAACATATAATAAAGAAAGTCGGAATATCTCCAATACTATAATGACCGGAGTATTTCGGCTTTCTTTACTTAATATAGCAGATCGCTGCCCGTAATCTCACTGCATGAGGCGGAGACTTTCCATGCTGCATTTGTGTCGTTTGTTTCATCTTCCGAAACAAAGGAACCACTTAGAAAAACTACAGCGGCAAAGGCCAGTCCCGCAATAGCTATGAAAAGACAGATACACAGAATACGTATGATCCGACGCGGCATTCTTTTTTTCTTTTCATCTGTCGGAACTTCAGGAATATGGGAAGAAGTTTCAGGCAGGTCTGAATAATAAATATAATTGCTCACGGTATAACCTCCTATCTTCTAAATTCAATGTATAGCAGCAGTGTGAATTATTTTTTGTAAAAAAGTGAATTATTTATGTTTTTTCGAAAATATAAAAATATGGTATAATATTTTCATTTGCTGCCGGTATTGGCAGAAAAAGTTGTAAAAAGCGGACTCGGGAGGAAATATATGGATTTTCATACAATATTCAGATCGCAGTGCCTGATCACAGACGGAGCGATGGGAACATACTACGGTGAGAAATACGGAAAGGAATCAGGAACGCCTGAGACGGATAATCTGACAGCCCCGCAGAAGATAGAAGAGATCCACAGGGAATATATAAGAGCCGGGGCAGATATCCTGAGGACGAACAGCTTCGCTTCCAATATCCGGACTCTGTGTGCGGGCAATACGGTCAGCATGACGAGAGAAGAACAGCTGCGGACTGTCTATGAAAATGTCGCTGCAGCCTGCCGGATCGCACAGTCTGCGGTAGATAAGGAACGGAGCTGCGCGAAAGAGGCCGGACGGGAAACAAAGGAGATTTATATCGCCGGCGATATCGGGCCAGTGCCGGAAAAGCGGGGAGCTGAAGAGCAGGATGCAGAACTGATTGAAGAATATAAAACCATGGCAAAGGCACATCTGGATGCCGGACTGAAACTGATCTGGTTTGAGACATTTTCAGATTTCGAGCGGATCCTGCCGGTGGCTGAGTGGATCAGGTCTGTCAGCGATGCTTTTATTATGGTGAGCTTTTCCGTCAATGTGTTCGGGTATACTAAGACGGGAATAGGGATGAGAGAGCTGATCAAAACAGCGAAAGAAAGTAAACTGATCGACGGCATCGGCTTTAACTGCGGTATCGGTCCTTCTCATCTGGGGAAACTGCTGAAGAGGCACGATCTGGGAGATCTGATCGTGGCGGCGGTGCCCAATGCCGGATATGCGGACCGGATTGAGAACCGGATGGTATACAGAGACAATTCAGGCTACTTCTGTGATGCCATGGAAGAGATCGCCGGCCAGGGAGTCAACATCATAGGAGGCTGCTGCGGGACTAACCCGGAATATATCAGGAAACTTTCACAGGCAGCGGGGGGCAGGAAACTCGCAAAAAGGCTTTCGGACCGGCCGGAGCAGCGCGCGGAGTCGGAAATACGTTATGACAATAATCCGTTTATCCGAAAACTTTACTCCGGAGAAAAAGTGGTGATCGCTGAGCTGGATCCGCCATTTGACGGGAATGACAGAAAGATGACAGATGCTGCGGCAGTCCTGAAGCAGGCGGGCGTGGAGATGATCACTTTTTCCGATTCTCCTATGGGCAAGATGCGCGCTTCGGCGTCTATGTCAGCGGTTAAGATCGCAAATCAGCTCCAGATTGAGACTATGCCCCACATCGCATGCCGTGACAGGAATGCGATCGGGATCGGTTCGGAGATACTGGGAGCTTACATGAACGGGATCCGCAACTTCCTGATCGTGACAGGTGATCCGGTGCCCTCGGGCGACAGAGGCAGTATTACGTCTGTATACGATTATCATTCTGTTACGCTGATGAATTATGTGAGGCAGATGAACCGGGAACATTTTTCCGAAGATCCCATTGCCTACGGAGGAGCGCTGAATTACGGAAGAAAGAATATCGATGCGGAAATAAAAAGAATGCGGAAGAAATGCGAAGCGGGAGCGTCATTTTTCCTGACCCAGCCCATTTATTCCGATGAAGATATCGAGAGGATCCGGTACATAAAAAGCAGGATCGATACTAAAATCATCTGCGGGATCATGCCGCTTGTCAGCTACCGCAATGCTCTGTTTATGAAAAATGAGATCACCGGGATTGATGTTCCGGATGAGATCATCGCACAGTACGATAAAGATATGAGCAGGGAAGAAGCGCAGGCTGTGGGTGTGCGGATCGCTGTAGAGATTGCGGAAAAGCTCAGTGCTGTGGCGGACGGATATTATTTTATGGTGCCCTTTAACAGGGCCGGGATGATCGCGGAGATCATGGAAAAAACGAAATAAAAATCAAAAGGAACATAGACAGCGCTGTAAAATCGAATTACAAATGCAACGCAATATTTTTCTGGATATTAACGAAGAATCGCCCGAGTATATGACGCCGACAGGACGTGTAAAACGGAGAAAAAGCGTGATCGGAACCCGATATGCCGGTCATAATTCCATGACAGGGATTATGAAGGGAAACAGGATGTTAAAAGGTCTGGGAGAACGCCATGACTCAGGTGTAAAGATCCGGAGTTTATCGAAGGAGATATTTTCAGAATTATAGTTCCGTTGGATGATGACTATTCTTTTGATTTTGGACAGGCTAAACATGGATATGATGCCGGAAGTACGGGAAAAGTATGGGAAAAGTACGGGAAAAGTACGGGAAAAGCATATGAAAAGTTAAATGCAAACCAAAAAAAGATCATAGAATATGTTGAAAATAACGGAATGATAACTAATAAAGAAGGAAAATCAAAGGGAACTTATTATGTGTTGCGAAATAAGTAAATGACGTTTCACAATCATACCTCCCGGGCATACCCCACCATGTAAACTAAGCATTTGTCTATAGCCTAAACCGGTTATACAATAGATATAGATAAAAAGAAATTGTATAAAAACTGGAGGCGTTATACATGGATACAGAAAAAATGAAACAGGACTTAGGCGGCGGAAACGTATTTGAGATCGGCGAACCGAACACAGCATTTGCGCAGTACTTCATCGGACAGAGCTATCTGAAGATGCTCACTACAGAGAGAGTCGGAATAGGCAACGTGACTTTTGAGCCGGGTTGCCGTAAAATGTACTAAGATTTTGAGTGTGTATCGTGTGTATAGCGTTGGAAATATAGGTTAATATAGTACAGTGTACATAGTTGAGGAAGAAAAGTGTGTATGGTGTTGAGATAGATGTGAAGCTGGCTGAAGGAGCAGGTTCCGGATGCCGGCTTTTTTAATCATTTTAATTGCCTTTCTATATACAGCGCTGTAAAATCGAATTACAAATGCAACGTGATATTTTTCTTGATTTTATGAAAGGTAAAAATATGGACAGAAAAGATAAGATCATTCAGGAGCAGAAAGAGAGAATTATTGCATTAAATGAAGAAATCCAACGACTTCATGCACTCTTATCCGAAGCAGGTATTCCATATGAAAAGAAAACGCAAGAAAATGTGGCTGTTCAGTCAGATTTAGCTGTGAAAGATGCAGAGACCGAACAGGGAAAGCGTATTATTCCTGAACCGATCACTCAGAAACATGCCCAGTATTTCTATTCCTTTTTCAAAGGTCGAAAAGATGTATACAGTAAAAGAGCCGGAAAGCCGAATCCAAAAACCGGAAAGACGGGGTATTATACTCAATGCTGGAATTATTGGAAACCGGGCATCTGTCCCAAATATGAAAAAAAGAAAATGAAATGTTCGGACTGTCCTGAACAGCGTTATAAAGAACTTACCGGAAAGGCGATTATGCAGCATTTACTTGGACTGCGGGAGGACTGCTCTGATGTGATCGGGGTATATCCGATGCTGCCCGATGAGACCTGCAATTTCCTTGTATTTGATTTTGACAATCATGATGATAATACAAACGGAGATGATTTTGCTAACACAGATGAACTCTGGAGAGAGGAAGTGAATGCTTTGCGGGAAATCTGCCGGATTTATGGAGTGGATATCCTGACAGAGCGTTCCCGTTCTGGTAAGGGAGCGCATATCTGGATGTTTTTTCAGGAATCTGTTCCGGCAAGAACGGCAAGACTGTTCGGCACAGCGCTTTTGACAAAAGGAGCAGAATCTGTTAATCAGAAAAACTTTCGTACTTATGACAGGATGCTTCCAGCTCAGGATCATATGCCTTTGGGCGGGCTCGGAAATTTGATTGCACTTCCTCTGCAGGGACAGGCATTGAAGAATGGAAACAGTGCGTTTATAGATCAGGATTGGAATGCATATCCGAATCAGTGGCAGCAGCTGCAGAATGTAAAAAAGCTTTCGAAAGAATTTATCGAAAAAAAGATAAATGAGTGGTCAGAGACTGGAGTCTTAGGCGCACTTGCAGATCTAGAGGATATAGGTGGGGAGGAAAAAGAAGGAAAATCAGAGGCAAACATAGAAAGTCTGGCAGCAGGGCAAACGGAGACGAACGGCCAGAGTCAGCAGGTTACAAGCTGGAAATCAGGTAAAAAATCAAAGCCATGGAAGAAGAAAAAGATTCAGTTTCATCCGGAAGATGTTTCCGGACAGTTTAAGATTGTCCTTGCCAATGGAATTTATATTGATAAGGACAATCTTCAGCCGAGAATACAGAATACTTTGCGCCGCATGGCTGCGTACAGCAATCCTCAGTATTATAAAAATCTCGCAATGGGATTCTCCACTCGGGATAATCCCAGGATTGTTGCGTGCTCTGAAGATTTTGATGATTATATCTGCATCCCGAAAGGACTGCAGGAAAAACTTACGGAAAAACTGGGAGAAGCAGGAATACCCTATGAAGTCAGCGACGAGAGACAAACAGGAAGAAATATCCATGTGGATTTTGCCGGGGAACTTTATCCTGAGCAGAGAAAAGCGGCAGAACGAATGCTGCAGTATGAGAATGGAATCCTGCATGCAGCGACAGCGTTCGGAAAAACAGCAGTAGGAGCATATCTGATCGCGGAAAGAAAGACTAATGCCCTTGTATTGGTACATAATAAAGAAATTATGAATAACTGGGTGGAAGACCTTCAGAAGTTTCTGGATATTAACGAAGAACCGCCCGAGTATAAGACGCCGACAGGACGTGTAAAACGAAGAAAAAGCGTGATTGGAACCCGATATGCCGGTCATGATTCGATGACGGGAGTTATTGATGTAGTGATGATATCATCTCTTGGCAAGCCTGGAAATATAGATGCAGTTGTGAAGGACTATGGCCTCGTACTCATAGACGAATGCCATCACTGTGCATCGGATACGGCAGAGGCTGTAGTAAAAGAAGTCTCTGCCAGATATGTTTACGGATTGACCGCAACGCCCAAACGGGATGACGGACAGGAACAGAAAATATTTATGCAGATCGGGCCGGTCAGATACCGTTTCAGTGCCAAAGATAAAGTAAAGCTTCAGGGAATCGAACATTATGTATATCCCAGATTTACAAGGCTGATCAATACAACAGGACAAGACTGGAAGATTAATGAAGCATATGCCGCAGTGCGCAGCAGTGATGTGAGAAACAGGCAGATCGTATCTGATGTAGAAGAATGCCTGAAACAGGGCAGGACTCCACTTGTGCTGACAAAATTCAAAGATCATGCAGATACATTGCTTGCTATGCTTCAAGATAAGGCGGACCATGTATTTCTGCTCAAAGGAGGAAGAAGCAGAAAAGAAAATGAACAGATTCGTGAGAAAATGAAAAATGTTCCGGTAAACGAATCAATGATTCTTGTGGCAATCGGACAGTATATCGGCGAAGGGTTTAACTATCCAAGACTTGATACGATGATGCTGGCAACACCCATCGCATGGCAGGGGAACGTGGAACAGTATTCAGGAAGGCTCCACAGGGATTATGAAGGAAAACAGGATGTGATCATATATGATTATGTGGATACGCATATCCGCGTCCTGGATAAAATGTATTATAAAAGATTGCGGGCGTATAAGAAGATTGGTTATGAGATCATTATGAATACGACGGAGAAAAAGCAGGAAACAAATGCTATATTTGACAGTGATTCCTATATGTCTGTATTTGAGAGAGATTTAGCGGAAGCTAATGCTGAAATCGTGATCTCCAGTCCCGGTGTCGGTGCAAGAAGTATACGCAGGATGCTAAAAGGTCTGGGAGAGCGCCATGACTCAGGGGTAAAGATCACACTTCTGACTCTGCCGGCAGATGGTTACCCGAAAGAACGGATTGAAAAGACAAAAGAACTGCTTGCAGAACTGACGGAGTTGGGTGTAGCCGTGATGGAAAAGCCGAAAATACACGAGCATTTTGCTGTTATTGACAAGAAGATTGTCTGGTATGGCAGTGTGAATCTGCTGTCCAATGCTAAGGAAGAGGATAATCTGATGAGGGTGAAGAGTAAGGAAATTGCGCAGGAGCTGCTGGAGATTGGATTTA
>DWWI01000039.1 GCA_019119745.1 Candidatus Mediterraneibacter gallistercoris | reverse complement strand
TTGACAATTCCGGTTTCAGATCCGGATCTTCCAGATCTGCTGCCATCCAGCGTTCATACTCTTTTTGATACATTTTTACCACTCCTACCATTTTTCTATTGATTTTTTTCATGAAAAATCACAATAAATTCAGTATTAATATACCATGTTTCCGCTGAAACAGCAATAAATCTTTGTTATATACTGATGGAAAAAATATTTTCCAGAAAGGCACGTTTTTCCTCATTCTGGCGCACGGCAAGTTCCAGTTTCTCAACGTATTTCTGAGGCAGCCATGCTTTGTTCGAATAATAATAGCTGCTTGCGGTTTTCCAGAATTTTTCAGGATATGCGAGACGAAGTCCCACATACTCCTTTTCTTCCGGACTCAATTTTCTGTTATTCTCATATGCTTCAAGAATTTTATGTCCAGTTTTTTGTTTCCATGTATATTTTTCCATTATTTTCCTGACAAAATAATATAAATCTTCCACCTGAATCCCGACATGCATCCGTTCAAAATTTGTTACGGCCATATCCGATTCCGTCACAAGAAGATTGTGATAATTGTATTCTCCATGTGACAGCCTTCCATTGGAGAAGCTCTCTCTGCAGAGCGCCGTACAGCCGGAATCCTGCATCCGGATCAGAACCCGTTCCGCCAGTTGATACATTTGTTCAAAATTATCCAGAAACAGATATTCAAATTCGTTTTTCGCCACCCGTCCCCGGATAAAGCTCCTGACTTTTTTCAATTCCCTGTTATGCCGGCAGATCTCATCCACAGGATCGCGCCCTGCCGGAACCCCTCTTACATTCACAGTTTCCGGTGTTATCTGTTCCAGTTCTCTGTGCAATATGGCAAGAGTCTCAGCCGCGCGGAACACTTCCCGCTCCTGCCGTACATCACACTCTCTGCCCTGATACCATTTTTTCAGCATGTATCGCCTGCCGTCCCGCGAATTCACCAGAAGCTCCCCGTCCCTTGTGAACACAGGAGTGTCAACTTTAACATTTCCCATCGCTTCAAGGCAGCTGAGAACCATATATAATAAGGGAGCGCGCTGTTCTGACATCTTCGTCTCTTTCAACAGCATCGTCCCCTCATCTGTATCGCAAAAAAACGCACCCCTTATCTTTCGGGTGCTCCTCACTTCTATATCATAATGTTCCAATACTTCCAGTTCGTATTCTTCTCTCATGGCTGCCCCCTGTCACCGCGTATTCTGACTCTCTCTAATGTATGACGGGAGCAGCCCGAGTATGATTATAAATCCAGTTTTTCTTTTACATAAGCGCAGAGTTTTTCTTTCGTGTTGCGTTCAGGATCATCGATCACATATTCCAGAAGTTCACTGAGCATACTGCCCAGTTCACGCCCCGGGCGCATGCCGAGCTCCATCAGATCCCTTCCGCTCACCGCAAGCTGACGCAGTGTGATACACTCATCGTTAATAAGGATTTCCTGATACAGTTTTCTCACGGCAATGATATTTTCAATCTTCTCTCTTCTGTGATAGGGGCTCTGCGCCTTGGCATCCGCCATCCTGACCGCAAGATAATACGGGAAAAGCTCCACGCCGATACGGTTCATGGCACGCCGGACATTCCTCGGCGTAGCCTCCATCCTGTAATCGTGATAGCACACAAGCCTGGTTACTTTCTTTACCGTATCATTATCAAATTTCAGCCTGCGCATGACTTTTCTCGCGATCTCTTCACTTACCAGCGCATGTCCTTTGAAATGATCCCTGCCATTCTCATCCGTTGTTCTGACAGCCGGCTTCCCCATGTCATGGAACAGCATAGTCAGCCGGAGAATCTTATCCCTCTTTATATTTTTTAATGCATACAAGGTATGTTTCGCCACATCATATTTGTGATGAGGTGTATTCTGCTCTACTCCCACCATATCATCCCATTCCGGCAGGATAACTTTTGTAATTCCAAGCTCATATGCATCCTGGATCCGCTCCGGATGAGGCGATATAAGAAGCTTGACCAGCTCCGTCTGAATCCGCTCGGCGCTGATATTCTTCAGGGTGGGGGCCAGTTTTCTCACGGCGTCCGCCGTTTCCGGTTCAATAGGGAAGTTTAGCTGAGCGGAAAAACGCACTGCCCTCAGAATCCTCAGGGCGTCCTCGGAAAAACGCTCCTTCGGATCCCCCACGCACCGGATCAGATGATGGTTCAGATCCTGCATTCCTCCGAATGCGTCTACCAGCCTCACATCATCATTGTACGCCATCGCATTGATGGTAAAATCTCTGCGCCTCAGATCTTCTTCAAGCTTATTTGTAAAATGCACTTCCTTGGGATGCCTGCTGTCCTCGTACGCCCCGTCTATCCGGTAGGTTGTCACTTCGTAGCTGTCCTTCCCGAGCAGCACAGTAACCGTGCCGTGTTCAATCCCTGTATCGATCGTTCTGCGGAACAGCTTCTTGATCTCTTCCGGGCGGGCAGATGTAGTGATATCCCAGTCCTCCGGTCTTCTGGCCAGGATTGAATCGCGCACACAGCCTCCTACCGCATACGCTTCGTACCCGTGGAGCTGCAGATTATTAATGATCATCAGCACTTTTCTAGGCAAATTTATTTTCATCTGAAACTCTTCTTTCTCAAACTTTATCTCAAACAGTGCAGAAGTTCCTCCTCCCGCCTGTGACAGGAAAATATTATAACCTGCTTTTCCTGTCCACTCAACCATTTTAATACAGATTTCAGCCTTTTGTCATCATAAAAAACAAATACATCATCCAGTATGACCGGCACAGGCTCATCAGAAAGCGTTTCAGCCGCCGCCATTCTGATACAGAAATAAATCTGTTCCACAGTTCCCCTGCTCAGCCGCCCGGCAGGTATTCTTCGTTCTCCGTCCCACACCGTGATTCCACGCTGACGATCCATCTCAAGGGAGCGGTATTTCCCGTCCGTAATGGCGGAGAATATCTCAGACGCTCTTCTGCTCACTCTCCGCTCCATGCTTTCGGCAGTTATCCGTGCGGCTTTCTGCATTTCTACAGCTGCAAGCTCCAGTGCGCGGCACCGTTCTTCCAGCATTAGCTGTCTGTCGCTTTTACCGGATTCTTCGTACTGTTCTTTCACATTTTTGCACCGTATATCTTTTTCTCTCTGTTCAGAACGAATACGTTCAAGTTCCCATATTAATCGTTTTCTTTCTTCCGCGCTTCCGTTTTCATTCGCGCCGCCATAAGCTTCCGTTCCCTGCCCCGGGCCATGATCTTTCTCCGGTACGGACCGTTTTCCTGTGATTGCGGGTTTTCCGGCATTGCCTGACAGCAGCATGAATATTCCCGCCGCCATGATCAGCACCGGAACCACTGCTGTCAGAAATGCTGCAGCCGACAAGGCCCATCCTGATTCCCGCCAGCTCCACAAGCTACACACCAACAGCAGAATACCCGCGCACAGACAGACAATACCTCCGGCCATAACTCGTCTTCCATTTCCACTTACAGAATCAGCCTCCTCTCTCCGATCCTTTTTTTCGCGGACATCTGTTTGCTCTGAAACTGACAGCGCCCTCAGCATACTTTCTTTTTCTTTATATTCTACGTCGAGCCGTCTGATATCCGCCTCCAGATATCTGCTCTCCTGAAGAAGTTTCCTGCGTTCCGCCTCGCCGGCATCCTCTTCCACACGAAGTTCCCGACGGACTTCTTTCTTCCTGTCGCCGAGTATCTTGAGCGCCTGCCCCAGATCATACTCTCCGCCGCCTGTCTCGTAATAATTTGCCGCATAGTTCGCCAGTGCGTCAGAGAGTTCCTGTCCGGGTTCCGACTTAAGCTGTCCGACCGATACCGTATTATCAAAAAGCTCCGCCGTCATACCTCCCAGCAGCATTTCCAGATCTCCGTGTTCCACAGAGAGTTCTTCGCCGTCATTTTCACAGACAAGCGATACTGACTTTGCCTGGCGGGCAAAATTTCTCTCCAGTCTGAAGCTGCGGCCGCCGCAGGTAAACCGCATAACTCCCCCGTAAACTCCCGGATTATCCCACGGTTCATAGCGGCTGAAATCATCCTTTGCCGCCGCTCTGCCGCGTCCTCTCTCCATCCCGAAGAGCATTGCCCTTATAAAAGCATGCAAGGTAGTCTTTCCGTACTCATTCTCTCCGCTGATCACCTGCACGCCGTTTTTCAGATAAAAGTGCCGCTCCGACAGCTTTCCGAAATTCCTGATATACAATTCTGTTATTACCATGTGTCTCTTCCCTCACTGTCTGCTGCCTAGCAAAGCTTCCACGCCCTCACACAGGGCCTGATACTCTACACTGCTCTCCCGGCATCCACGAAAACACTCCATATATCTTCCAAGAATCGTATCTTCATTTTCTGCATACAGCTTTTCAAAATCATAGGCAGGGCTGCTCCTGTCTATAATCTCGATTATATTCTGGTTATCCGTCATCCGTTCTGTATCCAGAAGAACATCCCTGTTTCTTTTCCCTTTTAACACAATTTTGTAAATATTTTCATTTCCATATTCACTAATAAGCTCTCTGATCTGCCTTCTGATGCTTCCCGTGGTATCTTCAGGCTCTACCGTAAGATCAAGGTGAACATACTCTCTGCATGCGCACGGCACCCACTGTGTCCGTACTCCTTTTTCCGTAATCTCGCCTTTCACATAGCCGTGTTTTCCCGTATCATTCTTATCGGTCGGCTCCAAAGCTCCGGCATAAATGATATGATCCTTTTTTATAATCCGGGGCTTATGAATATGCCCAAGCGCCACATAGGCAAATCCGGCTCTTTCTATAAACCGGCTGTCCATCGGTATATGCTTATCGTCTCCCCCATGGGCCAGAAGAATTTCGATCGGTTCTCTGCCGCCCGCTTTAAAACCGTCATACAGCGGCCGTACGATTTCCCGGCTGTGATAGCTCAATCCGTAAACCGCTGTATGAAGCTCCGGAAAGTCCGCATACTGGGGCCTGTCACCAAAAAGCGGAAAGACGTTACCGCTCCACTGGAACGTAAGATAATTTGAGTCCTGTCTGATATAGTCATGATTTCCGGCGATAAGAACTACTTTCGTATGTGTCAGCTCTGAAAAGAGATAATCCACTTCCTTTAACTCCCGCACCAGAGGCTGACGATGGAACAGGTCGCCTGCGATGAGCAGAAGATCCGTCTGGTCATTCTCACATACACGGATCACATGTTCAAATGTTTCCCACAATTCCCGGGGTCTCTGATGACTGTACAGCGGACCGGCATCCGGCTGAGCCCCGAGATGTACATCTGCAATATGGATAAATTTCATAAGCCTGTTCTGCCTTCCTTTCTCTGTTTTTTGCCGGCCGGACCAAACACCGCGGAAATGAAAAGAGCGCATACCGGTGCTCGCGCCGGTCATACTGCGCCCTTTCCTGTCTGTAACATTACATTATTATTCCGTTTTTACAGCTCGCAGTTATTCACTGTTCTCGGGAACGGAATCACGTCACGGATATTTGACATACCTGTCAGATACATCACACATCGCTCGAATCCGAGACCGAATCCTGCATGTCTTGTGGAACCGTATTTTCTCAGATCCAGATAGAAGCTGTAATCCTCCTCCTTCAGTCCCAGTTCATTCATCCGGTTCAGGAGTTTGTCGTAATCATCCTCCCTCTGGCTGCCTCCGATAATCTCGCCGATTCCCGGCACAAGGCAGTCCACTGCCGCCACAGTCTTCCCGTCGTCGTTCTGCTTCATATAGAATGCCTTGATCTCCTTCGGATAGTCTGTCACGAATACCGGACGTTTATAAATCTGCTCGGTAAGGTATCTCTCGTGTTCTGTCTGAAGATCGCATCCCCATGATACCTTATACTCAAACTTGTCATTGTTCTTCTCAAGAAGCTTAACTGCCTCTGTATATGTGATGCGCGCAAAATCAGAATTCGCCACATTATGAAGTCTTTCAAGCAGGCCCTTGTCCACAAAAGAATTAAAGAAGTTCATTTCCTCCGGCGCATTCTCCAGTACATAATTAATGATGTATTTGAGCATGTCCTCAGCCAGATCCATATCATCTTCCAAATCTGCAAATGCGATTTCCGGCTCGATCATCCAGAACTCCGCCGCATGGCGCGTAGTATTGGAATTCTCCGCGCGGAATGTAGGTCCGAACGTGTAAATGCTGCGGAAAGCCTGCGCGTAAGTCTCGCCGTTGAGCTGACCGCTTACAGTAAGGCTTGTCTCTTTTCCGAAGAAATCCTTCGTGTAATCTACCGTGCCATCCTCATTCTTCGGCACATTCTCCATATCCAGAGTAGTCACACGGAACATCTCCCCTGCGCCCTCGCAGTCACTTCCCGTGATCAGCGGTGTATGGACATACACAAACCCTCTCTCCTGGAAGAACTTGTGAATTGCATAAGCTGCCAGTGAGCGCACACGGAATACAGCCTGAAATGTATTTGTTCTCGGACGCAGATGGGAAATCGTCCTCAGATATTCAAAGCTGTGGCGCTTCTTCTGCAGCGGATAGTCCGGCGCGGACGCACCCTCAACCTGTACCTCATCCGCCTGAATCTCGAACGGCTGCTTTGCCTGCGGGGTCGCCACAAGCGTACCTGTCACAATAATTGCCGCTCCTACATTGAGTTTGGAAATCTCGGCAAAATTCTCTATCTTATCATGATAAACAACCTGAAGCGGCTGGAAATAAGAGCCGTCATTTACCACGATAAATCCGAACGTCTTGGAATCACGGAGACTGCGCACCCATCCGCCGACTGTGACCTTCTTGTCAAGATATGCTTCCCTGTTCTTAAATAACTCCCGAATCGTTGTCAGTTCCATATCAAAAACTCCTTATCGCAATATTCACACAATAGTATAACACCGCAGATGGCCGCCGTAAACAAAAGAATTCAGCGTTATCAGTTATTATCGCTTAATTCTTCCCACTCTATCTTTCCTATCTCATACACTGCCGTAACACCGTCTTTATAGCTTATAACAAGAATCATTTGATAGCTTCGCGTGAAATCTTCACCGTTACGGGTTCCGCTGATTCTCGTCTCACACCTGACTCTTCCCAGATCCTTATTGTTATACCTTGTAACAGTAGCACTTGCCACGGCAGTCTTTGTCTGATTGATCGTCACCTCCGCATCATCAGCATAAAAAGATTCCCTGTCACTCTTCACTTTTTCCAGATCATCTTCGGAAACAATACTTTCATACAGCCCCTGATCTATCAGATCTCTTGTCTTCTTATCCAAACTGCTGTCAACAAGGAGAGTACTTCCTGCCCAGTCATTAATTCCCTCAGTAATATCATCAATCTCTTCATCTGTATATGACACATCGGAATCCGGCAGACTCTCGTACAGACTCCCATAGCTTTCAGAATCGATAACAAGCGGCTTAACACTATCTTCAGATGAATCATTCTTCTTATTATCCCCCGAGCAGCCCGCCAGACTGCAGCAGATTAACACCCCTGTAATAATACAACTTATCCACCGTTTCATTATTTTATTACCTCCAAAAAAATATTGCCAAAAACATATATGCTTTTGGCAATATTTTTTAAATTATGTAATTATCCCTTGGGAGAATAGGACAAACTATTTAGTACGTTTTCTAGCCAAAACTCCGATAATAGCTGCAAGGCTTAATCCGCCTGCCGCAACAGGGATAACCGGTGATGTTGTATCACCTGTCTGCGGTGCTCCATCTTTGTTATCACTGTTTGTCTTATCTGCTTTTGTATCGTTTACCTTAGTTTCGTCTTTGACTGTATCTGCTTTTACGTCATCTCCGCTCTGAGTATCGTCTGTGATAACCGGATCCTCTGTTGCAGAAGGATCTTCCGGTGTCGTCGGATCTTCTGTTGAAGGCTCCTCCGGTGTTGTCGGATCGGACGGCTCTTCAGAAGCAATCTTCTCAACGATCATTGTATGTCCGCCTACTGAACCATACGGAATCTCGATATCTGTAATCTGATCAACACCCTCTGCAAGCTGGTATCCTTCCGGAAGCTGGAATGCTTCACCAAGAGCGAATACGTATGTATCATCCGGTGATCCCGGAACACCTGCTTCACATGTCACCTTATCGATCACATTTCCGTCAACATCCTCGAATGTTACTGTAAGGACTGTCTCTCTCATTTTCAGAGTGATATCATAGTGAGCGCCATTCTCTACGAAGAAATCGCCTGTTACGATCAGCTCATATCCTACAGGAAGATCAAGCTCGCTGTAGTTTGCGACTCCATCTCCGTCCTCGTCTACGAAGTAATCTCCACCGCCCAGTACGTTACCTGCTTCATCCTCAAATGTCACATTGATGATCGTTGACTCCGGAATCTTCTTCAGCTCGACTGTGTAGGACTTGCCGGGTATTACGAAGAAGTCACCTGTTACAACCAGCTCATATCCTTCCGGAAGTGTAAGCTCGCTGTAGTTTGCGATTCCGTCATCATCCATATCTACGAAGTAATCTCCGCCGCCAAGATTGTTGCCATTCTCATCAACATATACAACGTTGATGATCGTACCATCAATCTCTTTGTTCAGTGTGATCTCGTATGTCTTAGTTGTATCTACGAAGAAATCGCCTGTCTCTTTCAGCTCATATCCTTCCGGAAGTGTAAGCTCATCATAGTTTGCGATTCCATCTCCGTCCTCATCTACAAAGAAGTCTCCACCGCCAAGGTTCTTTCCGCCTTCGCTCTTGAATACTACATGAATGATAGCAGCGCCTTCTCTGTTAAGAACGATGTCATAGTGCTGACCCTCTGTTACGAAGAAGTCACCTGTTACATTCAGTTTGTAGCCAACCGGAAGAGCCAGCTCGCTGTAGTTTGCGATTCCGTCTCCGTCAAGATCTACCACGTAATCTCCGCCGCCAAGGCTGTTGCCCTGAGGATCTGTGTAAGAAACATTGATGATTGTTCCCTTGTTGATCTTCTCTACGTTAACCACTAATTTTCCATTCTCTTCAGCCATGAAGTCACCGCTTACTGTCATTTTATAGCCAGCCGGTACATACTGAGCAAGCACGGAATAATTCTGTACACCTTCCGGTACAAAGTAATCCCCGCCTGCTACCACCTTATCGCCATCTTTGAACTGGATGTTCATAATAACTTCTGTAGAGATTCTTTCTACACGAACTACTTCTTTTCCGCCTTCTGTTACCATAAAGTCACCGCTTACTGATAATTTGTAACCCTCCGGTACATACTGCTCAAGTATAGAATAGTTCTGTACTCCTTCAGGAAGGAAGTAATCTCCACCTGCTACTACCTCATCTCCATCCTTGAACTGGATGTTCATGATAACATCTGTAGTAATCTTCTTCACGCTGACCTCTAATGTAGCGCCGTCTTCTGCCATGAAGTCACCGCTCACTGTCATCTCATAGCCTTCCGGCACATACTGCTCAAGTACAGAATAATTCTGTACTCCTGCCGGTACGAAGTAGTCTCCACCTGCTACTACCTCATCTCCATCCTTGAACTGTACATTCATGATAACATCTGTACTGATTTTCTTAATAGAGACCTCTAAATGTGCTCCGTCTTCTGCAGTAAAGTCGCCGCTCACTGTCATCTCATAGCCTTCCGGCACATACTGCTCAAGTACGGAATAGTTCTGTACTCCTGCCGGTACTGTATAATCTCCGCCTGCTACTACTTCATCTCCATCTTTGAACTGGATGTTCATTGTAACATCTGTGGAAACTTTTTCAATATTGACTACTTCTTTTCCACCATCTTCTGCGTAAAAGTCGCCACTTGTTGTCATCTTGTAGCCTTCCGGTACATACTGCTCAAGTACAGAATAGTTCTGCACTCCTCCCGGTACAAAGTAATCTCCACCTGCTATTGCTTCATCTCCACACTTGAACTGGATATTCATTGTAACAGTTTCCGCTGTCTCTTCAGCGTGTACAACTGCTGCCCCGTTGGACATTACCGGTGACAGGCTTGTAGCAGCCATCGCTATAGCCAATGCCGCAACGAGGCATCCCTTTAATAACTTCTTTCTATACATTGCCTTCTCCTCCAATTTTCTCCCCATCAGGAACATTAAATTTTAAATATTGAAACTCACTAATCTTTCTGCCAATCTGAATATTCCCGTAATTTTCCTAAGTTTCCATATTTAAGCAATACTCATTTTAGCCCCC
>DWWI01000038.1 GCA_019119745.1 Candidatus Mediterraneibacter gallistercoris | reverse complement strand
CCTTCTCTTCCTCTTCTTCCAGCTGTTTCTGGAGCTGAGGCAGTCTGCCGTACTGTAATTCGGCAGCTTTGTTCAGATCATACTCTCTCTGGGCTTTCTGGATGTCTTTGTTGACCTGCTCGATCTCCTCACGGATCTTCTGAACCCGCTCAACGGATTTCTTTTCATTCTCCCACTGTACTTTCTTATTCGCGTACTGTTCCTTCAGGTCAGCCAGTTCTTCCTGCAGATGCTCAAGCCGCTCTTTGCTCAGACGGTCTTCCTCTTTCTTGAGCGCCGACTCTTCGATCTTGAGCTGCATAACCTTACGTCTCAGCTCATCCAGTTCCGTCGGCATGGAGTCAAGCTCTGTCTTGATCAGGGCACATGCCTCATCTACAAGGTCGATAGCCTTATCCGGCAGGAAACGGTCAGAGATATAACGGTTCGAAAGAGTAGCCGCCGCAACAAGCGCGCTGTCCGTGATCTTTACCCCATGGAATACTTCATAGCGTTCTTTCAGACCACGCAGGATGGAAATCGCATCTTCCACTGTCGGCTCGTCTACCATGACCGGCTGGAAACGACGTTCCAGGGCCGCGTCTTTCTCAATATATTCACGGTATTCATCCAGCGTTGTGGCGCCGATACAGTGCAGCTCTCCTCTCGCCAGCATAGGCTTTAACATATTGCCGGCGTCCATAGCGCCGTCTGTCTTGCCCGCACCGACGATCGTGTGCAGCTCATCGATAAACAGGATGATCTTGCCGTCACTGTTCTTCACTTCCTCAAGTACCGCTTTCAGACGTTCCTCAAACTCGCCCCGGTATTTCGCGCCGGCAACAAGCGCTCCCATATCAAGGGAAAAGATTGTCTTCTCTTTCAGTCCCTCCGGAACATCTCCGCTGACGATACGCTGCGCCAGTCCTTCTACGACTGCCGTTTTACCGACGCCGGGTTCACCGATCAGCACCGGGTTGTTCTTCGTCTTACGGGAAAGGATCCGGATCACATTACGGATCTCCTCATCACGGCCGATGACCGGATCAAGCTTCTGCTCTCTTGCGCGCTCTACAAGATCCTGCCCGTATTTATTTAAAGTATCATAGGTCGCCTCCGGATTATCACTGGTCACCCGCTGGTTTCCCCGCACCGTAGAAAGCGCGTGCAGGAATCCCTCACGGCTGATACCATACTCACGGAAAAGCTGTTTCATATCTTTACTTGCATATTTTAACAGGGCAAGAAACAGATGCTCGACAGACACATACTCGTCCCCCATCTGTTTCGCCTCATCCTCTGCATGGATGAGGACATTATTGAGATCCTGACCCACGTAAGCCTGACCGCCCTGGACTTTCGGCCGCTTACCGATCATCTGCTCCACACTGTTGATGAAGAGCTGTCCCTGGATACTCATTTTTTCAAGCAATTTTAAAATCAGACTGTCGTCCTGCGTCAGCAGCGCATAGAGCAGATGCTCCTGAGCCAGTTCCTGATTGCCGTTATCTGCGGCAATTTTCTCGCAGTTCTGTACAGCCTGTAATGAATTCTGTGTAAATTTATTAATATTCATGGCTGTTCCCTCCTTCAATGAAGTCTGCCCGATATCGCCCGGATTCATAACTCTGTCCCATTGCGACGGGCAGATCAGCAGACACTACTTTGTTTTCGTGTTCTAGTAGTAATATAGCAAAAGTTGTTAGCCACGTCAAGGTATGAGTGCTAATTTATTTTTTCTTTATAAATGCTCGTTAAATGTTTCTTACCCGGCATTCAAGCCGTTAAAAATTGAACTTTTAGTATATCCCAAAAAATATTTTTAACTTTTGCTGATTGTATTGAACTTCTTTGTTCTTCATGTTATAGTACCATCAGTGCAAATTGAACTTCTTATTTTTGAATTCAAGGAGATAAAGATAATGTCTAAAGAAATTTTCGCAGAGCGCCTCAGAACTTCTATGGCGCAGAATGGGAAAAAACAGGTGGATCTGATCCGCGCAGCTTCTGAACATGGCGTCAAGCTGGGTAAAAGCCACATCAGCCAGTATGTAAGCGGCAAGACTCTTCCAAGACCCGATATCCTGCATTTTCTTGCAGATACACTTCAGGTCGATGCAGACTGGCTACGGGGCGATGAACCCGCAGACGCACAGGCTGCTGCCGGCGATTCAGGCAACAGCATCCACACAATTCATAGAAATAATACTGTTATGGGGGACAGAAAAATGAGAACTTTTAAAAAATCTTCAAAACTCGACAATGTCTTATACGATGTAAGAGGTCCGGTTGTCGATGAAGCTGCACGAATGGAAGAATCCGGCACGCAGATACTGAAATTGAACATCGGCAATCCGGCGCCTTTTGGTTTCCGGACACCGGATGAAGTGATCTATGATATGCGCCGGCAGCTGACCGAGTGCGAGGGGTATTCCCCTGCCAACGGCCTGTTTTCTGCCAGAAAGGCGATCATGCAGTACGCGCAGCTCAAACAGATTCCCAACGTGAGTATGGAAGACATTTACACGGGAAACGGTGTCAGCGAACTCATCAATATCTGTATGTCGGCGCTTCTGGATGACGGGGACGAGATTCTGATCCCGTCCCCGGATTATCCTCTCTGGACGGCCTGTGCCACACTGGCGGGAGGAACCGCAGTCCATTATATCTGCGATGAACAGTCGGACTG
>DWWI01000037.1 GCA_019119745.1 Candidatus Mediterraneibacter gallistercoris | reverse complement strand
ACGTCTTTGACAGCATAAGATACAGCCTGAAAAATCTGCTGAGGGGTCGCCTCCTCGATGGTTTTTCTGTACAGTGTCTTAATATTCTCCTTTACGGTTTCTTTAAATGTTTCTTTCTCAAATCTTTTGCTGAACATTGTATTATTTTCCTTCCTTTTCCACACCCATTGTAACTGCTTCACCGTTGATCTTCCACTCCTTTACATAGCCTGCCGGCTCTGCCTTCGCCACTTCATTGGCGAGCACTTCCCCGGCGATCTCATCGGCATATTTTGCGAAGATCGTCTCTGCCTTGTCACTGCCGTCATAAGTTACGCGGATACGGTCCATCACTTCAAAGTCTGCCTCTTTTCTCATGGTCTGTACCTTGCTGATGATCTCACGGACGAATCCTTCCTCCAAGAGCTCCGGCGTCAGATTTGTATCGAGGACTACGGTAATTCCGTTGTCATTTTCTGATACATACCCTTCGATCTGTGCGGTCTCGATCAGCAGATCCTCGCGGAACAGTGTGATCTCCTGACCATTCACATCGAGCTTAAGAGCTCCTGTCTCATTGACCTCATCCATTGCAGCGTTGCCGTCCACAGAGTCAAGGGCAGCCTTAATGCCACCTAACATTTTACCATATTTCGGGCCCACTGTCTTTAACTGAGGTTTAAAATTGTATGAAGTAAAGTCTCTTACATCTTCCGTAAATTTAACATTCTTCACATTCAGCTCGTCTGCCACGATCTCCTGATAGAACTCAGGCAGGGTAAACGCGGCTTTCACAAACATCTGACCGATCGGCTGACGGTTCTTGATATTGGATGTGTTTCTGCAGGCACGTCCCATAACGACAAGCTTCAGGACATTGTCCATGTTCTGCTCCAGCTCCGGATCGATCTGATCCTCATTCACCTTCGGGAACAGGCACAGGTGGATACTTTCCGGTGCATCCTTGTCAATGCTGCGGACAAGGTTCTGATAGATTTCCTCTGTCATGAACGGAATCATCGGGGCAGCCGCCTTGGATACGGTCACAAGCGCTGTATACAGTGTCATGTATGCATTGATCTTATCCTGCTCCATGCCCTTTGCCCAGAAACGCTCACGGCTTCTTCTTACATACCAGTTGCTCATGTCGTCCACAAACTCCTGAAGGGCACGTGCCGCCTCCGGAATACGGTAGTTCGCCAGATTGTTATCTACATCTTTCACCATGGTGTTCATTTTGGACAGAAGCCATTTATCCATTACAGTAAGTTTATCGTATTCCAGTGTATATTTTGTCGCGTCAAAATTATCGATATTCGCATAGAGAACAAAGAATGCATAGGTATTCCACAGAGTTCCCATGAATTTTCTCTGTCCTTCTGTCACGGCTTTACCGTGGAAACGGTTAGGCAGCCACGGTGCGCTGTTGATGTAGAAGTACCAGCGGATCGCGTCAGCGCCGTATTTCTCAAGAGCGTCGAACGGATCCACCGCATTGCCCTTGGACTTGCTCATCTTCTGTCCGTTCTCATCCTGAACGTGTCCGAGGACAATAACGTTCTTGTAAGGAGCCTTGTTGAAGATCAGCGTGGAGATCGCAAGCAGGGAGTAGAACCATCCTCTTGTCTGGTCCACTGCCTCGGAAATAAAGTCTGCCGGGAACTGCTGCTCGAACAGCTCCTGATTCTCAAACGGATAATGGTGCTGTGCAAACGGCATGGAACCGCTGTCAAACCAGCAGTCAATCACTTCCGGCACACGGTGCATCTCTTTGCCGCACTTCGGACACTTGATGGTCACTGCGTCGATGTACGGACGGTGCAGCTCAATGTCGTCCGGACAGTTGTCGGACATTTCCTTCAGCTCTGCAATACTTCCGATGGAGTGCATGTGTCCGCACTCACACTCCCAGATATTGAGCGGAGTACCCCAGTAACGGTTACGGCTGATGCCCCAGTCCTGAACGTTCTCGATCCAGTCGCCGAAACGTCCTTTTCCGATGCTCTCCGGAATCCAGTTGATCGTGTTATTGTTTGCGATCAGGTCATCGCGTACCGCTGTCATCTTGATGAACCATGACTCGCGCGCGTAGTAGATCAGCGGTGTGTCACATCTCCAGCAGTGAGGATAGCTGTGCTCGAACTTCGGTGCGTCGAAGAGAAGTCCTCTGCCATCCAGATTCTTTAATACTTCCGGATCTGCTTTCTTTACAAACAGCCCTGCGAACGGAGTGGACTCCGCCATGTTTCCTTTTTCATCTACAAGCTGTACGAACGGAAGATCATATTTTCTTCCCACATTCGCATCATCTTCACCGAATGCCGGCGCGATGTGTACGACTCCGGTACCATCCGTCAAGGTAACATATGTGTCACATGTCACATAGAATGCTTTCTTGTTCTGTTTTGCAGCAGCGTCTGCGGCACACTGGTAGAGCGGCTCGTACTCTTTGCCCTCGAGATCTGTACCTTTGTATGTCTCAAGGATCTCATATTCCGGCTTTCCTTCCTCTGCCAGCCTTCCAAGAACTGTATCAAGAAGAGCGCACGCCATATAATAGGTGTATCCGTCTGCTGCCTTTACTTTCGCGTAATCCTCGTTCGGGTTTACACAGAGTGCGAGGTTGGACGGCAGTGTCCACGGGGTGGTCGTCCATGCAAGGATATATGCATCCTCGTCCTTTACTTTAAATCTTACAACTGCGGAGCGCTCTTTCACATCCTTGTAGCCCTGAGCTACTTCCTGTGCGGACAGCGGCGTACCGCAGCGCGGGCAGTAGGGAACGATCTTAAAGCCCTTGTAGAGCAGGCCTTTGTCCCAGATCTGTTTCAGCGCCCACCACTCAGACTCGATAAATGTATTGTGGTATGTTACATAAGGATGCTCCATATCAGCCCAGAAACCGACGGTAGCGGAGAAATCCTCCCACATCCCTTTGTATTTCCAGACGCTTTCTTTACATTTTTTGATAAACGGCTCCAGACCGTATTCCTCGATCTGATCCTTGCCGTCGAGGCCGAGGGATTTCTCCACTTCCAGCTCTACCGGAAGACCGTGGGTATCCCAGCCGGCTTTTCTCGGAACCATATAGCCCTTCATCGTGCGGTATCTCGGGATCATATCCTTGATGACACGGGTGAGCACATGTCCGATGTGCGGTTTTCCATTTGCGGTCGGCGGTCCGTCGTAGAAGATATATTCCGGACATCCCTCACGCTCTTCGATGCTCTTCTCGAAGATGTGGTTCTCGTCCCAGAATTTCTCGACTTCCTTCTCACGGCCGACAAAATTCATATCTGTGGGAACTTTCTTGTACATATTGATTTTCCTTTCTGTCTCTGGTCCGCCGCAGCTATGTGTCGATTGCGGACGCGCTCTCGCTCAGGACGGAACGCATCGGCACATAAGGCTGCAAAAAACGCAGCCTAAGGGCCGGCGCTCCTTTACGGTCCTTAATCGACACATAGTTGCGTCAGACCTGTCCAGAACGGGGCTTTGAATCAAAACCGGGAGAAAAAAAGGCTCCCGTCCTGCAAAAGGACGAAAGCCATCTCTCTCGTTTTAACCACCTGTTACAACATACTTGAACTTCCTTCTCCCGTATACACACTGTCTGATTCTGTGGTAAAAGCAATTCAGTTCGCATATGGTATCCTCTAACGCGGGATCCGCGTCAGCCCTTACTCTCTCATGCTGTCTGTATCTTCCGTAGGCTTTGGGGGCTGCGGTTCGGGAGTGATCTTCGGAACTATTCTACTGATACCGGGCTCGCACCGTTCCCGGCTCGCTGGGATGTTCGGATAAAACCTACTGTCTCCGTCATAACCTTTGCTGTTGAAATTCATTCAAAGGTAATTATAAGAAGAATCTCCCGGTTCGTCAAGCCCTTTGCAATTTATGTTATTGTTATCGCCAAAAGTTAATGGTACACTATTGATGTTGTCATACCCAATCCGGCAACGGAAAGGGGGTGTACATATGCCAGACGCTGTAATATCACTACTGGTTGCCGTCATGGGTGGTATAATTTGCCATTATATCATCAAATGGTTAGACGGTAATGACAATGACAACTAGCCAAAAGAAAACCCCGGAGTTGCCGCTCCGGGGTTTTCGAATTGTGTACATATGACACCGCAATATCACTTGCCTAACGCCAATATAGCATATGCATCTGGTGAAGTCAAGTTTCCATTAATCTAATATAAATCTTTGAAATTATGCAGAAAAATGTTATATTACGCAGTAGGCATATCTATCGCACCAATAGTGACAGAACAACGGGAAAGAGAGGTGAATTTCAGTGGACCGGCAAAAGACAAAAGTATCCCGCCCTGTTCCGGGACTGAGCAGGGAAGCCGAGGAGGCGCAGCTTTCCAGAATTATCGGGATTGCGCAGGCCAATCTTGAGAAGACGGAAAAAAGCGGCGCACAGTTATCCGATGAGCTGCATGAACTGATGGAAACTTACGGGACAAAGGACAAGGAAGCCCTCTCGCTCTTCCACAACACGCAGTCCCAGTTAAGGGAGAATCAAAGAGATCTCATCCGGTGCAGAAAAGCGAGGGAAAAACCGTATTTCGGAAGGATTGATTTCCGAGATCCGAAGCTTCCCTGCGCGGAATCCTATTATATAGGGCGTGTGGGGATTTCTGAAAACAGTTCCGAACCTGCTGTCATAGACTGGCGCGCTCCTGTTGCTTCTGTCTATTATGAAAACACGGCAGGACATTGCAGTTACACTGTAAAGAACGAGGGCAGCTGTGAGATCGACCTGAAGCGCAAGCGGACCTATGAAATTGCAGACGACCGGCTTCTTGACTTCTATGATTCAGATGTAGTTGCAAATGATGAACTCCTGACCAAATATCTTGCCAGAAACAAAAGTACCGTTCTGGGTGAGATCATTGCCACGATCCAGAAAGAACAGAACGCGGTAATCAGACGTTCCCCGAAAATGAACCTGATCGTACAGGGAGTTGCCGGTTCGGGGAAGACAACTGTGGCAATGCACCGCATTTCTTATATTTTATATAACTATGAAGAAGATTTCCGTCCTGAGGACTTCTATATTATCGGAAGCAACCGGATTCTTCTGAATTATATTACCAGTGTGCTCCCGGATCTGGATGTGTACGGGGTATCCCAGATGACAATGGAGCAGCTCTTCGTGCGCCTGCTCTACGAGGACTGGGATCCACAGGCTTACAGCATCCGCCGTATCGGAAAAGAGGAAGATGCCGTCCGGATCAAAGGCAGCTATGACTGGTTCCACGACCTTGAAAAATATTGTGAAAAGATGGAAATGGAGACTATTCCCGCAGAAGATATTATTCTTGAAAACGGCGTCCTGCTCATGAAAAAAAGAACTGTTACAAACTGCCTGAACAACAATCCCCTCCTATCTATGCAAGGTAAGATCAATCTGCTCAACTCGATCCTTATATCAAAACTGGAAAATGAGATTACCGGCAAAGATATCGCATATCCGCCGGACGTGCGGAAAGAACTGTTCCGGAAATACAGACGGCATTTCGGAGGAAATGTGTGGAAAGGATCCATTTTCGAGGTATACAAAGATTTTCTCAAGGTTCAAGCCGCAAATGGAAAGACAGTTCCCGATCCCGGAGAGTCATTTGACCTGTATGACCTTGCCGCGCTGGCGTATCTGTATAAGCGGATCAAGGAAATAGACGGCATCCGCGAGGCGAGCCATGTGATCATCGATGAGGCGCAGGATTTCGGCATGACGGCGTATGCCTCCCTGTACTACTGTCTTCGCGGCTGTACCTACACGATCATGGGCGATGTGTCACAGAACATTCATTACGGCTATGGTCTGAATGACTGGGAGGATCTAAAAGCACTGATGCTGAAAGGAATTCCGGACGGATTCGGAGTTCTGAAAAAAAGCTACCGCAACACTGTTGAAATCTCGAATTTTGCTGCCGAAATATTAAAGCACGGCAGCTTTCCCGTCTACCCGGCAGATTCGATCCGGCGCCATGGTAATCCGGTAACCATAACAGAGTGCAAAGACAAAGACTCCATGACTGCCGAAGCCATAAAGACAATCAGCCGGTGGGAGACAGAAGGCCGTGAAACGATTGCTGTCATCTGTCGGGATAATGCGGAAGCGGAATATGTTAAAAAGTTGCTCGGTGCAGAATTGACACTTGCCGATACAGATCCTGAGACGGCCGAATTTACGGCAGGAATTATGGTGCTCCCTGTAGAATACACGAAAGGACTTGAGTTTGACGCAGTGCTCCTCTATAATCCGACTTCTGAAAACTATCCCGCAGAAGATGCATATGTCAAGCTTCTGTATGTGGCAGCCACACGTGCCCTACATGAACTGACTGTACTGCATACGGGAGATCTGACCGATCTCATCGCGAAGCCGGCTCCGGAGAGAGAACAGCTGCAGCTGCAAGGCTCTGAGAATATAGGGACTGTAACGGCAGATCACAGCGTGGAAAAACGGGACCTCACAAAGACTGAACAAAAATCAGGTTCTATATTAAAAACCGCACAGGCCGCTGACCTTCCCGTCAATCCCTCTCCGTTCCGGTTCGGTTCCATTCCGGACGCAGATCTGTTGAAACTCGGAAAAGAAACTGCCGGGCATGCTTGTGACTTATCGATCCGGAATATCAGACGCACCCGCCGATTTCTAGACCTGATCAGCGCTGACGGAACCTTACGTCTGACACCTGTGCATGACTCCGTTATCCGGGTACAGTTTTGGGGCAGAAATTCAAGCGCGCCTGCTGCCGGTTACTGGAACTATATCCCGGAAGAAGCGCCTGCATGGACAGCCCAGGCAGGGAAATCTCTTGCAGAGCTTACCACAGCAGAACTTAAAGTACAGATTGATAAAAGAAGCGGCGCCATCCGTTTCCTCGACAAAAACGGGCGGAAACTCCTGACCGAATCCCGTCTGCTGCCAAGACTGATCGAGCCGGGGGATCCCGTAAGAACATGGAATTATTTTGACTGGCTCCGGGAAGAAAAACTCTATGTCAAAGGAATCCTTGCAGAGGACCGCGAACTCATCAAAAGCAAGGCACGGTACATCAGCTTCGGCGGAAAAATTATGCGGATGCCTCTCATTGCCTCCGGGTACGGATACGGACTGGGAATCGCGGCGGACGAGACAGTCATGTGCTGCAATGTGCCTGTGTACGGGACATATCTGTATACCGAGGGGACAGGGCAGATTGATTATTACTTTATATATGGGGGAAATTATGAGGGGATACTCAGATTATATAAAGAATTGCAGTAAAGATGTTAATTAGGGACAGGGTGAATCTTGATTGGGGACGTAGTAAAACCGGGTTTTACTACGTCCCCAATCAAGATTCACCCTGTCCCTTTTATAACTTTTTCACAAACAGTGCACGTATCGCATTAAGCACTGCGATGATCATAACGCCCACATCTGCAAAGATGGCGAGCCACATATTGGCAATACCGACTGCTCCGAGTATGAGGCAGATCAGCTTGATGCCGATGGCGAACCAGATGTTTTCATACACGATGCGCAGGCATTTTCTCGAGATCCGGATGGCCTTGGATATTTTCAGCGGATCGTCGTCCATCAGCACGATATCCGCCGCCTCGATGGCCGCGTCTGATCCCATGGCTCCCATGGCGATACCGATATCCGCGCGGGAGAGCACCGGCGCGTCATTGATCCCGTCTCCAACGAATGCCAGCTTGCCCTTGCCGGTATTCTTTTTCAGAAGTTCTTCCACTTCGGATACCTTGTCAGCCGGAAGAAGCTCTGCGTGCACTTCGTCAATACCAAGATCTGCCGCCACATGTTCGGCTACTTTTCTGGAATCACCGGTAAGCATGACCGTTTTCTCCACTCCTGCCTTCTTCAGCGCCTGTATTGCCTCTTTTGCATGCGGCTTCTCGATATCGGAGATCACGATATGTCCGGCATACCGCCCGTCAACCGCCATATGGATGATCGTTCCTGCCTCATGGCAGTCTATCCATTTGACTCCCAGCCTGTCCATGAGCTTTGAATTTCCCGCCGCTACATTGACGCCGTCCACTTTGGCCGTCACACCGTTTCCGCTGATTTCCTGAATATCCGTCACCCGGCTTCGGTCAATTTCTTTTCCATAGGCTCTCTGCAGACTCTTGCTGATTGGATGGGAGGATGCGCTTTCAGCCAGTGCGGCATATTCCAGAAGCTGCGCTCTGTCCATCTCGTTGTGGTGTACTTCATTTACTTCAAACACTCCCTGTGTCAGCGTGCCTGTCTTGTCAAATACGACACATTTGGTCTTGGATAATGTCTCCATATAATTGGATCCTTTTACAAGTACGCCTGCATTGCTGGCTCCTCCGATACCGGCGAAGAAGCTTAGAGGTATACTGATCACCAGCGCGCACGGACAGCTGATGACGAGGAAGGTAAGAGCGCGGTAGATCCATGTGCCCCACTCTGCCGGGATTCCCATGCCGAACATCCGCACAAGCGGCGGAAGGATTGCGAGCGCGATTGCCGAGTACACCACCGCAGGTGTGTACACTCTCGCAAATTTCGTTATAAATGCTTCAGATCTGGACTTTCTGGAACTTGCGTTCTCAACCAGATCCAGAATCTTTGACACCGTAGAGTCACCAAATTCTTTTGTCGTCTTTATCTTCAGCACACCTGTCATATTGATGCATCCGCTGATGATCTCGTCGCCCTCCTGCGCATCTCTCGGCAGGCTCTCTCCTGTCAGAGCGCTTGTGTTAAGAGTGGAAGTTCCCTCCATCACCACGCCGTCGATAGGAACTTTCTCCCCCGGCTGTACCACGATCACGGAACCGATCTCCACTTCACCCGGATCGATCTGCTCAAGTTTTCCGTCTGTTTCAATATTTGCGTAATCCGGACGGATGTCCATCAGATCACTGATATTTCTGCGGCTTTTTCCTACCGCGTAGCTCTGGAACCACTCTCCGACCTGATAGAACAGCATAACCGCTATCGCCTCTACATAATCTCCCGCTTCGTGATCGACCACTTCACTGTATATCGCAATTGCGATGGCACCAATCGTGGCGATCGCCATCAGCAGACTCTCGTCAAAGGGCTGGCGGTTCTTGATTCCTTTAAACGCCTTGATCAGGATATCATAGCCGATCACCAGATAAGGGATCATATAGAGAACGAATCTTGGCAGACCGCCAAAAGGCAGAAAGTTAAATCCGATCAGCAGTACCGCCGATACCACAATTCTGATCAGCATTTTTTTCTGTTTTTTATTCATAAATATTCCTTCCTTTTTCTTCTTTTATAACGAAATAATTTATCTGCCATATAATTAAACATATGATTAATTGTTTATCTGATCAGACTTTTTTACCCCGGAATCATCCAGATTCCCGGGGAAGTCCTTATATGTTTTTAATCATATGTAAAATGTCGGCGTCTATTACAGAAATATCTCGCAGTCGTCTTCCACTCTTTTGCAGTTTTTGAGCACTTCCTGCATAACTTCCTTTGCATTGTGACCTTCTTCAAACTCCACGCTCATCTTCAGAGTCATAAAATTTACGACCGCATCCTTTACTCCCGCTGTATTTTTCGCAGCCTGTTCCATCTTATTTGCACAGTTCGCACAATCAACATCAATCTTATAACTTTTTTTCATTATGTTATCTCCTTCATTATACATTCTGTTTTAATCCGTTTCCGCGGATATCAAGCCGGACACAGCTTCCTTCAGCGGTTTTGATTAAACAATTATTTAATTGTTGACTATAATGTACTTCAGATTATATAATTAGTCAAGAACAAAAGGAGCATTATTTCCATTTGGGCGAAAATTATTTCTGATTGGAGCAATACGATATGAATGAGAAAAAACTTCCACACGACCATGGACATAATAATGAAGAAAAAATACGTAAGCATCTGCCCGGCGAAGCTGAAATTGCGGGCGTTTCAGAAGCAATGAAACAGCTCGGAGACCCGAGCCGCCTGCGGATCTTCTGGCTGCTGTGCCACTGTGAAGAATGCGTGCTCAATATCGCCGCTATCGTCAACATGAGCAGTCCGGCCGTATCCCATCATCTGAGATTATTAAAGAGCAGCGGCCTGATCGTAAGCCGCCGCGACGGTAAAGAAATGTATTACCGGACGGCAGATACGGAGCTGGCGCAGATGCTCCATCATATGATTGAAAAACTCGGCAGGATTACCTGCCCGGAAGAAGATGAAAAGCAGTAAAAATATAAGGAGGCTCTTCCATGGACAAATCCCTGTGCAGAATCATAGAAAAGCTGTCTGACGTTCCTGACGGCCGCTGTCTTGACATTCGTCATTCCCTGAACATTTGCGAAAAAAACAGCACCGCGGATAAGCAGACTGCAGACGGGCAGAAGGCTGCAATATATATGATAGACGATACGGCTGTACCGAAGAATGCCAGACTCCGGACCGAAACTTATGAGCTCTATCCCGGAATCGAACTGTCTTTTCACTGCTATCTTGCCAGCAAATTTCATATCCGCCACAGTCACAGCGCCTCCGTCCTGTCCGTAGATCACTGTCGTGCCGGTCGGATCGGCTGGGAAATGAAAGACGGACTGAGCCTTTATTTCGGCAGCGGTGACTTGTCTTTCCATTTTACCGACAAGTGTGCGGATTCGGAAATAACACTTCCTCTCGGCTATTATGAGGGGCTGACAGTATCCATGGATCTGTCAATACTTAACAAAAAAATGCCCGAACTCTTAGAAGATGCAGACATAGATATGAAAGAACTGTGCTATAAATTCTGCGGCAAAAAGGAAACTGCCGCTCTTCCTGCCAATAGCCGGATCGAACATATCTTTTCAGAGGTATATGATCTGCCGGAGCAGATGAAACTGCCTTATCTCAAGCTGAAGTGCCAGGAGCTGCTTCTCTTCCTGAACATGGCAGAACCCGCAAAGGAAAAGGCTCTGGATCCTCACTATTCAGATCAGGTCGAGATTATCAGGGAAATCCATGACCGCATGACCGGACATCCCGAATGCCGGTATACGATTGACGAACTTGCCCGGGAATATCTCATCAACACTGCGACTTTAAAGAATATCTTTAAGTCTGTCTATGGAATGCCTGTAGCGTCATATATGAAGCAGTACCGTATCACTAAAGCGGCATGTATGCTGCGCGAAAGCGACCTGAGCATCGCTGCCATAGCCAGAGCAGTCGGATACGAGAGCCAGAGCAAGTTTTCCGCGGCATTTAAGGATATTATGAAAATACTGCCTACGGATTACCGCAGACAGTATACTTAATCTATTTTTTATTTCTTTTTGAAGTATGGTACTTTAATCTCTTTCTTCTGCCCTTCATGCGGCGTCGGCGCTTTTTCTGCGCATTTTTCCTGGCTCTGACTGTGATAGCGACTGCCAGGATCAGCAGGATCACAACTGCTGCCGCGACCGCAGCTATACAGATTTTTGTTGGCGCTGCTATCTGCTGCAGGATATTCTGTGCCTTTCCTTCCGTTGACGCTCCCGAACCGCTTAGTTCAAGTCTGGTCGTATATCCGGTTGCCTCTTCCACATATTCCGGCGTCAGCACAGCATCCGCACTTCCCACATTCTGTCCTTTATAGAAAAATGTAACACGCCCGGAAGCATTTTTCTCGTCCTGAACAGTAATCTCATGATCAAGAGAATCAAACGTAACCCCGTCAGGAAGAAGCACATAAGAATCGCTGTCCTCGTAAGACCGGATCTCTTCCGGTTTTTTCTCCCCGCTTAAAAGAACTTTTGAAAAATTATCGAATCCATAATCGAAGATCGACCTTGTATCCGCATAAACATCACCGTCATCCTGAAGCACTACTGCCACAAGCTGCAGTGTCCCATTGTCCGCAGTAGTCACAAGAGTCGTACGGGACTCATCCGTATATCCTGTCTTTCCGCCGGTACAATACTCATAATAATTGCTGTTCCCGGGCCACAGCATCTTATGATGCTGCTGGAATACTCTTTCTTCATCGACCAGATTCGTCGGCCCGATCGTGTAACTCAGCGTCTGCGCGATCGTCCGGAATTCTTCATGCTGATATAATGCTGAAGTGATCAGAGCCATGTCATGGGCCGTCGTATAATGCTGTGCGTCATGAAGCCCGTTTGCATTCATCCAATGGGAGCCTGTACACCCCAATTCTTTACTCCGGTCATTCATAGCCTGGATAAACGTATTATAATCCCCGCCCATCTTCTGTCCCACATTCTCACCGACAGCATACGCGACCTCATTTGCCGATGCAAGCATAGTGGCATACAGAGCATCCTTCATACTCAGGATCTCACCGGGGCGCATCCCGATACTCGCATAATCAGATCTTAAAATATCAATACTTTCCTGGGAAAACAACACATCATCGTCAAGATTTGAATTTTCCAGAGCTATAAGAACTGTGAGCAGCTTGGTAATGCTGGCCGGATAACGCTGTTCGTCGATCTTCTTGCCATACAGTATGGCTCCGCTGTTCATATCCATCACAATAGCCGAATTGCCGTATACTTTCGGTCCTTCCGGCCATCCGTCGATATTGTTCGTCTCCGGAACCGTATCATAGGATGCTTTCTTCTGTTTTTCAAAGTCAGAAAGCTCTGTCTCCTGTGCCGCCGCGTTATCCGTTGTCTGTGGTTCTGCCCGTACCTCAGCCGCCGGCATTATTATTACCATGATCAACAGCAGCATCACTGTGGTCATACGTTTTAAGACTGTCCCCATTTCATTCCTCCGACATAAAACGTAAATTTTTACTCATTATAGTAAATTTGTCATAGGTATGCAAGGAAAGTTTCGCCAAAGTTTTCTGAAAAAAGGCACAACCGCCGTCACAAAAAATACCGGACATGTCAAAATGCCCGGTACTTCTTATTAAATATGATACAACCTTATCTCAGCGTCCTCTGCTTCTATGCAGATTCCCGGCTCTTCCGGATAATACCTCGTGCTGAATACATACTCCCCGCCATTGATAAATACCTCCACAGACGACTCATCGGACAGTATTTTTATATCTGACAGATGACTGGTATCCACATATCTCTGCTTTCTCCCGCAGGAAATTTTATTATTTCTTTTATTTATAAATTCAATGCTAAATCTATTATTTTTATATTTTAAAATTAATTCTTCAGCCAGAACTGCATGAAACTGATTATCCCGGATATTATCTATCTCAGCCAGATATACAGTACACTTTTTTATTTCAAGATGGCTTTTAGTTTCTTTTATCAATCTTTTTCTTTCTTCAAGTTCTTTTACCGGTCTCTGTCTGACGCTTCCGTCCTCCACATATACTTCCCGTGGGAAAGTAAAACAATGCTGCCAGCCGTCTTCAATCGTCCGGTTCGTATACTCCTCGCAGTCCGGCATTCCCATCCAGCCGATCTGGATCCGTCTGCCGTCCTCTGTCTCAAAGCTCTGCGGTGCATAGTAATCGAAACCATAATCCCAGAGACGGTAGTCAGACAGGCTGTATTGTCCGAGAATATCGCCCTCC
>DWWI01000036.1 GCA_019119745.1 Candidatus Mediterraneibacter gallistercoris | reverse complement strand
TCTGGCGCGCTAACCAACTGCACCATACCCACCATAACGAGCCTGGGGGGATTCGAACCCACGACCTACGGCTTAGAAGGCCGTTGCTCTATCCAGCTGAGCTACAGACTCTGATGCAAATATTCATTTGCCTTTCCTGGTATTTCACAGGAAAAGCGGGTGATGAGAATCGAACTCACGTATCCAGCTTGGAAGGCTGGTGTTCTACCATTGAACTACACCCGCACATATCGGGGTGACAGGATTCGAACCTGCGACCTCCTGGTCCCAAACCAGGCGCTCTAGCCAAGCTGAGCCACACCCCGGTATTCTTTACTACGTTTCCTGTCTTCCCGTAGCGCATTGACTATTATATTATATGATTTTCCTAATGTCAACATTTTTTTACATAACTTTTTTATTTTTTTTCATTTCCTCTCTGTCTGGCAAAAAACAGACGCGCACCGGGCCCTGCGGCTTTCATTCAAGATATCTCTGATCATATGTAACCGAACCGTTCGGGGCAATCTCCATAAGCATATAGCTGCCCTTCCTGCCTTCCTGTCTGGGAAACGAAAGGCTGCCCGGATTAAGTACAGTAAGCCCCTCCTTCTGTTCAAAAAACGGTCTGTGTGTATGTCCGTACATCACTATATCCACGTTTCTCGCTTTTCCCTCTTCAAAAATATATTCAGGATCAAGAGATACATAATAAGCATGTCCATGGGTGATAAACACCTTATATCCGCCCAGATAAAACTCCTCCTCACGCGGCAGACTGGAAAAGAAATCATTATTTCCCCGGACCATATGCTTTTCACAATCGATTACGGCATTCATATAATCCTCTCCGCCCTCGACATCACCCAGATGGATAAATACATCAATCTCGCCCGCTTCTTCCAGCGCGCGGTCCAGATTTCTATGCCTGCCGTGTGTATCACTGACGATCAATACCCTCATTATATTTCCTCACCGATTTTTTCTTTTAATATGTCTCTCATCGCCCGAAGCGCTTTTCCTCTGTGGCTCAATTCATTCTTCTGTTCAGGTTTCATCTCTGCCGTCGTGCAGCCATACTCCGGGACATAGAAGATCGGATCATAACCGAATCCATTATCTCCGGCAGCTTCCTCCGCGATTCTTCCCTCGATGGTCTTTCTCACAGTGGACACCGTTCCGTCCGGAAACACCGCGGCCACAGCACATACAAACCTTGCGGTTCGCTCTTCGTCCGGCACGCCTTCCAGCCTGTCCAGCAGAATGCGGTTCTTTATATCATAAGAAGTATCCTCACCGGCAAATCTGGCAGAATAAATCCCCGGAGCCTTATCCAGATAGTCGATTTCCAGACCGGAATCATCCGCGAGAACAATATCATTTGTCAGGACCCGGGCAACAGCTCTCGCCTTGATCTCCGCATTTTCTTCAAAACTCATCCCGTCCTCAACAATCTCGATTTCAACCCCCGCCTCTTTCATCGAAAGGATCTCCATCCCAAGGTCTTTCAGGATCATTCGTATCTCTTTCATCTTATTTTCGTTGCCTGTTGCAAATATAATTCTTTTCTTCATATTTTCTGTATATCCTCTATTTCTTCTGTCTGGGCGGTTTCGGCCCCTGAAACTGATAAAAATATGTTCTTATCATCCCGTTATAAATTTTTCTGTTTTTATCTGCTTTTCTGCCGAAATACCGCTCCGCATCTTCATAACTCGTAATCATATAAGCGGACCAGCTGTCCAGCCTGCGGTAAGCTTCTCCAAAATCTTTATAGATACGAGGCAGCGTCTCTTTCTCTTCCAGCCGTTCTCCGTAAGGCGGATTAGTAATAATAAATCCATACTTCTTCGGATGACTTAAATCTTTTACTTCTCTTTGCTGGAAATGAATCAGATGGCCGACTCCCGCTTCCTCGGCATTTCTTCGTGCCGTCCTCAGGACTTCACCGTCCGCATCATACCCCTGTATATCCGTCTCGATCCCGTCGTCTATCATATCCTGAGCTTCATTAACCGCTTCATACCAGTTCTTCTTAGCTATCAGGTTTGTCCACGATTCCGCAGTAAATGAGCGGTTCATTCCGGGAGCAATATTTGCCGCCATCATGGCCGCTTCAATCGGAAACGTACCGCTTCCGCAAAACGGATCCACAAGTATCCGATCCTTTTTCCACGGCGTCAGCATGATCAGCGCGGCCGCAAGATTCTCGGCGATCGGCGCTTTTCCCGCCACCGGGCGGTATCCCCGTTTGTGAAGCGACGCTCCCGTTGTATCCAGTCCGACTGTCACCATATCTTTCATAAGAAATACCCTGACCGGATACGAAGCGCCTGTCTCCGGGAACCACTGTATACGATACCTGGATTTCAGGCGCTCTACCATTGCTTTCTTCATAATGGACTGAATATCCGACGGACTGAACAATCTGCTCTTCACCGATGCGGCTTTCGCCACCCAGAACTTTCCGTCCTCGGGTATGTAATCTTCCCACGGAATTTCTTTTGTTTTCTCAAACAGCTCATCATACGTCTTCGCTCTGAAACTCCCTGCTTTCAGCAGTATGCGTTCCGCCGTGCGCAGAAAGATATTAGCTCTGCATGCAGCCTCCATCCCTCCGCTGAAAGTAACTCTGCCGTCCTCAACCTGTACGATCTCATAGCCAAGATCCTGAATTTCACGCTTGAGAACAGATTCCAGACCGAAATGACAGGGCGCGATCCATTCCATTTTATCCATGAATTTCTCCGTTCTTATTTTTTGTCTGTATACATCTTACTATAAATCAGGGGCAGAGTAAAGTTGAACTTTCCCTGCCCCGTCCGTCATTTTTTCAGTTTTTCCGGAAATCTCAGCCGTCAGATCTAATAGCGGTCTGACTCGTCATAGGCATCTGTGTTCCGTCCGCAGTTTTTGCTGTTGGAAGCATTGGAATAAGAATTGCTGCTGTTCTTGTTGGAATTTTTGTTCTTGCTCTGTGTGTTTCCGTAAGAAGAGCTGTTGTTTGCGTTTTTGTTTGAATTGTTTGTATTACTATAATTCTTTGCCATGTGTAATCCCTCCTGTTTTTTGGTTCATCGTTAGTATGTCTCATCCATACCTTTTTATACGTTTCCTTTATGCTTTTTTGCCCGGATGGCCGTCTCGCCGCCGAATTTTGCTTTTTTCAAAACTTTTTCTTGCTTTTTCCAATTCCGTATATTATACTGTTTACTGTAGAAAGGTTACTTTCTACAACCCCTTATTAATTATTTATACTCCCCTCAAAAGACCGATGGCTCCCCCATCGGTCTTTTACTTTGTCTTCCTGTTCATAATTTGTTCATTTATCATTTAAAAATCTTTCATTATCTCATCATGTTTTCTTCATTTCTCTCCCATATACTAAAACCATCGAAAGAGAAACAGACAGATAACACTTAAACAAGACGCTGACAAGTTATTTTGAATAAACTTTTTCATAATACATGCCGGGGACCAAGCCGATTGGTCACCCGGCATCCTCCCTTTTTACGGGATATTTTTTTCGCATCCCTCAATCAGCTCACTGAGTTTTTCCGAACCTCCCGTCTTCTCCGAAACTGTTTTTGCCGTTTCAAGAGCCTGTTCATAATTTTCCTGCCGCATCTCCAGCTTCATTTTTTTCAGTCCTGCCTCTTTAATCTTTTCCTTGTCTTCTTCAAGTTCTATTACCCGCCCGTAGGCACTGATCATCTCATCCGTAATTATCCTCTTTTCCAGAAACCCGACAAGTTCCTGAGATGCCAGTCCTGTTTTTTCCGCCGCCTCTTCCGCGCAGATCGTGCCCGTTTTTTCAGATTCCGGATTTTGTTCCCACATATATTTTCTGTTTTCTTTCTTCACAATATGCTCCCCGGCCTCATCCGCCTGACCGTACTCCTCTTTTTCTCCAGCCCGTGCAAAGACACATATCAGCAGGACCGCCGCCGTTCCTGCTGATATCACCATCTTACGCAGTCCGGGATGTGCATCACACTTCTGTGCGTCCGCTTTCCGCCTGGGAACAGGCGGCAGGTCTTTGAGTACCTGATGCAGATCTTCATATTTTCTTCCCAGGTCTCCGGTGCAGCGTCCGATCACCCGGGACAGACGCCTTTCTTCTCTCCGGCTCAGCGCAGGATGTATTTCCGAATATGCCAGAATAAACTGGATAGTTTTGCCATAAGCGAACAGGTCAGCCTCATTGTTCCTCCCAATGCCGATCTCATATACCGGTTTTACGAAATGACTTCTCACCGCCCTCTTCTGCATACGTTTCATAACCGGCTCATTGTCCGGCGCCTCCGTATCAAGAAGAAAAAGCCGTCCGTCTTCTGAAACGATAACACTGCAGGGATTCAGGTAACGATAATTTTGTCTGCCATGACTTCTGTGATACTGGTCAACACTGACAGCCAGTTCCCGAAACCAGTCTATAAGCACTGTTTTGTCTATCCGGGGATTTTCCTTCAGATAATTAAGCAGAATAGTTCCCTGCACGCAGTCCATACTCTGCCGGCAGCGCAGACCGTGTTCGATAAACTTAAGAACTTCGTACATTTCTTTCATATGCAATTTTTTCTCGGCTGTATATTCTGCCAGGCAGGACAGTCCCTCAACTGTCCCGCCTGCCGATACATCCTTTTCCCTTGTGAAACCCATCAGAAACTGATAATGGAAAAGATTCTCTGATCCGGATCAGACCGATCCGAGTATAAGTATCATACTTGATACCTTTCGGAAATGCAAGTACTTTATAGACGTTCTCCTCTTTTTCCCGGTGTTATTCTATCTCTTCGAGGCGGGCAAGCGCCGCCGCGATCACTTTGTCCATATCATAATATTTATAATCGCCGAGCCTTCCGCCAAATATCACGTTTTCTTCTTTTGCCGCCAGCTCTTTATACTTCTGGAACAGAGCGTTGTTCTTCTCATCGTTAACCGGATAATAAGGCTCCATTCCCACACTCCACTCCGAAGAATACTCTCTGGAGATGACTGTCTTCTCCTGCTGTCCGAACTCAAAATGCTTGTGTTCGATCACCCTCGTGTACGGCACTTCACGGTCAGTATAGTTGACCACAGCATTCCCCTGATAGTTATCACAGTCCAGCACCTCTGTCTCAAAACGTACGGAACGGTACTCAAGGGCTCCCAGCCGGTAATCAAAATATTCATCAATCATGCCGGTAAATATGATCTTCTCCGCTATGTCCGGATTATCTTTTCTGAATTCAAAGAAGTCCACACCTGTGCGCACTTCCGCTCCGCTGAGCATCTTCTCTATGATGGGGGTATACCCTCCGACAGGAATTCCCTGGTATCTGTCATTGAAATAATTATTATCATAAATAAACCGGCACGGAAGCCTCTTGATAATAAACGCCGGAAGTTCCGTACATTTCCGCCCCCACTGTTTCTCTGTATAGCCTTTGACCAGCTTCTCATAAATATCTTTACCCACGAGAAAAAGCGCCTGCTCCTCCAGATTCTTCGGCTCGGTTATGCCGGTCTCCTTTCTCTGCTTCTCGATAATCTCCCTGGCCTCCTGCGGAGTACGGATTCCCCACATCCTGCTGAATGTATTCATATTAAACGGAAGATTGTAAAGTTCATCTTTATACACCGCAACCGGAGAATTGATATAATTGTTAAACTCTGCAAACTGATTCACATAATCCCATATTTTTTTATCCGAGGTGTGGAAGATATGGGCCCCGTACTTATGTACGTGGATTCCTTCTATATCTTCACAGTAAATATTCCCCGCAATGTGATCCCTGCGGTCGATGACAAGACATTTTTTCCCTTTTTTTCCGAGTTCATATGCCATAACGGCTCCATACAGGCCGGCACCTACGATCAGATAATCATATTTTTTCATCTGTTTTTCTCCTATTCCGCGCTGCAGTCCGCCTTTGTTTCCCTGGTATCGGCAGCGTCTTATTGTGCATTGTTCTCAGTATAACATTTTTCCCGCAGTATTTTCCTGTATACAGACATTTTTCGTTAATTTGTCTATTTTTTATATTTTTTCATTTACAAATTAGTGATTATGCACTAAACTGTAGTATAGGTGCTTTGAGAGTATGACTTTCAAAACGACAATTTGCAAAACGGAGGTAACTTACAATGAAAGGAAATGTAATCGTCGGACAATCAGGGGGTCCAACTGCTGCGATCAACTCAAGTCTCGCAGGAGTATACCGCACAGCTAAGGACCGCGGTGCCGCTAAAGTATATGGAATGCTCCACGGAATCCAGGGACTTCTCCAGGAACGTTATATCGATCTGTCCGAATATATCACAAATGATCTCGACGCAGAGCTTCTGAAGAGAACACCCGCTGCTTTTTTGGGATCCTGCCGTTTTAAACTGCCTGAGATCCACGAAGACAGGGAAGTATACGATAAAATCTTCGGTATTCTTAATAAGCTGGATATTGAAGCATTTATCTATATAGGCGGAAATGATTCCATGGACACAATCAAAAAGCTGTCTGACTACGCCATCATCACCGGTCATCCCACACGTTTCATCGGATGCCCGAAGACGATCGACAACGACCTGGCTCTTACAGACCACACGCCGGGATACGGAAGTGCCGCAAAATATATCGGTACTTCCGTAAAAGAGATCATCCGCGACAGCTTTTGTCTGGAATATGAGAAAGGACTTGTATCGATCGTGGAGATCATGGGAAGAAATGCCGGCTGGCTTACAGGCGCGGCTGCTCTTGCAAAAGGTGAGGACTGCGCAGGCCCGGATCTGATCTACCTGCCCGAGCTGCCTTTTGACATCGAATCATTCGGCAATAAAGTTAAAGAGCTCCTGTCCCAGAAATCATCCGTAGTAGTCGCTGTTTCCGAAGGTATCCGTCTCGCGGACGGCCGCTATGTATGCGAACTTGGCCAGAGCATAGACTTTGTAGATGCTTTCGGACATAAGCAGCTCTCCGGTACAGCGAATTACCTTGCAAGCTATATTGCAGGCGAGATCGGATGCAAGACCCGTGCCATTGAGCTGAGTTCGCTCCAGCGTTCCGCATCCCACTGTGCATCCCGTATCGATATTCTGGAAGCATCTCAGGTAGGCGGCGCTGCTGTCAAGGCTGCCGATGAAGGAGATTCCGGAAAGATGGTTGTTCTCAAACGTCTGTCCGATGATCCGTATCAGAGTGGAACAGAAGTAAAGGATGTTCACAAGATCGCAAATGACGAAAAACTCGTTCCACGCGAGTGGGTAAACGAGGACGGTTCCTACGTGACCGATGAATTCGTCAATTATGTACGCCCGCTCATCCAGGGCGATGTATCTCCTATAATGGTAGACGGTATACCGCGTCATCTTTACCGTCATCTGTAATACACGGGAGGTATTGTAAGCGTCCGGATGTTACCGGGAGGACGCCCGCCGAAAGGCGGGAATGTTCTCCCGGTTTTATTTTTCAGTAACAGTTTTCCAGAGTAAATGCCTTGCAATCCACTATAACGGTAAGCTATACTTAAGGGCAGATAACATCTTAACAAGGAGGTTGCTTATGCTCATAAAAAATGGTCTCATCATAAATCCCGCAGCTGAAGAATCCTATAAGGCTGATCTTCTCATCAAAGACGGGATCATCATGGATATAAAAGAAAATATTGTTCCTTCTGACAGCGAAGAGGTGATCGATGCCGGCGGGCTCACCATCGCCCCCGGACTGATCGACACTCATGTTCACTTTCGCGATCCGGGTTTCACTTATAAAGAAACTCTTCATACCGGCGCGCTTGCCGCGGCAAAAGGAGGATTCACTTCCGTAATCTGCATGGCTAACACTTCACCTGTTGTAGATAATACAGAAGTATTAGAAGATATTCTTAATCGTTCAAAAACCGAAGCGGTGCGGATCTGTCAGGCGGCAAGTGTCTCCCGCTCTCTCAAAGGCGAGGAATTGACAGACATGGCCGCCCTGAAGGAAGCCGGCGCATGCGGATTTACTGACGACGGCATTCCACTGAAAAATGCAGCGTTTCTCTACCGCGCAATGGAAACCGCGAGAGAATTGAATGTACCGGTCAGCCTGCACGAAGAAGATCCCGCATTCATCAAGAATAACGGGATCAATCATGGAACTATATCTGAACAGCTCGGCATATATGGTTCTCCATCTGTCGCAGAGGAATCTCTTGTAGCCCGGGACTGCCTGCTCGCCCTGCGCTCCGGCGCCCATACAGTAATCCAGCACATCAGTTCCGGCCGTTCTGTTGAACTGGTCCGCATGTTCAAGGCAATGGGCGCCAATCTCCACGCAGAGGCAACACCACATCATTTCACACTGACAGACGAGGCAGTGCTCAGATACGGTACCCTGGCAAAGATGAATCCGCCGCTGCGTAAAGAAGAGGACCGCCTCGCCATAATAAAAGGACTGGCGGACGGCACTATCGATCTCATCGCAACTGACCATGCGCCTCACAGCAGGGAGGAGAAAGAACGTTCCATCACTGCTGCCCCAAGCGGGATTATCGGGCTCGAGACTTCCCTGGCACTGGGGATCACTTTTCTCGTGCGCCCCGGACATCTGACACTTATGCAGCTTTTAGAAAAAATGACTGTAAATCCTGCGGATCTGTATCACCTTCCCGCAGGCAGAATCGAGAAGGGAGCTGCTGCCGATCTGGTGGTCTTCGATCCGGAAGAACACTGGGTTCCGGAGCAGTATGCATCCAAGTCCTCTAACTCACCGTTCACAGGATGGGATCTGTACGGGAAAGTTAAAATGACTGTCTGCAATGGAAATATCGTTTATCAGGATTAGTATTTATTCTTTCATACGTTCAGCCGGCCGCCGGATCCCGAATAAGGGACCGGCGGTTTTTCGTTCCGGCGCAGTATTCCGGTATCGGCAGATACTGAGCAGAATCCCCAGGAGTATATACATAACGATTGTCCCCGTCCCTCCATAAGAAAAAAACGGGCAGTAATTTCCCAGATACATGACACCGGAATTATTCATGAAATAGAACACTGCCTCGATAAGAAAGACAGCCGCACACCCCGTTCCCATCAACATTCCGAGCTGGTTCTTCTGCCTGAGAGAAATTCTCAGAAAACGCAGCAGCAGGAAAAGCAGAATTCCTGCCAACAGCACTGCCGCCAGAACCCCATAATATCTCGCCACACCGACAAGCAGGAAGTCGGACAGTTCCGGCAGAAATGAAACATCGGGCACCATTGCCTCCCCTGCGCCGACCAGCCGGCTGTTCCCGAGGATTTCTCTCACATATACCATCGCATATGATATCATATCCTGCGGTCCGGCACCGGTCAGCGGAGACAGATAGAAAAGAAGCCGGCTTTTCTGATAATCATCCCCATAAAACAGGATCAAAACCGCTGCCGCTATCGGAAGCAGTACAGCTGCAGCACATATTCCCACGAATACAGCTTTTCCGGGCATCCGGTACCATCCGTGCCAGACAGCAAGGCCGAGCATTGCAAGATAAGCCAGAAAAAGAACGCATGCCATCCATATGCTGCTGCACCGGACGGCAATCCAGCATCCCGGCGCCATCCACAGTACACCTTTCCATAAGACAGACCATCCCTTTCCCCTGTATCCGTAAAGTATCGCAGCATATAGCGGCACTGTCAGCATAAGCAGCAACAGAACATTTACCGCCATACCGCCCGGTATTGCGATCCATCGGTCAGCACCATTGGAAGTAAGGCCGAAGAACCGTCTTCCCAGTATGATCAGCAGGATCAGGCCCAGCATCAGTTCTCTTGCCCGGACCGCTATCCTTGTATAATCAGCAAAACATACTCCGATCATTGCAAAAATCCCAACCAAAGTAAAGAGAATCTGCCTTTCCATAGAATAGCCGTCTCCGCCGGCATTTATCGATTCCCGATTCAGAAGATACTGAAAAATACAGGATAAAACACTCAGGACAATGATCAGCGTTATCATCCCCCATGGCATTTTGGGACAGTGTATCTTATCCAGTTCCACCCCTGTTTCAACAGGATTTCCCATCTCTTTCACCGCAGCCTTCTCGGCTTCCTGCCTGCTCATCCCCTCACTCATAAATGCTCTTGTCTGATCTTCAATGTGGTCGCCCAGTTCCCTCGCCACCTCCGGGCGCGCCATTGTGCACCTGATCTGGTCTGTCAGGATCTTTAAATATTCGTCTTTATTCATACTTCCCCACCTCTCTTATGCCGGAATCATCCCAAGCACACTGGCAACGGCTTTGGAATAAAGTTCCCACTCACCCTTCTTTTCATCCAGCGTCTTTTTTCCGTTCTTTGTAATGCTGTAATATTTGCGCACCTTATTTCCCGCTTCCCGTTCGTATACAGTAAGCAGCCCCTTCTCTTCCAGATTGTGCAGCAGTGGATACAGAGTTCCCGCCTTAAGTTCAAACACATTCTGCGAGCGCTCTCTCAACACTTCGATCATCTCATAACCATACATGTCCTTTTCTTCAAGCAATTTTAATAAAAGCATAGTTGTACTCCCTGAAATCAGACTTTTATCAATCTTCATCGCGCACCCTCCATATATCGATAATCTATATACTTTTCTCTTATATTATATATAGATTGTCGATATAAGTCAAACACAAAAAAATCTGACAAAAAAAATTAAATTTAGGGGTTTACAAACTCGAAGTGTTATGATAGAATATCTCTTGTCGAGCGGAAGTGGCGGAATGGCAGACGCGCTAGATTCAGGTTCTAGTGGGAGTTAATCCTGTGAGAGTTCAAGTCTCTTCTTCCGCATCA
>DWWI01000035.1 GCA_019119745.1 Candidatus Mediterraneibacter gallistercoris | reverse complement strand
CCACTCGCAAAGCCGCACTTGCGTGCTCACTGCGGCTGTCGCCGCTTCTTTGCTCGTATTCGGGCGCTCCCTCCGCCCATGCAGGGTCGGTCTGCTCCTTATGCAAGCATAAAGCATCCCACCCTGCATGGGCGGGTGAACTGTTACTATTATATACTGTTTTCATGGATTCGGAAACCCCTTGCCTTTTTATGGGTATCCATGGTAATATATGCGGTGGTGCGTAATGAATTCAATTATTTAGTTTCATTTTAAGGAGAATATCAATATGATCAGTGCAAATAATGTGACACTGCGCGTAGGTAAGAAAGCGCTCTTTGAAGATGTCAACATCAAGTTCACAGAAGGCAACTGCTACGGTCTCATCGGTGCGAACGGTGCGGGAAAATCTACATTTCTGAAGATTCTGTCCGGACAGCTTGAGCCGACAAAAGGCGAAGTTGCCATCACTCCGGGCGAGAGATTATCATTCCTGCAGCAGGATCATTTTAAATATGACGAATATCCGGTTCTCGACACGGTTATTATGGGAAATGCCCGGCTGTACGAGATTATGAAGGAAAAGGAAGTCATCTATGCCAAAGAAGACTTTACGGAAGAAGACGGAATCAAGGCAAGCGAACTCGAAGCCGAATTCGCCACAATGAACGGCTGGGAGGCCGAGTCCGACGCTGCATCTCTTCTGAACGGACTGGGAATCGACACAGAGCTTCATTATAAATATTTGAAAGATCTGACCGGACCGGAGAAAGTGAAGGTGCTGCTCGCACAGGCGCTGTTCGGAAATCCGGACATTCTGCTTCTTGACGAGCCGACCAACCATCTGGATCTGGATGCCATAGCATGGCTTGAGGAGTTTCTGATCAACTTTGACAACACAGTAATCGTAGTATCTCATGACCGTTACTTCTTAAATAAAGTATGTACACAGATTGCGGATATTGATTACGGCAAGATACAGCTCTATGCCGGAAACTATGATTTCTGGTACGAATCCAGTCAGCTGCTGATCCGTCAGATGAAAGAGGCAAACAAGAAAAAGGAAGAAAAGATCAAAGAGCTGCAGGAGTTTATATCCCGTTTCAGCGCCAACGCTTCCAAGTCCAAACAGGCAACCTCAAGGAAACGTGCTCTGGAAAAAATCCAGCTTGATGAGATCAAGCCGTCCAGCAGAAAATATCCTTATATCGACTTCCGTCCGAACCGCGAGATCGGTAATGAAGTTCTTACAGTGGAAGGGCTTTCCAAAACAATCGACGGTGAAAAGGTACTGGACAACATCAGCTTTACTCTCGGCCATGACGATAAAGTAGCATTTGTAGGAAGCAATGAGCTTGCCAAGACAGTGCTCTTCAAAATCCTGATCGGGGAGATGGAGCCTGATGAGGGAACCTACAAGTGGGGAGTCACCACTTCTCAGGCATATTTCCCGAAAGATTTCGGCGGAGAATTTGACAGCGATTACAATATTACCGAATGGCTGACACAGTACTCCGATGAAAAGGATGTCACATATGTCCGCGGTTTCCTCGGCCGTATGCTTTTCTCCGGTGAAGACGGAGTCAAGAAGCTCAAAGTATTATCCGGCGGTGAGAAAGTCCGCTGCCTGCTGTCCAAGATGATGATCTCAGGTGCTAACGTCCTTCTTCTTGACGAGCCGACCAACCATCTTGATATGGAAGCGATCACAGCCCTCAACAACGGTATGATCAAGTTCCCGGGCGTGCTTCTCTTCACATCAAGGGATCATCAGATTGTACAGACAACAGCAAACCGCATTATGGAGATTGTTCCGGGAGGACATCTCATCGACAAGATCACCACATACGATGAGTATCTGGCAAACGATGAGATGGCGAGAAAGAGACAGACTTATTCTGTACAGACTGAGGAGAATGACTAATTTTTTCATTTTGAGGGTTTTCATTTTCCCCCAACTCTGCTATAATAATTAAGCTGTGGATGCCGGACAGCATCCGCAGCTCAAAAAATCAGGAGACGTATCGAAGTGGTCATAACGGGGCGCACTCGAAATGCGTTTGCCCTCCGGGGCACGAGGGTTCGAATCCCTCCGTCTCCGCTCTTCAATTGAACAGTTATATATAAGAACGTGACCGCTCAGACTGCATGTATCATATTCGCAGGTCTTGATCGGTCATTTTCGTCCGCAGGCCTGCCTGATCCCGCAGGTCGAAAAGAGTCGAATTCTTTTCCTTGTCTGACAAAAACCCGCATTTTACGATATTATAGGTGTTCCCAAGAACAGGCAGCTCAGATCAGATTAGAGAGGGCATGCGGATGGATTATGAAAAAGTAATTATCAACACGCTGGATTCCTTTGGAGTCAGCCGTTCCTACACAGGATATAATTATGTTGTATACAGTCTCCAGCTCATTCTCGAAGACGAAGAGCGCATCGACTGTATCACCAAGACATTATATCTTGATGTAGCAAAACATTTTCACACAAACTGGAGCTGCGTCGAGAAAAATATGCGCACAATTGTAAACTGCGTATGGAATTCACACAATATCGAACTGCTTGAGATTATCTTTAACAAATCAAACAGAAACAAGAAACCCACCAATAAAGAATTCTTCAAATATATGTATGATTATATTATTCAGCTTACTCATGAAGTACAGATTGCCGGCAGACATATAGCGGTCATATGTCCGATCTCAAATGCGTACTGCGAGGCGCTGAGTACTTTCTATATAAGACTGTCAAAAATGATGAAATAACATGGAACAGCCTCTGAACAATATCTGTCCGAGGCTGTTTCCGATTTTTTTATATCTTTTTTCTGGATTAATACTGACACATTACAATTACTTTCTGAGGTGTTGTCTGAGCCGGCATGCTGAATGTACTCGCCGTGTAATAGACAAGCAGTTCTGTATTCTCCGGGCTGCAGGTATACTGCTGTCCGTTCAGCGTCATTACATTAGTCATCGGTCCGATATTCAGTTTCAGAGAACCGTCGGCTGATGTGAGTTCATCGTCAAAATAATCCAGCAGTACCTGCTGCCCTCTTCTCAAAGTCGTAATCAGTTCAGCCCGGTACTGAGGAGGATAGACAGCCGGTGTAGGCAGATTTGTGTCATAGAATGCCGCAATGCGCATACCGGGACGCAGACGGACATTATCAATCACCGTCGTATCTCCGGATACGACTACATTCACTATATTAGAGCCACTGATGACCGACAAAGTCATAGAACAGCAGTCATCTCCCCTGTTGATTCCCTGAATAATTCCTTCTACCTTTTCAAATGTCTCATATGCCATAACAGAAGAACTCCTTATTAGTCTTTCTATTATATTATGCACTTTCTGTTTCCTGTGCCCCTCTGCTGCGGCATACTTATTATATCCCAAGATATAACTATACCTTTTAATGTCTGTCTTTATCACTGAATGCTTCACAGAATCTTGCGGCAGTAGAAACCGGCTCTCCTCCAAGTACAAGATGAGAGACATCTCCAAGCTTAAGCCCCCGGAAGCACGCAATTCCCTGCTGGCGCTCCTCAGTTACCACCTCCGTCACTGATGTAGGCGCCAGCGCCAGACTGTGCCACAGAAGAAACGGCGAAACATTCCACAGATGGGAAAGGAAGACACATGTAATACCGAAATGGCAGAAAAATGTCAGTGTTTCCTTACTTTCTTTCTCTACCCTGTAACATCTGCCGTCTCTTATATAACTGTGTTCCGCGAGAATACGGTCAAACTCACCCGTTACATAATCATATACTTCAACAGTGTCCGTATTTCGGCAGATATCGCATTCTCGCCACCGCACCGGATCCATACAGTCGCTGTATTCCGCCCAGTAGGAAGGCACAATATCCCATACAACGTGAGGTACATATTTTCCGTCTTTTATCTTCGCATTCGGGTAAGCACGCAGAAACTGAGGCAGCCGGTTCAGGTCTACCTTTGCGGGAAATTCCTGCAGCCATCCCAGAGTCTTTGCCGTACGCCCGAGTTTCTTCATGCTGTATGCCGCTGTCGCCTGAGCTCTTCCCAGCGGGGAGACATAACAGTCCCCAAGCTCCAGTGCCCCGGCGCGCTCTGCCAGAAGCGCGGCCTCTCTGTGCCCTTTTTCCGTTAATGTATCATGCTCATAGTCCGGATCCCCATGCCGGATAAACAGTAGTCTCATCTATCTTCTCCTTTATCTCTGATATCAGTTTTTCTGCCATATCTTACTCAGCCAGTCCTCTGCAAGACGAGGCCAGATTCCTACTTCTTTCAAAGTATTTCGAATCGCGTTTTTTTCATCCGGCGTCCATTTCTCTTTCTTTCGTCCGTCCAGGCCAAAATCCGCCAGTATCTCAGCCCCCTTCTCCTCCGGATAGGATGTCCGCCCCTGTGAAACAGCATCTGCCAGCAGCCGGATCTGCTCGAGAGTATACGGAACGCCAAACTCTCTCTCAAGCCACTGCTCTGTAGCTATGGACATACCGTGTACCCCTTCTGAAAATACATGATGCGCGAAACAGACTCCATTTCTTCTGCAAGCCTCCGCAAAAAGATAACTGTTCTCTACAGGAACCGTAGCATCTGTCACGGTCTGCCAGAGAAAACAGGGCGGTGTATCCGCCGTCACATGTTTTTCCAGAGACATGTACTCCAGCTCTTTCTCTGTCGGCTCACTTCCCAGCAGTGCGACCATGGAATCCCGATGCGCATATTCTCCGGATGTAATCACCGGGTATGACAGGATCGCTGCATCTGGACGGTTGGATACCGCCTGATACTCCGGATCCCGATCCGAGATATCTTCGAAATGCACACACAGACTTGCGCAGAGGTGTCCTCCTGCAGAGAATCCGCACAATGCGATCTTCTCCGGATCGACCGCATATTTTTCTGCTCCAGCCCGGATTATGCGTACCGCCCGTGAGATATCCCGGAGCGGCTGCAGTTTCAGCGGCTCATCCAGCAGATTTACCGTATAAGCCAGCACAAACACATTATAGCCGGCACGGTAAAACTCCTCGGCCGGAAGATGTCCCTCCGACGGTGACGCATTGCGGTATGCTCCGCCCGGCACAACGATCATAGCCGGATGAACGTCATGATCTTCATGGATATAGCTGGTCAAAAACGGTACAAAACCATATGCCGCAGGATAATGATATTCGCCGTCCTGCCACAAAAATATTTTTTCTCCTGTCAAACAATCTCCTCCTGTCTAATTCTAATCACAATCACAAAAAACAGCCTGCAGACAAACTGTAATCTGTATCTTTACTGTTTGCTGCAGGCTGAAGCCTTCTGTCTCAATGCATCACTACTCTGCCTTAAAGCTCTGCATCATTCATATATGGATTTGTCACTTCGTAGAAGCGCTCCTCCTCAACTGCTTTTGCCAGATCCATATCGATCGGCATTTTTCCGAGCACCGGAACGCCCATCTCTGCTGCGATCTGTTCGATATTGCTCTCACCGAATACTTTGATCTCTTTGCCGCAGTCCGGACATTTCACATAACTGTAGTTCTCCACAATGCCGAGCACCGGAATATTCATCTGTTCTGCCATGTTAGCCGCTTTCTTCACGATCATCTGTACAAGATCCTGCGGTGAAGTAACGATAACTACGCCGTCTACCGGAAGAGACTGGAATACCGTCAGCGGTACGTCGCCTGTTCCCGGCGGCATATCTACGAAGAGATAGTCAAGTTCTCCCCACATAACGTCCGTCCAGAACTGCTTCACAACACTCGCAATGATCGGCCCTCTCCAGATAACCGGAGCTGACTCGTCCTCGAGAAGCAGATTGACGGACATGATCTTTGTGCCGTCTTTCGCCGTACACGGAATAATATTCTCTTCTGTCGCAGCCGCTTTTGTGTGGACGCCGTACATCTTCGGAATAGACGGTCCTGTGATATCCGCGTCAAGGATGCCGACTTTATATCCTTTCTCTCTCATCATTCTCGCAAGAGACGCTGTCACAAGCGATTTTCCGACTCCGCCCTTGCCGCTGACAACTCCGATCACTTTCTTGATCGAAGAGTACATATTCGCCGGCTCGCGGAAGTCTGTCTTCTTACTGCTGCATGTATCTGCATGAGCACAGCCCGCACAGGATTCTTCTGTACATTCATTTGTATTCTGTTCTTCTGCCATGATTCACAACCTTCTTTCTTTCTAAGACTTGTTCTGACAAAAGCTGCCAGAAACCGCCACATGAGGTAGTATACCACACTGCGGCTGCTTTTGTACATATATTAAATCAGGTTTTCGACTTTTGTCGCTTTCAAACCTCCATTAGTCTGATCTGTTCAAAGATCCGGCTCATCGGCACATGAAACTCCCCGCCAAAAATCCCGACCGGCACATCATCCTCCGGCCCGTATACCGCCGCTATATCCTCCTCCGGAGCCCAGTACACGCACACACGCTCACGCTTCGGATCGATCACCCAGTATTCCCGCACCCCCGCAGAAGCGTATTTGGCAAGTTTGATCTTTGTGTCCATGCGGGTTGACGATGGAGAAAGAACCTCTATCACCAGATCCGGAGCACCCATGATACATCTTGT
>DWWI01000005.1 GCA_019119745.1 Candidatus Mediterraneibacter gallistercoris | reverse complement strand
ACTTCCAAGATGCTGAGCGCCATACTGATAGGCAACAATATCGTCAACATCTCTGCATCTTCTCTCTCGGCTACACTTGCATACGCATTCGGCGGATATATGGTCAGCATCGCCACGGCAGTGCTTACGGTCGCGATCCTCGTTTTCGGCGAAATCACGCCTAAAAACTATGCCACCATAAACGCGGAGAAGATATCGCTGCGGTATATCGGGATCATCAAGTTTATTATGACAGTCATGACCCCGGTAATCTTTATCATCAATCTCTTTTCACGCGGCATCATGCTGCTTCTGCGGGTGGATCCTTCCGCCACGAAGAAGATCATGACGGAGGAAGAGCTCCGTACTATCGTTGATGTCAGCCACGAGCGAGGCGTGATCGAGACCGGAGAGAAAGAGATGATCAACAATGTATTTGATCTCGGAGACGCCGACGCAAAAGACATCATGGTTCCGAGGGTGCATGTGACATTTGCCGAAGTAAATAATACCTATGACGAACTGATCGATATCTTCCGAGAAGATAAATTCACCCGTCTGCCGGTCTATGAGGACTCACAGGACAATATCGTCGGTATTATCAATATGAAGGACCTTCTCCTGTGCAGCCGGGATGAATCTTTTAACATCCGCGACATTATGCGGAAACCGCATTTCACCTATGAATACAAGAGCATTTCCGAGCTTCTGGTAGAGATGAGGGAATCAACGTTCAATATCGCGATCGTGCTCGATGAGTACGGCGAGATGGCCGGACTGATCACACTCGAGGATATCCTGGAAGAGATCGTGGGAGAGATCCACGACGAATACGATGAGCAGGAGGATGAGATGTTCTTCCAGCTCGGCGACCGCGAATATGTGATCGAGGGCGCCATGAATCTTGACGATGTAAACGAACGTCTCCATACGGAATTCACTTCGGAAGACTATGATTCCCTGGGCGGATTCATCATCGAGCACCTTGACAGGCTGCCCGAATTGAACGACGAAGTCGTGACAGAGGACGGTACACGTCTGGTTGTAGAGACACTGGATAAGAACCGTATCGAAAGCGTGCATGTGTATCTGCCTGAAAAGAAGGCAGATGAGGAGAATCCCCAGGATGAGGATACAGATTCCGGTGCAGACACTTCTTCTGTGAAGGATGCCGGAGACGATCTGTCAAATAAAAGTCCGGACGGCGATAGTATTGCCGATAAAAAGACGGATGAAGATACTTCTGATCCGGACAATGCATAACGTATACTGATTTTCAGCCGGTGGCTGCCAGAAGGCAGTCACCTTTTTTCTTTTTCTGCATATCCTGTTATAGAATAAATCGGAAAAGGAAGCATAACTATGCCTTATACTATTATGCTCGACGCAGGCCACGGCGGACGCGATCCCGGAGCGGTATACAACGGGAGACAGGAAAAAGACGACTCCCTCGCCCTCACTCTTGCCGTCGGAGAACTCCTTCAGGAAAGAGGGGTAGACGTCCTTTACACCCGCACCACGGACGTCTACGAATCCCCCTATCAGAAAGCAATGGAGGCAAATGCGGCCGGCGCGGATTTCTTTATCTCCATCCACCGCAACTCCAGTCCGGAGGCTAACACCTATTCCGGTGTGGAATCTCTCGTCTACAACAAATCGGGAATCAAACTGGAAATGGCAGAGAACATAAACGAACAGCTCGAAGCCGTGGGATTTGTAAATCTGGGCGTAAAAGAACGCCCGGGACTCGTCGTCCTCAGGCGTACACGTATGCCGGCTGTTCTTGTGGAAGTCGGCTTTATCAATTCAGATACAGACAATATGCTGTTTGATAATAACTTTAATGATATTGCCCTCGGGATCGCGGAAGGGATCCTCGATACACTTCAGATGAACGGCGATGTGCCCGCCCCCGGCTCCTATACCGTGCAGGCCGGCGCTTTCCGCAACGGAGCATATGCAGACCGGCTTCAGCAGGAACTGCTGGAACAGGACTTTCCCGCAGTAACCAGCCAGAATAACGGACTGTACCGTGTCACCGTAGGGACATATCCCACATTGGACGAAGCCGCGGCTGTCGAGAGAAGACTCAAACAGGCAGGATATCAGACGGTGATCGTAAGCGGATGAATTCCGTATTTATCTGAGAGATATTTCCTCGGTAAAACGTCCGAAAATCAATCGGATACATTGGCTTAATCCGCGTATCCGGAACGGGCGGGGAGGGATGCTTCCGTCTCCGCCCGTCCCGAAAGGTTCATCAAAAGGGCTGTATCCGTCTGATTTTCTGCGCTCATCCAATTGAAATGTCTCTCCGATAATCACGAAATTTACAGAAAACCAGTTGAAAGGGGAACCGTAGTCAATTATGCTGCTGTCTTGATCTTTCCGTATGAGATTCGATTTTCGGGCTGGAAATGAAAACAGCCGGGAGACAGGTATTGTGTACGCACCGTTGGAGCAGCGTCGGCACTTAGAGCGCGTCTTTTGCGCTCTTATGTACCGCTACGCTGTGACCGAGTGAAAACGTGTGCGCGAGCAATACCTGCCTCCCGGCGGATACCTTTCCAGTTCGGGAAATCCGAATTAATCCGTCAATCCTTCTGCTTTGATTACGTCGACTACGCTGTCCACGTATTTTTCGCAGATTTCATCGGACGCCGCCTCGACCATAACGCGGATCACCGGCTCGGTGCCGCTCTCGCGGACAAGGATGCGGCCGTCGCTTCCGAGTGCGTCTGCTGCTTTCTGGACAGCTTCTACAACTGCCGGGTTCTCTCTTGCCGTCTTTTTATCTTTCACGCGGACATTTTTGAGAACCTGCGGGAAAATCTTAACTTCATCAGCCAGTTTTCCAAGTGTCTGCTTTTTCTCAAGCATTACTTCCATGAGCATCAGTGATGTAAGGATACCGTCGCCGGTTCTTGCGTGTTTGCTGAAGATGATATGTCCGGACTGCTCACCTCCGAGCACGAAACCGTTCTGCATCATATTCTCATACACGTATTTATCGCCGACTGCTGTCTGCTCGTATTTCATACCGATCTTGTCGCACGCTTTGTACAGACCCAGATTGGACATTACGGTTGTGACGATCGTATTTCCTTCAAGGCGTCCCTGCTCCATCAGGTACTTGCCGCACACATACATAATGCGGTCGCCGTCCACTACATTTCCGTTCTCGTCTACCGCAATACATCTGTCAGCATCTCCGTCATAGGCAAATCCCACGTCCAGTTTTTTCTCCTTGACGAACTCCTGAAGTACGTTGATATGAGTGGAACCGCAGTTTGCGTTGATATTGGTACCGTCCGGCTCGTTATTGATCACATATGTCTTTGCGCCCAGTGCGTCGAATACGCTCTTTGCGATTGCAAATGAACTTCCGTTCGCGCAGTCAAGTCCGACACGCATATCCTTAAAGGAACGTGTCGCAATAGAAATAAGATGGCCGATATAACGGTTTCTTCCTGCGGAATAATCGATTGTCCGTCCGATATTTTCTTTGGTGGCAAGAGGAAGCTCTTCTGTCTCGCCGTCAATATACGCTTCGATCTTGTTTTCAACTTCCGCTTCCATCTTATGTCCTGCGCTGTTGATAACTTTGATTCCGTTGTCGTAAAACGGATTATGGCTTGCGGAGATCATGATACCGCAGTCGAAATCTTCTGTCCTTACCACGTAGGATACACTCGGTGTTGTCGTAACATGAAGGAGATATGCGTCCGCACCTGACGCCGTGATTCCTGCTGCCAGCGCATACTCGAACATATAGCTGCTTCTTCTCGTATCCTTTCCGATCACGACTCTTGCCTTGTGATCCTGACCGAAATACCATCCCAGATAGCGTCCTACTTTAAATGCATGCTCCACGGTAAGCACCACATTTGCCTCACCGCGGAAACCGTCAGTTCCAAAATATTTTCCCATGACTGTATTCCTCTTGTTTTTCAATTATATTTATGCCGGAGCAGAAGATTTCATCTCTGATTCCGCCACGTTTTTATTATATTACCATTACAAAACAGTTACAAGTATTTCTTTTCTGTTACAGCTTGCCGCTGTAAATCCATTACACACGGCTGTTTTAGATCTCTCTTTACGCCGGTATTTTTTTCAGTTATACTTAATCTGCGCGGAAGTCGGATAGCGGACAGCAGTTACCGGCCGACGCCTCACTGTTATTTAAAGCATATTTTCCATGGAGGAATCAAATTTATGATCAAATTAATTGCAAGCGACCTGGACGGCACACTGCTTCAAAACGGAGCCCAGGAACTGACGCCTTATGCGATAGATCTGATACACAGAATCACAGAGAAAGGGATACGTTTTATTGCGGCAAGCGGACGCCAGTATGACAACGAACGCCGTCTCTTCGCCGATATCAAAGACGAGATATCTTACATCGCGGAAAACGGTTCACTGTGCATCCATGAGGGAAAGGTTATTTCCCGGGGCATTATACCGGATGATCTTGCTTACCGGATCATGCACGAGATAAAAAAAGAGCCCGGTTATGAAATCGTCGTATCCCGCGAGGACACCTGTCTGATCGAGGATAATGACCCTGATTTTGTAAATCACATTGTAAATGTAATGCACAACACCACGGAGATTGTCGATGATATCACAAAAGTAAAAGGACCGTTCCTCAAACTTGCCATCGCAAATATGAAAACACACGATCTCGGCCCTTACCTGAAGCATCTCCGGCAGATGTTTTATCCGTCTGTCAATGTCGTCACGTCGGGAAATATCTGGATTGATTTTATCGTACCGGGATATAATAAGGGGACTGCCCTTCAGAAAATGATGGATCTCTTCGGGATAAAACCCGAAGAATGCATGGCTTTCGGAGACCAGTACAACGATGTGGAGATGCTGGAGCTCGCCGGATACGGCTATGCCATGTCAAATGCGGCTCCCGGCATCGCAGGGCATGCAAAATACGTTACAGCCTCAGTTGAAGAAGTGCTGGAAGATGTACTGGCCGGACTGGACTGATGATTCACTTCATCTCCACGATCGCATACGGTTTCCCGTCCGCGTCGCACAGCTCAACCACCGTGCGTTCCTGTTCCGCGGTCAGTCTTGGATAGATCATATCTCCGTGCACCGCGGATTTTTTATAATCCACCCGCAGCTGCCGCACCTGTATATCCCCCGGCACCATCTCCAGCGCCATCTGCACATACTGACAGTTATTCACATGCTCGTTCGTATCAATGTGATATTTCCGTACCGGGAAGGGCTCTTCCTCCTCTGCGTGCTCCGGCAGCGCGATCTTTCTCCCCTCATAAGGCATGTCCAGAGGCTCGCATGTGCCATATGGTTCGATATGCTCCGCTGTCGGGCGTGACGGTCTGTCTTTCTCCAGATCCATAAACACCCATATAGAATTGGCGCGGGCGATCATTTCACCCGATCCGTCTTTCATATAGAAGTTACGGTTTCCATAGAGCCCTTTAAACTCTGTAGCAAATGTCCCTGTCGTGATCTTCTCTCCCAGTTTGGGATAACGGTCTACGATAACCTGCCAGTAGGAGAGCACCCACGCTTTTCTGTCATGCTTCAGTCTTTCCATGCCGAGGCCGACAGCTTCTGAATGAAATGTACTGCAGTCCTGAAAATAATTGATCAGGGCAGGAAGTGTCATCGTCCCTCTGTGGTCTATCTCACTGTAGCGCACTCTCCCGTCAAATTCATATCCTGTATTACCGTTCTTTTGCTGAATCTTCGTGCTCTCTGTCATCTTCCGTCACTCCTTGTTATACTTTTCCGTCATTTTTCCTCTGGGCTGCTCTGCGCCACATAATCAGACTCCACTGTTATAACGCATTCATAACGGGGATCTACAGCTTTGATCCGCTCCATCAGCTGTAAGGGAAGTTCATTTTTCTTTTTCTCATCATAATCGATAGGAACGACCATATCAAAGATAAGATTCGTCTGGTTTTCTCCCGGCACCATACGGAAATCGTGGATCGTACACGCAGGATCCAGATTGTGCAGAAGCTGTACTGTCTTATCACGGATCTTCAGTACTCTCTTATCTTTCATCTCCACCGGATCCATATGGATTACAAGGAAAATCCCCAGCTCTTTCACCGCATCCCTCTCGATACGGTCAATGATCTCATGGGACTGTTCGATGTCCACGTCATTGGGCACCTCCGCATGGATCGACGCCATACTGCGTCCCGGCCCGTAGTTATGTACGATCAGATCATGAGTTCCTTCAATACCGTCATATTTTTCCACAAAGTGTTTGATCTCCCCATACACTTCCGGATCGATGGCCTGCCCGATCAGCGGCTCCAGCGTGTCTTTCGCAATACCCACACCGGCCCACATAACGACAAGCGCCACGCCAACGCCTACGATTCCGTCGATATTGATGTCCGTAACCGCAAAGAAGATCAGCGACAGGATCGTAGCCGACGTAGTGATCACATCGCCCATGGAATCCGTAAATACGGCCATCATCACTTTTGAGTCTATCTTCTCTCCCAGTTTCCGGTTAAACAGGCCGAGCCACAGCTTTACCGCTATGGAAAGGATCAGGATAACGACCGAGACGATCTGGAAATTCATTGTCTCCGGATGCAGGATCTTCCCGAAAGAATCTTTCAGGAATGTAAAACCTACTTCAAGTACAAGGAATGATACGACCAGCGCCGCTATGTACTCGATCCTCCCGTGGCCGAAAGGATGATCCTTGTCCGCAGGCTTCTCCGCCATCTTCACACCGACAAAACTGATAATGGACGAACCTGCGTCTGATAAGTTGTTAAATGCGTCCGCCGTAACGGATACACTGTGGAGGACAAGTCCTACCACAAATTTTACTGCAAACAAAAAAACATTGCAGAAGATACCCACAATGCTGGCCAGCACTCCATATGCGGTCCGCACGGATATCTTCTCCACATCTTTATAGTCTTTTATAAAATGTCTGATTAAAAATTCTGTCATAGCTCTATTTTCACCAGAAAAACCAGCTGATCTTAAAGTCTGTATCTGCTGTAATCCTGGAATACTCCTCTTCTGTCAAAACATTTTTCAGTTGCTCTTTTCCCTCATCCGGCACAACTGCGTTTACGGTATCCATAAAGCACAGTCCCGGATAAAGCACGCACCACCAGTTGTGGCCTTCGGCCTCACCGATCTCAATTCGGAGTGCCTCATAGTTTCCTGCCGGAAATGTAACGTCGCCGTAGCTTTTGTCCGGGAACCAGCAGGTTGTCACCGCTGCGCTTACCGGATAATCCGCTCCGTCCTCTGCAATGACGCCGCGGCTTACATCCTCTATTTCATCAATATGCGTCCGTGCCCAGTCTTTTACAGCATCAGCGCTGTCTTCCTCCGGCATATTTTCTTCCATATACTCAAGGACTGCATCTCTCACCTGCAGCTTCAGCTCCTGATCTTCGTCACTGTCGCTGTTGGCGAGCACATGGAAACGCAACACCTCCTGCGCCAGATGCTCCTGCAGTTTTTCCTGAGCCGCCGCATCCACTCTGAAATATATTCCCGACGTGATCATTGACGCCAGTATAACCGCAAGTACAAAGCATATCTTTACGGCATGTTTCTCAACATTTCTGTAGAACCTCTCTGTAATATCCATATGTATTCCTCCATATCTTTTCACCTGATATGGAGAGTATGGACAGATCACGGAGAAATATACGCGAAGTCCTGTAAATTTCCTGCCGCATTTGCCTGAGGTTCAGCCGGATTCTTTACCGGTGCCGCAGTGTGTCCACCACAGTATCCGCCTGGTTGGCGATATGCTGGATCGTAATCTGCGTCGCCTTTTCCTTGTCATGATCCTCTATGGCTTTCATGATCGCAGCGTGTTCTTCCAAAAGCTGCGGATGGCACTCTTTCTTCTTCAGATACTCGATCCGGTAGCGGTACATCTGCTCTCTTAAATTATTCAAAAGCTGGATCAGACGGTTATTGTCCGTGGCTGCAAAGATCACATCGTGAAATGCCTCGTCTGCCTCGGCGATAGCCGTGATATCATCACTGTCAAGTATCTCACGGAAATGATCCGCTGCAGCGTGGAGTTCTTTCAGCTTATCTTTGTCGATCCTGTCACAGGCAAGCTGTACTGCCAGCTCTTCCAGGGCACAGCGCACTTCCAGTACGTCCCTCAGATTCTTTTCTGTGATCTCCGCCACTTCCGCTCCCTTTCTCGGGATCATGAGTACAAGACCTTCCAGTTCCAGCTTTCGGATTGCCTCGCGGATCGGCGTACGGCTCACTCCCAGCTTGTTTGCAAGCTGTATCTCCATCAGACGCTCGCCCGGTTTTAATTCTCCGCGCAGGATCGCCCTGCGAAGGGTATTGAACACCACATCGCGAAGCGGCAGATATTCATTCATCGTACTTCAAAATCAATCGGCATTCTGATTCCTCCTCACACTATGTATATTCGTCACATAGACCTGCCTGGTCAGTGCTTTTTCTCTGATGCGCCTCTGCGCGTCCCGCGCTCCCGCACGGCTCTCAAACAGGCCGAACACTGTCGGACCGCTGCCGCTCATCATGGCTCCCAGCGCTCCGCAGTCCTTCATCACCTGCTTGATCTCATCAATGACAGGATGCATCGGTATGGTAACATCTTCAAGGACATTTCCCATGCAGCCGGCAATCTTTTTGAGATCCTGCCGCTCCAGTCCCTCTATGATGCCGTCAATGTCAGGATGCTCTGTGATTTCTTTTGAATCCAGAGCTTCATATACTGTCTTTGTGGACACACTGACAGGCGGTTTCGCGATCAGCACTGTACATTTCGGCATAGCCGGCAGCTTATGCAGCTCCTCGCCGATGCCCTCGGCGAGCACCGTACCCCGCATGATACAGTAGGGGACATCGGCGCCCAGCTTCACTCCCCGCTCCATCAGGCTCTTCTGTGACAATCCCAGACGGAACATCCGGTTCATACCGAACAGCACGGCGGCTGCATTGGAACTGCCTCCAGCCAGTCCTGCGGCCACCGGAATATGCTTTTTCAGAGTGATCTTCACGCCGTCGCTGATCTTGAATTCCTCTTGCAGGAGACGGGCCGCTTTGTATGCGATATTGTCCTCTCCCGTGGGCAGGAAATTCAGGTTTGACACCACCTCGATCTCCGGCGTGTCTTTCTTTTCAATTTTAACTTCATCATATAAATATATAGACTGCATGATCATCCGTACATCATGATAGCCGTTTTCTCTTTTCCCAAGTACATCCAGTCCCAGATTGATCTTTGCCAGTGCTTTCAGTTCGATCTGATTCATCCTGTGTCCTCCATACTAAGATTGTGTTCTGTATCTTGTATACATTGTGCTTACAGTATACTCACATTCTCCTTAAAAATCAACAGTTTATCCCCCGGTGAGACTTTTTCATCATTTAGACCATTTATCTCCCGGATTCCGTCAATAGTTGTCATATATTTTTTTGCAAGGCTCCAAAGATCTTCGCCGTTTTGCACAATATGCCCCACGATTCCCGGCTGTTCGGACAACTCTTCCATATTGAGCGGTTCCATGCTGACATTTGTGATCATCTCAACGGGAATAAGCTTCCTCAGAAATACATCAAACGACAGGATCGCCTTGACCTCGACCGCCTCACTCCCGGCAAGTGTTACGGCAAGCTGCTCCACATGGTAGGAAAGACTGCTGCTCACTTTCTCAGGCATATCCGAATACTCGATCAGCCATGAAAACGGGATCATTCCCTGCCAGCTTCCATAAGGCTCGGTATCATCGCCCCGCAGATACAGAAATGACAGATGCAGGATGCCTTCTACGCGTATTCCTTCTGATGTATGCTGCTCGCTCTCTACCTGGATACTGCCCCGGCTGTGAAGGATCTGCAATACATCTTCTTTCAGCTCCGGAAGAGACAGCCTCTCCGATATTTTGCATTTTGACTGGTTCTGCATCAGGAGCTCTTCCAGTACAGTCTCCTGCGTGTCAAAGACACACTGCTGTTCCAGAGAATACATATCGCTTAATATTTCAGTCTCTTCTTCTTCATAAATATTCATCCGAAGCGCAAGCGTAGCCTCGATGCCGATAACACGCATCTCTCCGTCCTCGTCCAGCCGGATATCCGCCAGCATATCCTCAAGTGAGTGCTGGATGTGATAATACATGTTCTCTGACACGCCGTCACAGAGAACTCTTCCTTCAAAGGGTACGCTCTGCTCAATCCAGTCCGGCTTCTCCTCAGCCGACAGATACATGCAGAATACGAGCATCTCGCCTCTGAGCAGGATCTCATCCTGTCCTGTCCGGATATCCAGCTTTCTGACGCTCACGTCGGTGAGCAGCACCTGCCCGATGCTCTCTTTTGTACCCGGCAGCGTCACCTCTTCCTTGATCCGGTATGTATCTTTCTTCGACACAGCCAGCCGGAGCAGATTCATTTTCCGCGTCTTTCGATAGACCGGTATGTCGCTCTCAATATTTTCCGTCAGCTCCTCGTCCCGGATCCATTCTCTCCCGATCTCAATCTCCGCCATGATCCTCAGACTCAGCTTCCGGGAATGAACCACCGAGGCTGTAAACTCTGTCCTTACATTTCTCAGGTAAAAGGACTCATTTCCATCGCTCTCCGCATATACCATCTCCTCAAACGGCAGTTTGCCTTCCAGTACGGCAGGCTTCGGATCTCCCGACGAGGTCATGTACAGAATAGTAAAATACATCTTGCCCGCGATCTTGACATAGTTCTCCACCGGCCGGATATCCTCGGCCCTGAGCTCTGCCTTCCCCTGAATGATCCTTTTCACATCTTCTTTCTGATCCGGCACATTATAGTCCTCGTCCAGATAAAACTGGTCGAAGATGCTCTTTCCCTCCTGCGTGTAATGAATCGGTTTTCTGATCAGCTCCATATCTCTCCTCCTCAATCAAACAAGACGTCTTTGTCTATATATTCAAGCTGTACGACCACATAGGGAAATGTGGCGATCTCCTTTATGTCCTCCTCTTTCCCGGGGCCCAGAAGATTCGTGCGGATACGGACGGTATCTTCTGTCTCGTACAGCTCCTTCACCTCCACACTGTAGCCTGTAGTGGGCTGTTCCCCGTATCCCTCCGCTATATAGAGCTGCCCCTGATCCACATAGATCATCTCAAACGGATGCTCTTTCTCTTCTTCGATCATCGCGCTCAGCTCTTCCGGTTCATCCTCCCTGTCCACCACCGCGAACTCAAGATCCCGCAGCTTCTGATCCTCCCCGTACCGGCTGACACAGCCGGCCGAAAGCCCGGCGATAAGGACCGGCAGGAGCCAGATGACACAGGACGCCCTAAGATGTTTCATTCCCCTGTCCTCACAGCATTTTTCCATATATCATATGAAGCCTGCCCCTCAGATATGTCAATTCCATCTTTCTTGAACAGATGGTGCTACAGTGGAAATATATTGATCGAATAGCGGACGCATTTTTCTTGTATTTTCCATATGTCAGCGGTATAATTGAGCGAGGGGCGGTATGCGCCCTCTTCGTGAATTTACAGAAAGAAAAATTGAGGACTGACACATGATTCGTTTTATATGTATTGTAGTTTTTGTGATCCTGTTTTTGATCGTGACCATTCCGGTGCTTATCGTGGAACGGATCCTTCACAAATTTAACCCTTATACAAGCGATATAAGCTCTCTGCGTATCGTACAGTGGGCATTCAAGATGATTCTCGGGATAACAGGGGTGAAAACAACCGTGATCGGTGAGGAAAATGTACCTGACGAGCCGGTACTGTTCATCGGCAACCACCGCAGTTATTTTGACATTCTGCTGACTTACAGCCGGTGCAGGCGGGTTACCGGCTATATCGCCAAGAAAGAAATGGACCGTTATCTGACTCTCACGTCCTGGATGAAAAGACTGCACTGTCTCTTCCTCGACCGGAAGAATCCGAAGGAAGGCCTGAAAACAATCCTTCAGGCAATCGATGATATCAAGAACGGCATCTCTATCTGTGTTTTCCCGGAAGGGACACGCAACCGCGGGGAAGAACTGAGCATGCTTCCTTTCCGCGACGGAGCGCTCAAGATTGCCACAAAGACCGGATGTGCGGTTGTTCCCATCTCAATGAACAATACAGCAGAGATCTTCGAAAACCATTTTCCGAAAATAAAGAAAACACATGTTGTAATCGAATACGGGAAACCGATTTACCCGAATGAGCTGGATAAAGAGACAAAGAGGCATATCGGGGATTATGTCGAAAATATAATCCGTGAGACGATTCATAAAAACGCAGAGCTTGTATAGGCTCCGTAGTTTTCCTAAAAAAAGAATTATCTGCCGGTAAATATGTATTAGATATCAGCGCGTACTCTTTCGCCTGATCACAGTACATATCTGCCGGCTGTTTTCTTTTCTTCCCGGTGTGAATTTCAAAATTTGTAGAAGATTACACTGTCTTGTGCTATAATCGTAAAGAAAAAAAACGGCAGGGATCCCGCTTTGCGCGTTTCCCGACGCCGCAAATCACGGGCCAGCGCCGCATTCCGGCGTCCGTACAAAATGAAAAGAGGGAAAATATCATGAGCGCACAGAATCTCACCCTGCTCACGGATCTCTATGAGCTTACTATGATGCAGGGCTATTTTGAGACACAGGAAAACGAGACTGTCATCTTTGACATGTTCTTCCGGGACAACCCGAACAAAGGCGGCTATTCCATCATGGCCGGACTGGAACAAGTCATCGATTACATCAAGAATCTGAATTTCTCCTATGAAGATGTGGATTATCTGAGAGGACTCGGCATCTTCAGCGAGGACTTTCTTCATTATTTAAGCGGCTTCCACTTCAGCGGCGATATCTATGCCATTCCCGAGGGAAGCGTGATCTTTCCGCGGGAGCCTCTGATCAAAGTTGTTGCGCCGATCATGGAGGCTCAGCTTGTGGAGACCGCTATACTGACGATCATCAATCATCAGTGCCTGATCGCCACGAAAGCTTCCCGCGTGGTACATGCCGCGCAGGGCGACGGAGTCATGGAATTCGGACTGCGCCGCGCGCAGGGCCCCGACGCAGGTCTGTACGGCGCCAGAGCTGCCATCATAGGCGGCTGTGTAGGTACATCCAACGTGCTCGCAGGCGAGATGTTCGACGTGCCGGTAATGGGAACCCACGCGCACAGCTGGATCATGAGCTTCAAAGACGAGTACACAGCGTTCAAAGAATATGCGCGGCTTTATCCCAACGCATGTACGCTGCTTGTGGACACATATGACACATTAAAGTCCGGCGTCCCGAATGCGATCCGCGTATTTAAAGAGATGCGCGACGCGGGTATCCATCCGAAGAGCTACGGCATCCGTCTGGACTCCGGCGACCTTGCCTACCTGTCCAAAAAAGCGAGAAAAATGCTGGACGAAGCCGGATTTACCGATGCGGTCATCGCCGCGTCAAATGATCTTGACGAGCTCCTGATCAACGACCTGAAGCTTCAGGGCGCTGCCATAACCTCCTGGGGTGTGGGAACTAACCTGATCACCTCAAAAGACTGTCCGTCATTTGGAGGCGTATACAAGCTTGCGGCAATCCAGAATGAAGAAGGTGAATTCATACCGAAGATCAAGATCTCGGAGAATGTGGAAAAGATCACAAATCCCGGTAACAAGACTATTTACCGTATCTATGACAAAGAGACCGGCAAGATGCGCGCGGATCTCATCTGTTTTGTCGGCGAAGAGTACGATACATCCAAAGACCTGCTGCTCTTTGATCCGAACGCGACCTGGAAGAAGACGCGTCTTGCAGGGGGCACGTACACGATGAAGGAAATCTTAAAACCTGTATTTATCAGGGGCGAATGTAAATATACTTCACCGTCTGTCAAGGAGATCGCGGAATTCTGCAGGCAGGAAAAGGATACGCTGTGGGATGAGACAAAGCGTCTCTTCAATCCGCATAAAGTATATGTAGATCTTTCTCAGAAGCTCTATGATACAAAGACACAGCTGCTCAATGAGGCAAATCAGAATATATAAAAATCATAAAGGAGTATAAGTATCATGAAAATTATCATACTGGCCGGAGGGTTAAGCACAGAACGGGACGTTTCTCTCGCCTCTGCTGCCGGGATCTGCCGGACACTGTTGGAAAGAGGACACGATGCATTTCTTCTGGATGTATTTCTGGGACTTGAAAATGCACCTGAGAATCTGGAGGATGTATTCACAATGCCCGGACACGGACTGGAAATTGCGAAGAACATCAGCGAGGAAGAACCGGATCTCGCGGCCGTCAAGGCCTCCCGGCCGGACCAGTCTGACTGTTTCCTCGGACCGAACGTAATCGAACTCTGCCGGCTGGCGGACATCACATTTCTCGGGCTCCACGGCGGAGAAGGTGAGAACGGAAAGCTTCAGGCAACCTTTGACCTGCTCGGTATCCGTTATACGGGACCGGATTCCCTCGGATGTGCGGTCGCAATGGACAAAGGATTTACAAAGCAGGTATTTCTCCAGGCGGGAATCGATACTCCGGACGGCGTATGTCTTCACAAAAACGACGCAGACCGTTCACTTGCATCTATGGGTCTCTCACTGCCGGTGGTCGTTAAACCGTGCTCCGGCGGTTCCAGCATCGGCGTTTATATTGTCAATACAGAAGATGAATACGAAGAGGCACTGGAAAAATCTTTCCGGTATGAAGATGAAGTCGTGATTGAGACGTTTATCAAAGGACGGGAATTTGCCTGCGGCATCATCGACGGAAAGGCAATGCCGCCCATCGAGATCATCCCGAAGACAGGTTTCTTCGACTATGCGAATAAATATCAGGACGGCGCGACCGATGAAGTCTGCCCCGCCGATATTCCGAAAGATATCGAAGAGCGCATGATGGAACTTACCGTAAAGGCATTCCACGCACTTAAGTTAAATGTCTACAGCCGCGCGGACTTCCTTCTGGATGACCAGGGAAATCTGTACTGTCTGGAAATGAATACGCTGCCGGGCATGACCGCGGCCAGCCTGCTGCCAAAGGAAGCGAAAGTGGCAGGTATCGAATACGGTGATCTGTGCGAACTGATTATTCAGAAATCTATTGAAGCACGGTACTCAGACTGAGCATTATATACGGATCACACAGGAAAGGAACTGACTTTTATGAAACATATGTCATTACAGGAAATTACCGCGGCATGCGGCGGTGTCTACCACGGTGATCCGGCTGCAGCGGCCCGCGAAGTGTCAGGCGTTGTTATCGACAGCCGGAAGGCCGAAAAGGGCAGCCTCTTCGTGGCAATCAAAGGCGCCCGGGTAGACGGCCACTCTTTTATCCCTCAGGTGATGGAAAAGGGGGCTCTCTGTTCCGTTTCCGAGCAGGATCTCGGCGATGTGGATTATCCATACATCCGTGTCGCGTCCTGCGAACAGGCGCTGAAAGATATCGCGGAGCATTACCGCCGTTCTCTGGATATCAAAGTGGTCGGTATTTCCGGAAGCGTAGGGAAAACAAGCACGAAAGAAATGATCGCATCCGTCTTGTCCCAGAAATATTCTGTTCTCAAGACAGAGGGCAACTTTAACAACGAGATCGGGCTCCCGCTTACAGTATTCAATATCCGCGAGGAGCATGAAGTAGCGGTGCTGGAAATGGGGATCAGCAATTTCGGCGAGATGACCCGTCTGGCAAAAATTGCCCGCCCCGATATCTGTGTGTTTACAAACATCGGCGTGGCGCACATAGAAAGTCTCGGCTCCAGAGACGGAATTCTCAAAGCTAAGACCGAGATGATCGACTACATGAACCCGGAGGGCACGATCATTGTAAACGGAGATGACGATAAGCTGCGCGGCTTTACTCCGCAGAACGGTCTCACTCCGGTCTGTTTCGGGCTTGACGCTTCCTGCCCGTTCCACGCAGAACAGGTCACAGGCAGGGGACTGAAAGGTACGGATGTTCACTTTGTCACTCCTGTATCTTCATTTGACGCCCATATCTCAATCCCGGGCAGACACATGGTATACAATGCGCTTGCCGCAACCGCTGTGGGATACGCTCTCGGACTGACAGACGAAGAAATTGCACAGGGCATCGCCTCAAACGTGCCGATCGCAGGACGCAACAACCTCATCGAAGGAAAACACTACACTGTCATTGACGACTGCTACAACGCGAATCCGGCGTCAATGAAGTCTTCTTTAGACGTACTGGCCTATGCAGATACAAGGACCGTCGCAGTGCTGGGGGATATGTTCGAACTGGGGGCGGACGAAAAGAAGATGCACTATAATGTGGGCGTCCACGCCGCAGAAAAAGGGATCAACGTCCTGATCTGTATCGGAGATTTAAGCGCGGAAATCGCCCGCGGAGCCCGGGAGACAGTAAACAGCACAGAAGCTGAGAATGGAACTCCGTCCGCCGGCATGGAAATACACCATTATAAGACAAAAGCCGAATTCTTTGAAGATGCCAAAAACGTGCTCAGAGAAGGCGACACCATTCTCGTGAAAGCATCCCACGGTATGGAATTTCCTGAAATTGTGGAGCGCCTCAGCAGAAAAGAATAAAAACTTATATTTAAAAATAACCCGGTAACTTTCGGGACAGATAAAATGTCCCAAAAGCTCCCGGGTTTTTCTACTCGAAGAATCTCTCCCGAACTTCTTCCACAGGCATCTCCTGTCCTGTGAACAGTTCAAAGGCGGCCACTCCCTGCCAGAGAAGCATGCCGCTTCCGCCTACAGCCGCACGGCAGCCGGCTTCTTTTGCCTTTCTGATCAGAAGCGTCTCCTTCGGATTATATACTACGTCTGCAACGGCCAGCTCCGGACGAAGGAACTCTGCCGGAACCGGAATCACGTCCTGCATAGGGCTCATACCCGCGCGGGTTGCATTGATGAGGATATCGCTCTCTGCGATCACCTGTCCCAGAAGTTCTGTATCGTCAAGATCTTCAATATATACTTTCTGTATCGACGGTACTGATTTTTTGATCTTCTCCACTGTCTTCTCGCCGTTTGCGTAGAATTCATCTTTCCGGTTAAAGATCGCGATCTCCGCCACGCCGTCCAGCGCCGCCTGTACCGCAATCGCCGTAGCAGCGCCGCCTGTACCAAGGAGAACGATTTTCTCCCCTTTGATATCAACTCCGTGCTCCTTAAGGTTGCGCACGAATCCGATTCCGTCCGTCATATGTCCGGTCATCGTACCGTCTTCCTCAAACACAACCGTATTGCAGGCTCCGACCAGCTCCGCTGCCGGTGAGAGCTTGTCCACAAGCTGTGCCACTGCTGTCTTGCATGGCATCGTTACATTGAATCCCCCCGCATGGAGTGTACGCAGCGCCTCTACTGCTTTCTCCGTCTTTTCAACCGGAACGTCAAAGGCAAGATATGCCGCGTCGATCCCGAGTTTATCAAAGCTGTAATTATACATCGCCGGGGAACCCGAATGTCCCACCGGAGATCCGATCAATGCATAAAGCTGTGTATGTCCGCTGATTCTACTTTCCATGTCTGTTCATCCTCCAATTCAAGACTTGTTCCCGTCAAGTATAGCACAATCATAATGATACTTCAATACTTTAAAGTGCGAAATCCAATAATGCCACAGTCTCCACATGTACCGACATCGGGAACTGGTCCACGGCCCTGACCTGTTTCAGTTCATATCCGTTCCCGTACAATATTTTTAGGTCTCTTGCCAGTGTCGCGGGATCGCAGCTGACGTATACCACTTTCTCCGGCGCCATCTTCACGATCGTATCCAGAAGCACCTCATCGCAGCCCTTGCGCGGCGGATCCACCACGATCACATCTACCTGCGCCGTCTCGCCGCCGTATTTCCGGGCATATTCTTCATAATATTCCGGCAGCACTTCCTCCGCCTTTCCTACAAAGAACTCTGCGTTCTCAATTCCGTTTATCCGAGCATTCTCCCGCGCGTCGCGGATCGCCTGCGGTATGATCTCCACTCCGTACACTTTCTTTGCGCACTGAGCCAAAAATAACGAGATCGTGCCGATCCCGCAATAGAGATCCCACACCGTCTCGTCCCCTTTCAGTCCCGCGTATTCCAGAGCCAGTGAATACAGCTTTTCCGTCTGTGCCGGATTGACCTGATAAAAAGACAGGGGTGAGATCTGATATCTGATCTTGCCAATATAATCTGTGATATAGCCCTGTCCCCACAGCACCTCATAGGAATCTCCCATGATCACATTCGTCCGGCGTGTGTTCACACTGATTGTGATGCTGGTCATTCCCGGAATTGTTGTCAATGTCTGAATCAGGTCTTCTGCATGAGGAATCTCTGTACCGTTTATCACAAGACAGACCATAATCTCTTTCGTCGTAAATCCATAACGGATCAGAGCATGGCGGATCAGCCCCTTTCCGGTCTTCTCATCATAGGATGGAATTTTATATTTCTTCATAAAAGCGAGAACAATCTCAAGAATTTCTTTATTTACCGGCACTCCGAGGGCGCAGTCTGTATTTGCGATGATATCATGAGTCCGTCCGGCATAAAATCCGGTGACCGGGTTCCCTTCTTTATCCGTTCCGAACGGGAACTGGGCCTTATTGCGGTAACCGAACGGGTCTTCCATTCCTACGATCGGTTCCATGATACGCTCGATCAGCTCCGGCGCAAAGCCTCCGATGCGCTCCAGATTGCTCCGTACCTTCTGCTCTTTAAACGCGAGCTGCCTGTCATAGGACATCTCCTGGATCTGGCACCCTCCGCATCTGCGCGCGAACCTGCATCTGGGCTCAACCCGGTACGGGGACGGCTCGATCACTTTCATAAGTCTTGCATAACCGTAATTTTTCTTTGCCTTTATGACCTTTACTTCCGCTTTGTCGCCGATCACGGCGTCCTTCACAAAGAGTGTGTAGCCGTCAGCCTTCCCGATTCCTTCCCCGCCGGAACCGATATCCGTGATCTCGATAACCGCTGTATCATTTTTCTGCATTTTATGCTCCTGATGTTCTTCTTAAGTTCGACTCAAACAGCCTGTTATAACCCAGCCATTCTGTTCCTGTCTTCCCTTTAAATATCTCCGTCAGAGTCTGCATCTTGGCGTCTGCATTGTCTGCCAGATTGAGCGCCATCGCTTCTGCCAGGGCAGGCTTCTTCGGAGAGCCGTACTCCAGTTCTCCGTGATGTGCGATGATACAGTGCTTCAGCTCATTTGCAAGGCGCTCTGGAAAATCCGGGATTGACCGGATCGCCTCGTCCACCATCTCAACGCCGATCACGATATGTCCTATAAGCTGTCCCTCGTCCGTATAGTCATTATCCGGGAACGAAGAAAGTTCTTTTATCTTGCCGATATCGTGGCAGATTGCCGCGGTGATCAGCAGGTCTCTGTTCAGTATCGGATATGCTCCCGCGAAATAATCGCACATGTGGACAACGCTGAGCGTATGCTCCAGAAGTCCTCCTGAGAACCCATGATGCACTGTCTTCGCGGCTGAATGTGCTTTGAATTTCCTGATGAATTCCTCATCTTTGACAAAATAATATTCCAGGAGCTGTCTCAGCCACGTATTTGATATCTTTCCGATATATGCCGTCAGTCCTGCATACATCTTTTCTACATTCTTGTCTGTGGTAGGCATATAGTCGGCCGGCTCATACTCGCCCTCTTCCGCTTTCCGTATCTGTCTGATGTTGAGCTGGAGATTGCCGTTGTAGCTGATCACATCGCCATAGACCTCGATAAAGTCTTTCTCGTCATAATCGGCAATCCCCTGAGAATTCGGATCCCAGACTTTGCCGTCCAGGGTCCCTGTCTTATCCTGCAGGATCAGATTGTCGTAAGGTTTCCCGTTCCTTGTCTCCGCGGAACGTTTTCCCTTGCAGAGATAGACATTCCTTATTGTCTCGCCTTCATGTAATCCGTTAATATATCTCATGTTGTTCCTCTTTCTATAATTAAAGTTATTGTCCTGATCAGATTATTTGCCGGACTGCTCCCTGCTTCCCGCCGTTACGGTAAACTTCACATCTACATACCCGTCTGCCCCGAGGCGCATTCCTCTGACTGTAACCTGTCCGCCGGCTTTTATCTTAAGGACCGCGCTCTGATATGTCATGATACTGGACACACTGTCATCTCCGACCTGGCAGATAATATCTCCACTCTGGATTCCCGCCTCCATCGCCGGAGAATCCGGGTCTACATCCACCACATACACTCCTGACGGCATTCCCTGCTTTTTCTCAAGCTCTGCCGTCACTGTAGTTCCGTAAATCCCGATGTACGGCACGCTCTCTCCGTTTGCCATGATCTCTATCACTGATTTCAGATCAGAGATGGCATAGGCGTTTGCCGCATTGCTGTCATTGTCGTTCCAGACCGTCGGTGAGATCAGTCCTATGACCTCTCCGTCTATATTGAACAGTACGCCTGTCCCCCGTGTCTCTGATACGATATCCGTCGCAAGGACGTCGCATTCTCCGTCATAAAACGCCGTCTTATAATCCGCAGAGCTGATCATTCCGTAACTCATTCCGTCCGGATAACCAAACATAGTGCCCAGGGCCATTACGACGTCCCCCTGCTTTACCAGATTTGAATTTCCCAGTACAGATACTTTGATCGCATTCCATGTGGTATCCGAGATATTTCCGCGTGATACACTGAACATGGCAAGACCGGTGTTCAGGTCCTGTTTCTTAAGCGCAGCCGTATAGCTTTTCCCGTCGTCAAACGTAACCGTCCACTCTGACGCATCCGTGCAGATGGAGCTGTCTGCGAGAATCAGAAGTTCCTGACCGTTATCCGCGGTGATCACTCCTGTTACACTCTGACCGATACCTGTCATCTCGGCATCCCAGTCCGTCTGGTCTGAGACCTGCTGAACTGTGGCAATGCCTTTTTTTGCCTCTTCCGCTCTTTCGTTCATGGAGTCTATGATCTGCTGGAAATCCTCTGCCTCTGTAACAGCTGCCGAATCCGTTTCTTCTCCCTGTGAAGCGTCCTCGTCTTCTGACGGTTCCTCATCTTCGGGGATAGTCACTGTCTCAAGATTTCCTCTGAACAGATCCTGCATCCACGGTTTAAGCGCAAAAAAACCAAGGCAGGCAAAAGCTCCGAGGATCAAGCCGTATATCGCGATCCGCACAAGCTGTTTTGCGAGCTGCTGCCTGCTGATTGGTTTTGGTTTTATCGTCTCTTGCAAAAAAGAATATTTCTTCTCTTCCGGGCTTTCATCCGGTTTTGGAATCTGATCTTTATCGTCTGGCATGGATCTGTTTCCTCCGAATTCTAGTATAACCGATTCAGGCGGATAGTTCAATCATTTGGAAAAGACTTTTCTTTATTGAAAGAATGGGGTAGAATATTATGTATCAATCTGAAATTTCAGTTTGTTCCATACCGGGACAGACTTAGCGCAGACGATATATATAAAGGGGAATATATGAATCAGAAAACACTCACCAAACTTGAATTTGACAAGATCATCTCGCGTCTGGAAGAAGAGGCCGGATCTTTC
>DWWI01000001.1 GCA_019119745.1 Candidatus Mediterraneibacter gallistercoris | reverse complement strand
TCAGACGGGATCTCAACCTCGAACTCTTCCTCGAATGCCATTACCATTTCAAACAGGTCCAGGGAATCAGCTCCAAGGTCATCTTTGAAAGATGTCTCCTCTGTAAGTGTGTCAACGTCTGCATTTAATGAGTCTGCTACGATTTCTTTGATCTTCTCTAACATGGTTTCTCTTTTCCTTTCTTTCTTGAAAATATTTTCCCTTCAGGGGATATTATATCGCTCCGCCATGCGGAGAGAATGTATGTAATCCGGCTTATGCCGGAGATTACCACTCAAACAGGCTTGCCGCCCATGTAAGCCCTGCGCCGAAGCCGGCCATCATGATCTTCTGTCCTTTTTCAAACATTCCTTTACGGTTCATCTCATCGATAAGGATAGGCACTGTCGCCGCGGAAGTATTTGCGTACTCCTCAAGATCCATCGGAAACTTTGAAATATCTGTCTTCAGTCTCTTGGCTACTGCCTCTATGATTCTCCGGTTCGCCTGATGGAGAACAAAATAATCAATCTCATCAAGTGACTTTCCCGATTCTTCCAGAACCTCTTCTATAATTTCAGGTACTTTACGGACAGCGAACTTAAACACGCCCTGACCGTCCATATGGATATAAGATTCTTTCACTGCGCCGGGCTCCAGCTCTTTTTCCCAATTCTTCCGATGTCTGCTTAACCCTGTCAGCGCCGGGCCTTTCACACCGTCCGAATGCGCCGCCATATGTACCGGGCTTCCTTCTTCCGCTCTCAGAAGAGCTGCTCCTGCGCCGTCGCCGAACAGAATGCATGTACTTCTGTCTGTCCAGTCGATCATATTGCTCATACTGTCCGCGCCGATCACCATAACTGTCCGGCACAATCCCGCGCTTATGTAAGCCTGTGCAGTATTAAAAGCAAGGACAAATCCCGTACATGCCGCGTTCAGGTCATATCCGACCGCGCGCGATGCACCGATCATCTTCTGCACTTCACATGCAGCACATGGAAAAACTGTCTCAGATGATGAAGTCGCTACAAGGATCATATCAATCTCCTCCGGATCGATCCCGCTCTGTTCCACGGCACGCAGCGCAGCCTGCCCCGCCATGTAGGAGGTTGTCTCTTCGCCGATAATGTGACGTTTTCCGATCCCGGTTCTCTCCCGTATCCACTCGTCGTTCGTATCCACGATTTTAGACAGATCGTCATTGTCCATCACGTGCGGAGGTACGTAAGAGCCGGTTCCACATATTTTTCCAACCATTTCTATTCTCCAAATCTCTCAAATTTACTTTGAGTCTTAAATACTTTGACTCTCAAAGTATATCACACTGATATCATTTGTCAATATATTTTCGTAATAAATACGTAACAATTAACGGCAGTTAAACCCGCTCAGAAAAGCAGGCTTAACTGCCGCCGATAAGCAGTACCGCGCGCTTACAGCGGCAGTAAAGATACTCCCGCTTTTGCCACGCCCGCAAGCACCATGACAAGGATAGGATTCATCTTGAACTTTCGAAGCAGAACAACACATACAATGAAAATAATAACCAGCGTCCAGTTTATCCCCGCAAGTGAAATCAGCTCTGCACTCCCCCAGAACGCGGTGATCAGCACTGAAATTCCTGCCGAAGCGATCATTGCCACTACCGCGGGACGAAGAGAATTGAGCACCCCCTGCAGCAGGCTCATATTGCGGTACTTGAGATACAGTTTGGCAATAAGCATAACAATAATGCATGAAGGCAGTATACATCCCACTGTGGACACAAGCGCTCCCGGGATTCCCGCAATCTTAATTCCTACAAATGTTGCAGAATTGATCGCGATCGGTCCCGGGGTCATCTGTGATATTGTGATCAGATCCGTAAACTCCGCCATACTCAGCCAGCTATGGGAGGAGACTACCTGTTCCTGAATAAGCGGCATTGCCGCATATCCGCCCCCGAAGCTGAAAAGTCCGATCTTCAAAAAACTCCAGAACAGTTCCAGATAGATCATTATTTACTCCTCCTCTCATTTACCAGGGTTCTCACAACGCCGATCAGCAGACATACGATTACAATATAGACAACATTAATTCCTAAAATACAGGATGCGATAAATGCTCCGATCATAATGATAATGGAACCTGTATTTTTCCCTTTTACGATTCCCTCCCCCATCTCAAAAACAACCGCCGCAATGACCGCTCCCACACCTGCCTGCATTCCTTCCAGGAGCTGTGCGATAATGTAATTTTCCCGGAATGCATTATAAAACACCGAGATCAGCGAGATAATAAGGAATGGCGGAATGACCGTCCCCACAATAGCGACAAGCGCGCCGATCACCCCTGCAAGTTTATATCCCACCACGATCGCACCGTTTACCGCAATCGCCCCCGGAGAAGACTGAGCGATGGCCACCAGATCCAGCATCTCGTCCTCTTCGATCCAGTGACACTCATCCACAAATTTTTTCTTCATCAGAGTCACAATCACATATCCCCCGCCGAATGTAAATGCGCTCAGATACAAGGTCGACACAAACAATTTCAGTAAGACTTCTTTTTTGCTTCTCATACTCTCTCCTTCGTCTCTGTTCCCGGACTTCCTAAGTACATTTTATCCGAAATATTATTATAGAAGTTTTCTCTCCGCTTTTAAGTATATTCGCGCTTGATTCATATGTAAAATAGTATTATTCTATAAAATATATAATATTTTTAATATATATAATCATAAACTTGAAATTTATGTTTCCGACTTACTTTTAACATCCTGTTTTATTGAAAGGAAATCCATTATGACACTCCGGCACATGCGGATTTTTGTATCCGTATTTCAGAAAAACAGCATTACAAAAGCCGCGCAGGAACTGCATCTTGCCCAGCCCTCGGTCAGCCTTGCCATAAAGGAACTGGAAGAATATTACGGAATACGCCTGTTCGACCGGATCGGCAGGCATATCGCCCCGACGGAATGCGGAGAAGAATTCTATGAATATGCCGTCCACATCGTCTCTCTCTTTGATGAGATAGAAAAAAAGATGCGCAACTGGGACGCTTTCGGCACGCTCCGCGTCGGCGCCAGCATAACCATCGGCACCCATATTCTGCCGGTCCTGATCCACAGATATCAGGAGAAATCCCAAAATCTCACGATTGAAGTCAAAGTCAGCAAGTCATCCTCGGTAGAAGATGATCTCATTCACAGCTCTATTGATCTTGGACTGATTGAGACACAGCCTTCACATCCGGATCTGCGTGCCGTTCCGTTTATGAAAGACAGCATGTGCGCTATCGTTCCGCCCGATCACCCGCTCATCTCTTCAGAGTCAGTATCTCTCGCCGAACTTGCCCGTCTTCCTTTCCTTATGCGGGAAAAGGGCAGCGCCGGACGTGAACTCCTCGATGCCGGCTTCTCCCTGCACCAGATTTCTGTCCGTCCGAGGTGGGAGAGCACAAGCACACAGGCAATCGTAAAAGCCGTCGCCGAGGGGCTCGGTGTGGCAGTTCTTCCCTTCCTGCTTGTTAAAAAGGACATCGAGGAAGGAACTGTCCGGCAGATTCCTCTTGAACAGCCGATTGAGCGCGATCTGAACATCATCTATCACAAGAGCAAATTTCTGACAGATAATATGAAGTCATTTATAGATCTCTGCAAAAAATACGGGAAGCCTGTTGATTAGGCTTCCCGTTTTCCATACTCTATAATGTTTCGATAAATTCAAGCAGCTCATTCAGAGTTCCTGTGTATTCCGAGTCAATCGGAAGATTCTTTTTATTTTCCATCGTATCGGTCACAAGATATGTCTTGACGCCGAGCGTTCTGACAGAAAGATCCTCTCCCACATCATTGCCCACCATCAGACACTCCGACGGATCGAGCCGGAATTGTTCGAGAATATTCCTGAAATACTCAGGATTAGGCTTACAATATGTACATGTCTCATATGTGGTGATCACTTTAAAATCCTGTGCGTCCAATCCTGCCCACCGGATACGATTGAGCGTAGCACACCGCGGAAATACCGGGTTGGTGGCAAGACACGTCTCGAATCCTCGCTCTTTCGCTCTTTTTACGATCTGATCTGATACGGGGGTCGGCTTCGTCGTGCACACTGCCTTGTTAAACTCGTTTTCATAAAACTTCAGCGCAATACTTTCCGACTCTTCCGCCGACAATGGCAGCTCCGGCTCCATATAACTCCAGAAAGCTTCCCGGTTCGTCCGGCTCCCGTCATTTTTCACCATTGCCTCATAGCCTGCCCACACAGCGCCGATAAATTTCTTCGGATCGACAGATACGCCCTCGTTTATATAGGACTGGGCGAGCAGCGGCATATAATATTTTACAAATTCATCCTGCACCATAGGTAGCAGGGTCCCGTCGAGATCAAATAATATATGTCTGATACTCATATCCGGCTGATTATCCCATCATGATCTCTGAAATAGCGTCCATGATCTTGTCATGACATCCGCCGCATCCAGTAGAACAATGTGTGATTTTCTGTACTTCGTCAAACGCAGAGAGAACATCATCGAATTTATCCATCTGATGCAGTGCATTCTCCACATCTGCATAAGATACCTGTTTGCAATTACAAATCATTCCTGTACTCATTTTCATTCTCCTTTTCTTGTCTGAATTTTATTTTTTATGCATCAGTCGAAACTAAAATCAATTCCGTACAATGCGCACGCTTCTTCAAAAACAGTCTGCGTATTTTCTGTTGCACTGGAATTGTCAACAGAAAGATCCAGCATCACCATGCCGTCATCTACCTGATCACATTTAATGATCTCAATACACGGTATTTTTTCGCCATCCCAGTTAA
>DWWI01000034.1 GCA_019119745.1 Candidatus Mediterraneibacter gallistercoris | reverse complement strand
CGGCAGTCATAGAGATATCTGAAAAAGCGCTTCATTCTCTCATCTCCCCTCTGCATCCTGTGTGATGATATAGCCTTCGCCCACCTTAGTCGTGATAAAATCCGTAAGCCCGGCTTTCTCAAGCTTCTTTCTCAATCGTGCAATATTGACCGTCAGTGTATTTTCTTCAATATAATTATCCGTCTCCCACAATTTTGTCATAAGCGTATCCCGGCTCACCAGCCTGCCTTTATTCTCCATCAGAGTCTGCAGGATACGGAACTCATTTTTCGTCAGATCGATCTTCTTCCCTTCATAGGTAAGCGACGTGTCATACAAGTTCAGGATTGCGCCTCTGTGTTCCAGAACAGGGATCTTTCCCGCCAGGTCATAGGTCCTTCTGAGCACAGCCTGGACTTTCGCCGTCAGTACGCTTAAATCAAAGGGCTTTGCCACAAAGTCGTCCCCGCCCATATTGACCGCCATGATGATATTCATATTATCCGCCGCCGAAGAAATAAATATGATCGGCACATTGGAGATCTTCCGGATCTCGCTGCACCAGTGATAACCGTTGTAGAACGGAAGTGTAATATCCATGAGTACCAGATGGGGATCATAATCTGTAAATGTCGTCAGCACATTCTGGAAATCCTGCACATATTCCGCCTCATTGCCCCACATCTTCATTTCTTTCTGTATCGCCTGCGCCATGGGCAGGTCGTCTTCCACGATAAGTATCTTATACATAAGCCCTCCTTTAACAGACAAATCGGTGCACAGCGGAAAACTCCGCCATACACCGATCAGTATAACAAGTTTCTCTTTTTTCTACAATGTTTCAGGAGAGATTACTCTCTGGATATGAATCGCCAGAAATCCGATTTCTTCCTTTCCCACCGGTTTTTTCAGAGCCTCGCTCATATAGTTGCACACCTTTTCTGCCACGTGCCCTGTCGCCGGGTAATTACTGAAGATAAAATCATTGAAGTCCACATTGGTAGATTCTCCGTTCCTCGTACGGGCCACCATATAATAAAGATGGCTCATCAGGCGGGTATATGCCAGCGAATCCTCGGGAAGTTTCTGCCGGAATTCCTACTCGATCATCCGGATCCCCTCATTGATGATCCGCGTTGTATCCAAAGCTACAGACACCTGCTCGTCAGACAGTCCTGCATGAATATGGAGCGTAAGAAACCCCACCTCGTCATCCGATATCTCATACCCTGTCATCTTCCTGATGATATCCCGGCCGCGCATCGCAACTGTATATTCCCTGGAAAACAGCACCCGGATATCCGGGGTAAACGGATTAGGGATCTGCCTGTTTTCCTTCGCCCGTTTCGCCGCAAGAGCAATGTGGTCAGCCATGGGGAGAAGTATCTCGTGATTTACTTCTTTAAAAACCTTCTCCGCCTCTTCTATGATACGTCCGGACGCTTCAATAAAGCTTGGATGTATCCCGTTGACGACCTTAAGCACTGACTGCTGTTTTCTCCTTGTGACAAGAGAATATACTTTCGCTCCGGGCACCCCTTCAATCTGCTGCGTCGGCTTCTTGCCGAATCCGATCCCGTTTCCCATCAGGATCTGTTCCCTTCCCGTCTCATTATGATACACAAGAATTCCATTGTTGTTCAGCACCTTTATGATTCGATACATACCCTCTCATAACCTTTCCTCTCAGTAACCCTCTTAAAAAGAAATAATCTCCGCCGTCTCATCAAGAGCATTTACCGGTCCTTCTTTCGCAAGCCGGATTTCTTCTCCTTCCTGGAGGCTGGTAAATACGATAATACACTCGTCCGACTTCGCGTGTTCCTTTATATATTCTATATCAAAACCGATCAGCTTGTCACCCTTTTTCACACTGTCGCCGTCTTTTACAAATGCCTCGAATCCTTCTCCGTTCAGATTAACCGTATCAACGCCGATATGGATCAGATACTCCACTCCGTCACCGCCGAGCAGCCCCACTGCGTGCTTCGAAGGGAATACAAACGACACCGTCGCATCTTCCGGCGCATATACCATGCCTTCTGACGGTCTCACAATATATCCGTCTCCCATCATCTTTTCTGCAAAGGCTTCATCAGACGCTTCCGTGATCGCCGCCGCTTCTCCGCTTACCGGTGAGCAGAGGAGTTTTTTTACCTGCCCGCTGCCGGTTGGCGTATTTCCTGAGATTTTATCTGTTCCATCTCCATCGCTGACCGCCGCGCCGTCTGATGGATCATTATTAGCGGTTCCATTGTCCGGTATATACTCCTCATTCGGTGCAGTCTCCAGATAATCCTCAAGATTGGATTTTATCACTGCCACCGACGGTCCGTAAATGATCTGTATGCCCTGTCCCTTTCGGATAATCCCCGACGGGGATGTCAATTTCAGTATGCTTTCATTGACCAGCTCCGGCTTTACTACTGTACAGCGAAGCCGTGTCGCGCAGCAGTCAACATCTGAAATATTTTTCTTTCCGCCAAGTCCCTGCGTGATCAGTACACTCTTCTCATCACCGGCTGCAGGGGCATTGTTTTCGTCTGCTCCCGCACTCTGTTTTGCACGATAATCAGCCTTGGTGTAGAGTTTAGTCTCCGCATCATTGTCTTCCCTGCCCGGAGTCTTCAGATTGAACTTCAGGATCAGGAACTTGAAAATGAAATAATACAGGAAGAAATAAATAATTCCAACCGGAATAATAAGCATCCAGCTTGTCTTGTCATTTCCCTGCAGGATACCAAACAGAAGCAGATCCAGGAAACCGCCGGAGAATGTAAGTCCCACCGCTATATTCAGTATATGTGCGATCATATAGGCAGCACCTGCCAGGATAACCTGTACAACAAACAGCATCGGCGCGACAAACAGGAAAGAGAACTCTATAGGCTCTGTAATACCTGTCATCATGGATGCAAGCGCCGCCGAGAGCAGCAGACCTCCTGCCTGTTTCTTCTTCTCCGGTTTCGCGCAGCGGTACATCGCAAGGGCTGCTCCCGGAAGTCCGAAGATCATGAAAATAAACTCGCCAGAGAAGTATCTTGTCGCGTCTGCGCTGAAGTGAACTGTATTCGGGTCAGCGAGCTGCGCGAAGAAAATATTCTGTCCGCCCTGAACGACCTGACCGGCTACTTCCATCGTACCGCCCACCGCGGTCTGCCAAAACGGAAGATAGAATACATGGTGCAGTCCGAACGGGATCAGCGCACGCTTGATAATACCGAAGATCAGTGTTCCGAAGTAGCCTGTTCCTGTGACAAGTCCGCCCAAAGCATAGATTCCGTCCTGTACAAAAGGCCATACAAAATACATTGCGATACCTACCGCCACATAAGTAATTGTCGATATGATCGGTACAAATCTTGATCCGCCAAAGAATGACAAAGCGTTAGGCAGTTGGATCTTATAAAACCTGTTGTGCAGCGCCGCAACACCGAGTCCCACTATAATGCCTCCGAACACGCCCATCTGCAGCGACTGGATTCCGCACACACTGGTGATCGTACCGTCCAGCACATGGTCCGCGAGCGTACCGTCCGCGAGGATATCTCCCCGGATCTCCAGCATTGCATTAATACAGATATGCATAACAAAGAATGAGATCATAGCCGCAAGCGCTGCAACCTCTTTCTCTTTTTTCGCCATACCGATGGCCACGCCTACCGCAAAGATCAGCGGCAGATTGTCGAAAATTACATTTCCCGCACTGCTCAGGATCGTGAGGAGCGCGTTCAGGATCGTGCCCTCGCCCAGGATACTTTCGAGACCGTAAGTCTCAATCATAGTCGCATTCGTAAAAGAGCTTCCGATACCAAGCAGAAGTCCCGCCACGGGAAGGATTGCAATCGGAAGCATAAAGCTCCGTCCGACTCTCTGCAATACTCCGAAAATCTTGTCTTTCATCTTGTTTCCTCCTTAAACTCTCATTTCCGAATCCGTCATATTGTGTTGGCGTTTCACACCCTCCAGCCGTGCTGCGCACCTCGATTCCGCTCCGCTCCTTCTCGGTCGCGGGCTGGCGCCCTATACCTGAGTAGAAAAGCGTAACGGAAAGCAAGCTTTCCTTCCGTTTTTTTACTCAGGTGCACGGCTTATAGCTTACGCGCAAAAAAGGCATAAACTGAATCCTTTTGTTTGCATATAGTGCAATTTAAAAAGGATAGTTTATGCCTGATGCTCAGTAACACACTATCTGACGTATTCGATTTACGTTCTAAGTATAAACAAATTTTCCATAAATAGTCAACTCATAAATATTGACTAATTTCGTTTGAGAAAATTGTGCAGTTTATACAGAATTATTGTTCACCTAATATTTTCATGGCGATATCCCCGTCTCCGCTGATGGAAAATCCGGTTTTCTCATAGAAGCCTGCCATCAGTTCACGGTACTGGTCCGGACCGGTATAGCCAAGCGGCGCCAGTTCATAGCCTGTCGGCGCGGTGATCAGCGTAACGCCCTTTTTGTTCAGCTGATCTGCTATCTCATTCATGCACACAGTTCCATATCCTTTTCCCCGCAGAGCAAAGTCAGTAAGATAAAACTCCATAATCTCTGCTTTTGTTTTGCTCTCAAGAATATATTCCATGTGAAATACCTGATACCCATCTTCAAACACATCGACAGTCTGAGGCCGGTATTGAAATTCCAATATATGTGCGCTCTTATCTTTGATCGTGACAGCGCGGAAATATTCTTTTCTTATGTATACTGCTATTGACATGTCTCTCCTCCTGTCCTTGTGAAGATCTGCGTCGCTGCTTACATTTCACCTGCATATTTTAAGACCAACTCTTCAACCTGTTGGCTTACATAAAATCCATTTGCCTTTAATTCAGAAATAATCGGGCGAATCTCATTTATAAAGCCTTGCTGTTTTGCTTTTATAAGAACTCCCAGTGTTCCGGTTACAGGAATTCCTAGATATTTTGCTGTTTTCTTGGCCGCATTATCATCTATAATAGCCAAATCTGCATTTTGTTCTTGGCATAATTTCCAAACGTCCTATACTGCAAAGTACAATCAATGGCGTTGAGTTCACAATCACTTTACGCATTATTCAATTCCTCCAGAAACTCTTCCTTATTGTCATACTTAAAGATAGATATATGATTTTTTCCAAGATATTTTATAAACTCTTCTTCTGTCATACCTGCAATCTGGGCACAATAACCAATGGATACGCCACTCTGCGTATAGTATCCCACTGCTACCGC
>DWWI01000033.1 GCA_019119745.1 Candidatus Mediterraneibacter gallistercoris | reverse complement strand
GCCGGGGCATCAGTTGAGAAGCCCAGGGAAACACCTGCATCCAGCATATCCTTATAAGGATAGCACTGTTTTAACCAGTCTGCACCGAGATTGGAGAGATAGCTTTTGCTCTCCGCATACGGGAAGATTGGCTGGGACACAAAGGAGATGCCGTGTTCGGCGGCTTTTGTGATACTGTCTTTGGAGGGATCTGTGACATGCTCCACCCGCACATATGGAATATCACCTGTTGTCCATGGCGCTTCCTGACATGCCCGGTCGATCATTCTTGCGATAGCCCTGCCGCCCATAGCGTGCATGGAGAGCTGGCAGTGATTTTCTTTACAGAAAGCAATGGCAGTTTCCACAAGGTGATCGCTGCATACGGAGATGCCGTATTCATCTTCAGAGCCGTAATAAGGCCGGTTCATCCATGCAGTCCGTCCGGAGATGCTGCCGTCTCCGATAAGCTTTAAGCCTGCTGCGAAGATCTGACGGTTCCGGTCGTATCTTTCTTCCGGGATATGGAATCCTTTATCATCTGCAAAGAAATCCCACATGTAGTAAACACCGACCCTCTGATGGAAGCCTCGCTTTGCGGCTGCCTCATAGACCGGTATATTATCGCTTTCGTCCAGATTGCCCATATCACAGATCGTAGTGATGCCCTGGGAGATGAGAACCCCGCCCAGCTCCAGCAGGTTGTCCACATGCTGTTCGACAGATTCCTGCGGCATCAGAGGTACGATCAGGTTACGGGCATTCTCCTTGAGGACCCCCGTGGGTTCGCCGTTTTCGTCTCTCTCGATCTCTCCGCCCGGCGGATCCGGTGTATTTCTGTCAATGCCTGCCAGTCCGAGTGCCATGCTGTTGACGCAGCGGATATGTGCGCATGTACGCATAATGGATACAGGGGAATCACTGCAGCCCCGGTCCAGATCATAGCGGGTGGGAGAACGCTTCTCGAGAAGTCCCTGCTCGTCATAGCCCCATCCTTCGATCCATTCTCCGGCGGCCTGTTGTCCGCGGCGTTCTCTGACTGCCTCGACAAGATCTTCTATAGAATTGATCTCCGGCGGCATCGCCGTGATCTTCTTGCGGAAATCCGCAAGCATGACCGGATGCATATGGGCGTCCACAAATCCGGGGATTACGCGTCTGCCCTTCAGGTCAGTCACTGAAGAAACTCCATCCTGTGCGTACGGCCGACCTGAAATTATTTCTGCATATTCTTTTGGCATGTCGGATTCTGTTCCGATCCAGATGATGCGTCCTCCTTCGACAACCATAATGTCTGCGTAAGGACAGCTGTCATCTGATGTAAATATTTTTCCATTAATAAAGATATGTTTTTCAGATTTTTTCATGCTGTTTTACACTCCTTTAGTGTCTATGATAGCAGAATGGCCTGTTTTTGTCAGGAAAAATCTTTAAAAACCTTGTAAAATGAAATAAAAAATGTTAGCATATAGAATATTTATGCAAACAGATATTATAATTATGAACAGATGACTCCGAGGCTGGAACAACAAGATGTCCGGAGTTTTTTCGTTTTATAAGGAGATATGTGAAGAAGTCGGAAAGGAGCATAAAATATGGCAATATCAGCCGAAGAGATAAAGAAGAGAGCATATGCGCTGAAGGATCAGATTACACAGGACAGAAGAATTCTGCATCAGATGCCGGAGATCGGAACAGATCTGCCAGAGACAAGCGCATACATCAAAAAGCGTCTGGATGAGATGGAAATTCCATGGAAAGACTGCGGGGGACCGCTCCCGGAAAAAATGACGGACGATTTTGTAGAAGCGGGATTTCCAAGAATGGAGAAGGAGACCGGTGTTACCGCCGTGATCGGACACGGAAGCCCGTGTATCCTTCTGAGGGCAGACATGGATGCGCTGCCGGTCAGAGAGGATAATGATCTGGATTATAAATCATGCAATGGAGCCGGTCATATGTGCGGACATGACAGCCATGCAGCTATGCTGCTCGGAGCGGCGCAGATTTTAAAGGATATGGAAAGTGAGCTTAAGGGTTCCGTAAAACTTATGTTCCAGCCGGGAGAAGAAACCGGAGCAGGCGCGCGGGTCATGGTGGAAAACGGCGCGCTTCAGGATCCGCCGGTGGATGCGGCGTTCGGACTGCACGTCCAGCCTACAGATGAGACCGGGAAAGTCGGCTATGCGGTAGGCGTAAATTCCGCTTCTCTTGATTCCTTTATACTGAAGATCCACGGAAGAGGAGGACACAGTTCCCAGCCCCAGCTTTGTACGGATCCGCTGATGATCATGAATCAGGTGTATCAGGCGGTTAATCTGCTGGCAACACGGGAAGCAGATCCTGCGGCAATGGTGGCTCTGACGTGCGGTGTGGCAAAGGGCGGAACGGCAGTTAATATTATCCCGGACGAGGCGGAACTCCACATCGGACTGCGCACGCTGGATGTAGAGGCAGCCGAGCATTTGAAACAGCGTATTCCCGAAGTGATCGATCATTATGTGAAAGCGTGGAACGGTGAGTATGACCTGACTATATTCCACACACCCTGTACATATTCAAATGAAGAACTGTGCAGAGATGTCGTCCCGCATATCGGGGAGATCGTCGGAGTAGAGAAAGTACATCAGATTCCGCCAATGACAGGGACAGAGGATTTCGGATATGTGACAACCGAAGTTCCCGGTATGTTCGTATTTATCGGAGCAGGAAAGCCGGGCAATGCACCGCTTCACAGTCCGAAGATGATGCTGGACGAAGAAGTGCTGCCTCTCGGAGCAGCAGTCCATGCAAATGTGGCTGTTACGTGGCTTGAGGAACACGGAAAGGAGAACCATTAAAAATGAACGGAAAAACACAGAAGAAAGGCTTCCATATGCCTCATGTCTTCATTATATTACTTGTTATCATGCTGTTTGTCGTCATTCTCTCTTATTTGATCCCGAGCGGATTATATGAGCGGATTGAGGACGCCTCAGGGATCACCGTGATCGATCCGGATACATTCCAGTATGTGGAAAATGAGACGCCTATTACATTTATGGATTATTTTGAGGCTGTCTATACCGGCTTCGTAAACGGCGCGACGATCATGGGAACGCTCTTTATCAGTTCAGGTGTTATCTATCTGCTTGAAGTCAGCGGAGCATTTGGGGCCGGGATCAATATGATTCTGAAAAAGACAAAAGGAAAAGAATTTTCCGTTGTGTGCATTTTCTATACGATCTTTGTCGTATTCGGAGTGCTCGGATATGGAGAGGCTGCTTATCCGTTCTATCCTCTTGCAGTGACCATCGGTTTTGCTCTGGGATACGACCGTATGGTGGGTACAGCTCTTGCTATTGTAGGAAGCACTGTCGGGTTTACTTCCGGTCTGATGAATACATTTACGACCGGAGTTGCACAGCAGATCGTGGGACTGCCGCTGTTTTCCGGTATCGGATTCCGGGCGGTCGGACTGGTCGTGTTCTATATCATCGGTCTGATCGGATTATATACATACTGCCGTAAGATCAAGAAGAATCCTGCGCTCAGTCTGATGAGCGAAGAATATATGAGCCAGAAGCAGGAAAATCATACAGAGGGAATGGAAGAGATGAATATCAGAAGAGCCCTCGGGCTTCTTGTATTCCTCGGAATCATTATCATACAGGGCTTCGGCTGTATCAGACTTGGTTGGTCCTTCCCTCAGATCGCGGCAATTTACGTGATCATGGGAATCCTGCTCTCCATTATCTTTCGGATCGGACCGAGCGAAGCATGCCAGCTCTTCTGTAAAGGTGCTGTCCGTGTATTCGCCGCGGCTTTTGCGGTAGGACTTGCCCAGTCAGTCGTAGTGCTTATGAATCAGGCGTGCATCATGGATACGATCGTGCACGGCATGTCACAGCTGCTGGAGAACAGAAGTGCCATCCTCGCGCTTCTCATCATCTTCATCTTTGTGACACTGTTCAACTTCCTTGTCGTATCCGGAAGCGGAAAGGCCGTCATCGTTATGCCGATCCTGCAGCCTCTTGGAAAGATACTGAACATCAACCAGCAGGTGCTCGTGCTCACTTATCAGTACGGAGACGGCATTACAAACAGTTTCTGGCCGGGAAGCTCCCTTGTCCAGCTGTCCATGTGCGGCGTGGACTACGGCTCATGGATCAAATTCTGCTGGAAGATATACCTTGGATTTATCGTCAGCGCGTTCGTACTTGTCATGATCGCCTATGGAATCGGGTATGGGCCGTTCTAAAGTAAAATTTCGATTTTTTCAGTCTGATAAAGTATCCGCCGGGAGGCAGGTATTGCTAACGCACACATTTTCATTCGGTCGCAGCGTAACGGTACATAAGAGCGCAAAAGACGCGCTCTAAGAGCCGACGCTGCTCCAACGGTGCGTACGCAATACCTGCCCCCGGCTGCTTTCTTTCCCAGTCCGAAAATTCTCATGCAAACGGGTAGAAGAAGCGACTTCCCCGACTATGATCTTATTTTTTTGGCTGATTTAGGATTTGTTGATCTTCCGGTTCGAATTCGAACCGCATTAATTTCTGGTCCGCTTGAATAATATTCATCTGCAGGAACATCCCGTGTCAAGCCCTTGCCTGTAAACAGGTGCTTCGCAGGCTTGACACGGGATGTTCTCTGCAGATATAAGACGAACAAGCGGAACCAGAAATCTCCATAACCGGAAACGGTTCTCCGCCAGACCAATAAATAACTTCTTCTCTATTATTTACCTCATTATTTACCCCTTTAACCGGTTTCTTTAGCTTTCATATTTGTCGGACTGGATGCCGAATCCGATAAAACAGAAAACAGATGGAGACGAGGCATCGAAAGACTTTAAAGAGATGACTGGTATGTGAGGAAGGCGACTTCGAAGTAATTCGATGGAAAAGTTAAGGCTCTGAATGATGACGTTAAGCCTGAAAATGGGGTGTTTGAGTCGAAGACGAGTTTCCCATTTTCAGGCTTTGCTTTTAGTCAGCTTTCAGAACCTTTAATTTTTCCCGAATTACGGAGCGGAGCCTGAAGCACATGCCGGTTATCTTAAAAAGTATTTCATTGCCTCATCTCCATCTGATTTCGGACCTTATCCCATTGGCATTCAGTCCGAAAAATCGAAATTTCTTTCTCAGACCCGCGGGAACCGGATTGCCATCTCAAATCCCGCGCCCCGCTCAGATGCGGCTTCCAGTCCGAGTTTCAGATCATCCGCCATCTTCTTTGACAGATAGAGTCCCATTCCCGTTGCCTTCTTTCCTGAATTCTCCGAATCTCCCGTAAATCCTTTTTCAAAGATATAGGGCAGGTCACATTCTTTCACACCGATCCCATTATCTTGTATACGCAGCACATCTTCTGTCTCCGACTGCTCCAAAGTAATTTTAAGTTCCGGCCGTTTTTCTCTGTCAGCACTATCATACTTCTCCGTATCAGCCGCTTTAGCAGTGTTCCCGGACATTACGGTACAGTATTTCACTGTGTTGCTCACGATCTGTCCAAGCAGGAATTCAATTCCTCTCCGGTCAGTATAGACCGAAAGCTCAGGCACCTGTACAGTAATTTTGAAATTTTTCTCTTTCAGGAGCAGACTGTAATCTTCCAGCACCTCACCGATGCAGTCATTCAGATCTACATACTCGAACAGATAATCTTTTCTTCCGCTCTTTAGGCGCGCGTAGTAAAGGATCTGGCTGATATACTCCTGAAGCCGGCTTCGGACATATTCCAGCTTAAATGCAGCCGGTGCGGGGATTTCTTTTCCCTGATTGTCCAGTACCATTGTCAGAAGTGACAGCGGGGTTTTCGTCTCATGCGCCCACGCCTCCACATATTCCTCATAATCCTCAGCCGCAGCTTTCGCTCTGCTGCAGGCGAGGTCTTTTTCCCGCAGGACAGTTCCCAGCAGTCGGACAGATTCCCGTTTAGACGCGCTGACCGTCCGGATCAGATTTTCTTCATTGATAAGGTCAGGATTATTCAAAAATGCATGAAACGCATTTTCCCGCTTCTGCTCCACGCGGATCAATACAAATGCTGTCACAAAGAACAAAAGGACTGTTCCCAGCAGGATCAGAGGGATCAGCGCGCCAAAAGCCTCCGCCTCGGAGAGCCACAGCAGGAGCGCCGAGACCGCATCAAGTCCGAGCAGCAGCGCAAGCCACGGCAGATACCGGGACAGATAAAGCAGTCTGTTTCTCATAATGACTCCTCCTCATTTCCAAGATCGGTATCCTGCCCGGGATTTTCCCCGGGATCATTTTCTGAGCCTTCTTCATGCTCCAGACGATATCCCACACCCCGGACCGGCGCGATCTTCTGCCTCATGCCCAGTCCTGCCATCGTCTTTTTCAGCCTTGTCAGGTTGACCTGCAGCGCATTCTCGTCAATAAACTCTGTCGTGCCCCACAGCGCTGTACACAGGTCGTCTTTTGCAACCGTCCTGTCGCTGCGGGACAGAAATATCTCAAGCAGTTTCCCCTGATTTTTCGGAAGCACGATAGAGCTGTTGTTGATGTACAGCGTATAAGTCTGACGGTCCAGAAGGAAGCCCGGGCCCTCCAGCAGATTCGCCCGTCCTTCATAGCGCTTCAGTACATTGGATACCCGGGCAAGGAATCTCTCCCTGCGGCACGGTTTCGTCAGATATTCATCCGCTCCGAGCTCAAGAGCCCGGAGCTCATCTTTCATCTGATCCCGGGAGGTCAGCACGAGTACCGGGAACGGGCTTCTCCCCTTGATCTCCCGGCAGATCTGAAATCCGCTGACGCCCGGGAGATTGAGATCGAGCACTACAAGATCAGGCGTGAGTTCTTCCAACTGCTTTGTCACATGGTCGAATTCACTGATCTCTGCTGTCTCATATCCTGCTCTTCTGAGCATCAGCGCCAGTTCTTCGCGCATAAGAGGTTCATCCTCAACCACCGCGATCCGCTTCATCCTTTCCCGCACCTCCCGTTGCTTCTGCCGTATCCTGCTTCGGATCCAGACCGTTACTCTTCCCGCTCCGGCGCCATTAATGTCAATAGATATCTGTTGCTGGAGCGTTTTACCGCCGTCATATAAATACATTCTATCACACACAGTACAAGAATCATAGCCGCGGAAATAACCAGCATCTCTCCGATCGTCCCCTGAGTTCTGGACGAGAGGATCCCTGTGAACAGCGCCCGCACTGCAAACAGGCTGCTTACAGCCGCCGCAAGCACCGGGATCCCGAAATACCAGTTGATCTGTTTCTTGGCAGATCCGCACAGTGTTTCATACCCGGCGCCCAGCTTGATGAGCGTTCTATATCTCCGGTTCGTCCGCTGCTGGTTCATCAGGAACTGCACTCCGATTACGGTATTTGCCACGATCAGAAAGATGACCGCCAGATAGATCGTAATATAGCTTGCCGCCACCATATAGAAAAGCTGCCGCCCCATGTTCTGCAGATAGCTCTCGTAGTACAGGCCGGTCCCGTTTAATCTCTCATTCATCCCGGAGATTGCCTGCATAAGGCCGGTTTTTTCTGTGGTACTGCTATCCAGCACTCCATTGACATAGATGTCGTACTGATCCTGCGTATAATATTGAAATGCATCATCCGGCAGGATCAGCGCAAATGACAGCGTGATCGAATAGTCCGTCACAACCGCTGTCGTCTGTACCTTACCGGTCAGCTTCACCGGATTCCCGCCGATCTTAGCTTCCGGGTGTTTTGCAAGGACAGAGTCCATGATCTCAAGCCGTTTCTCATTGACATAAGTACTGTCCATATATACAGCCGCTTCATCTTTCCCCAGCTTTATCTCGGGAAGCCCGGCGGCACGGAGCAGTTCATTATATCCGGAAAGCGAGATCAAATACGGATAGTCTGCAAAACTCAGCGTATTTAAAAGCACATCCTTGTCATCCGAAGCCGGAAATCCGGCAATCTGCTCCATTACATCGTCCATCGAATATGCATTTTCAAAATCATCTTCCGTGAGGATATCAGTTGTGCGGATACGGCCGATCTTCATTTTAAACAATCTGGAAAACTCCGTGTCCAGACCTGCCTTGTGCAATGTATCAAGTATATCCGAAGCTCCCTGCTCCTGATTCGGTTCATCCGTATACTCCGGTATAAATGTGTAGTCCATCACATGAGGCTCTGACTGTCCGTAGCTGACCGCGATCGCCACTCCGGCGCCAAAGCAGCAGAGGGCGCCGAGTATCAGAAGAGAGGTGACTGCCATGGTGGCCGACTTACGGACTACATTTTCCTGCAGCTGGCGCACATTGAATATATGCAGACGCCTGTCCTTCTTCCCGCCTTTTATGATCAGGTCAAATATATATCTCAGTCCGTAGAAGAACAGCAGTGTTCCGGCGAATCCCAGCAGCAGCGTAAGCCCCATCGTCCGGATCTGTGTCCATGACATTCCCTGGATCGCCAGATAATATGCCGTCCCGAGACATAAGACGCCTGCAAGAAGCGCCAGTCCGTAGACAAACGCCGGATGCTGCTTCTTTGTCTCCTCCGGCTTTTCCGAGAGAAGAGAGCCAATCTCCTGACGGCTGATCTTCGCGCTCAGGATCAGGAAAGCAGCGAGCTTAATGAGGAAGAACCCTGCTGCTGTCAGCAAAACGGCATGGAGCGACAGTGTGAACCGGTGTCCGATGATCCCCAGTCCCACCAGCCGGGCAGTCACCAGACTGATCAGCTCCGACAGAAGAACTCCAGCCGGAAGTCCGATCAGCAGGGCGATAACACTGCTCCGCACATCCTCTGCCAGAAGAAGCACAAACAGCCTGTTCCTCGTCATTCCCATCATCAGATACATCCCGAACTCATGCCTGCGCCGTTCCAGCTGGAACTTGCTGGCAAAGTAGATCAGAAAGAACAGGACGACCAGCGTAAGCACATAAAACACGGGGATCATTGAAAGGAGACGGTTTACCGCGTCACTTTCCATTTTCCGGAGGAACAGCATAACATCCTGACGCGAAAGGGAAAGTATAATATAAAATGCTATGACAGAGACCAGAAGCGTCGTAAAAAACAACCCGTTCTCTTTTCTGCTTCTTTTACTGTTGCGTGCAATAAGCTCAAAGAACATTAGC
>DWWI01000032.1 GCA_019119745.1 Candidatus Mediterraneibacter gallistercoris | reverse complement strand
AGAACGGAGATCGTAAATAATACGACAAGAAATCTATGTGAGAAAAAGACGCGGCTTCATTTCGGGGGAGGCGAATGTGCAGGTGTACAGATTATCGGCTCCGGCAGGGCACGTGTATTTATCACATCACCGGGCGGCGGAGATATCACTCTGTTCCGGCTGCTGGACGGGGATGTGAGTATATTAAGCGCAGCGTGTATGCTCAACGGCATGGATATCGAGCTTGACATGGAGATGGAGAAGGACTGCGAGATCTATACGATCCCAAAGAAAGTATACCGGAAGCTGTATGATGAGAGCGGAGCAGTGAAAGACTATACGATGGAGATGATCTCGGAGAAGTTTTCGGATATCATGTGGCTGTTCAACCAGTTCGTGTTCTCCAATGTGGCATCAAGGATTGCGGGAGCGCTGTTGGAGCACAGAGCTATAGAAGGAGGAGATGAGCTGAAGATCACCCACGAGGATATTGCGAAAGACGCCGGGACTGCACGGGAAGTCGTCACAAGAATCCTGAAGCAGTTTCAGTCGGACGGACTCGTAAAGCTGACAAGAGGGAAGATTACCATTATTGACGCCAAAAAACTGGGCAAGATATAATAAATGTGATTTTGTCACTGAAAAATCACCGGATTGTGGTATACTAAGACCATGAAATGACAATAGATATAGATTTAGAGGATTTATAAGGAGGATATAAACATGGCAGTTGTAAAGTTGACAACAGAGAATTTTGATCAGGAAGTGCTTCAGGCAGGGCAGACAGTGCTCGTTGATTTCTATGCAGACTGGTGCGGACCGTGTAAGATGATGGGGCCGGTTGTAGAGGAGATCGCAAATGAAGAGACAGGTGTAAAGGTGTGCAAGATCAATATTGATGAAGAGATGGCAGTCGCACAGAAATACGGTGTTATGAGTATTCCTACATTTATCGCATTTAAGAATGGAGAGATTGCAGGAAAGCAGATCGGTGCAGTGCCGAAGAGTAAACTGCAGGATATGATCCGATAGAAAATACTGGAATCAGATAAAGAAAATAATTATTACAAAAAACTCTGTACAGATGGAAGAGACCACCTGATACAGAGTTTTTATTTGTTTAATAGGAAGCTTCGTTCTCTATTAAACAAAACGCTCCGCGGGATGCGCAGCAAGCCGAAGTCCGGGTCTGACAGGAATCCTGGCGGCTGCTTACAGTTCGATGATTTCCGTCGCGATTTTTTCACGGAATGTCCGGTCGTGTTCCACGAAGAGCATGGACGGCTGACAGGCAAGCAGCAGGTCTTCCAGCTGAATGCGGGAAAATATATCGATATAATTCAGCGGTTCATCCCACACAAAGAGATGGGCCGGTTCACAGAGTGATTTTGCAAGCAGTACTTTTTTCTTCTGCCCTTCGCTGTAAGTTTCAATTCTCTTTTCAAACTGCGGGCGCTCCAGTCCCAGTTTGTCAAGTACGGTGAGAAGAAGAGAAGCATCCACGCCGCAGTGCAGTGCGAATTCGGACAGTGTGCCATGAAGTTGCGAGGTATCCTGAGAGACATAGGAGATACGCAGCCCTGACGCGGCGGATATTTCTCCGGTATGGGGAATGTTTTCTCCGAGGATCAGACGAATCAGGCTGGACTTGCCGCACCCGTTTTTCCCGGACAGGGCGATACGGCTGCCTGACCGGATCTCCATTGACAGACCGGAGAAAAGCGGTGTGTCAGAATCCGGATAGCGGACAGAGAGATCCTTAATTGTGACAAGGCTGCTGCTGTGATAATGAAGCATATTGATCTTCAGAGGCTCGGGAGATTCTATATCCTTTAAGAGTTTCTCCTTTTCCTGCACGGCGTTTTCGCGCCTTCGTTCCAGCATTTTAGAGCGCTTCATCATTTTGGCAGCCTGATGACCGACGAATCCGCGGTCTCCTATGTGGTTCCCGATCTTTGAAGCCTCCGTCTTATCCGACCAGCGCGCCGCCTGACGCGCGGCGTCTTTAAGTTTGCGGATGTCCTTTTTAAGCCGGGCATTCTGCCGGATCTCGGATTCATCCCGTGAAAGTTTGTCCTCATACCATGATGAAAAGCTCCCTTTCCGCACCTCGATGGATCTTCGGTTGAGAACAAGGACATGATCTGTGCAGCAGTCAAGAAAATCCCGGTCATGGGAGACAAGAATAAATCCTTTTTTGTGTGCAAGGTAGTCTGCAATTTTATCCCGTGCAGCTGCATCCAGATGATTCGTCGGCTCATCGATCAGGAGAAAGGCGTGCTCTTTAAGAAATAGAGACGCCAGCAATACTTTTGACTGTTCCCCGAAGCTGAGTGTGCAAAACGGACGGTACAGGATTTCTGCATCCGCGTCGAGAAGATTCAGTTCGCGCAGAAGCTCCCACTGTTCCATGGCGGGGTTGACGGATTCGGCAATCTCATAAGTGAGCTGCGCTTTATTTTCCACCTGATATGGAAAATATTCAAAATCAACAGAAGAGAGGATGGTGCCGGAGTATTCATATTCTCCGGTCAGCAGCTTCAGGAAAGTAGTCTTTCCCTTGCCGTTTCTGCCAATAAATCCCAGCTTCCAGTCCGTGTCGATCTGGAAAGAGACATTTTCAAAGACAGGGTCGAAACAGTCCTCATATGTGAAACTCAGATTTTTAACCTGTATCAGTGACATTATTGATCAGCCTCCTTTATAAGAGTAATACATTGAAAAGGACCGCGGGAAAGTAAATTCCGCGGTCCTTCTGACATACTGATCCTGTTTCTGTATGAGTCGGGATGATGAGATTACTTTCCTGCGATCACATGACAAAACAGACAGAACATCTTTTCAACTCCAATCTTACGAAAACAGAGAAGCGTTTTCTTTAATCTGCACAAAGGATAACAGAAACGAAAGAGGATGTCAATCATGGACTGAACTGATATGTTTTTATGAGGAGAAAATGACAGTAAACAGGCGGTGTGATATAATGATTGCGCAAAGCGCAATCCGAAGTGTCAGAATCGTTTCGTCCTGCTTCCTTTTCTGCGCACGCAGTATAATCACCGGTAAATGAATCCGGACGAATCCGTGACATCAGGGAGTAGACTTAACAAGGAGTAGATTTATGTCATTACAATTCATATTCGGTAATTCCGGCAGCGGGAAATCCTACTGCCTGTATCAAAATATCATAGAAGAGTCCATCCGGCATCCGGAGAAGAATTATCTTGTCCTTGTGCCGGAACAGTTTACG
>DWWI01000031.1 GCA_019119745.1 Candidatus Mediterraneibacter gallistercoris | reverse complement strand
CAGCCGGGAGGCAGGTATTGTGTACGCACCGTTGGAGCAGCGTCGGTACTTAGAGCGCGTCTTTTGCGCTCTTATGTACCGTTACGCTGTGACCGAGTGAAAACGTGTGCGTTAACAATACCTGCCTCCCGTCGAATACTTTGCCAGTACGAGAAATCGAAATATATCTACATATTGTAGTAGTGCGCATAGATCCCGTTCTGCTGCAGCAGCGATTCATGGGTTCCGCGTTCAGCGATCCCATCCTCTGTGATGACGATGATCTCGTCGGCATTTCGGATGGTGGAGAGGCGGTGGGCGATGGTGATGGTCGTCCGGCCTTCGGAGAGTTCCTCCAGACTCTGCTGGATCCAGCGTTCGCTCTCATTGTCCAGGGCGCTGGTTGCTTCGTCAAGAACGAGGATCGGCGGATTCTTCAGGAATACCCGGGCAATGGAGATGCGCTGTTTTTGTCCGCCGGAGAGACGCGCGCCGCGCTCGCCGACAAAGGTGTCATAACCGTCCGGCAGTTCTTCGATGAAATCGTGGATATTGGCACGCTTTGCGGCTTCAATGATTTCTTCCATAGATGCGCCGGGTTTTCCGTAGGCAATATTTTCACGTATGGTGCCTGCGAAAAGGTAGACATCCTGCTGTACCATGCCGATCTGAGTTCTCAGGCTCTTAAGAGTCAGTGTGCGGACATCTTTGCCGTCGATCGTGATCCGCCCGCCTGTTACATCGTAGAATCTGGGCAGGAGAGAGCAGATAGTGGTTTTCCCGCTTCCTGACGGGCCTACAAGGGCGATGGATTTTCCGGCCGGGATTTCAAAGGATACATGGGATAGTACCGGTGTGTCGTCGTCACTGTAATGGAAGGACACGTCTTCATAGCAGACACGGCCTTTCACGTCGGTGAGCGGTTTTGCATCCGGGGCATCGACGATCTCAGGTTCTGTCTCCATCACGTCCAGGAACCGGCGGAATCCGGCGAGACCTTTCTGCATCATCTCGATCAGTTCTACAAGGATCTGGATCGGGCTGATAAAGATGCCGATGTAAAGGGCATACATTGCAAGATCTGTTACATTCATGAGATTGTGGGCAATGAGATATCCGCCGAATACAAGCGTTACGAGATACATCATTCCCTGGAAGAAAAGGTTCCACCCCATGAAATTCCCCATACAGTTATAATTGTTCCGTTTGGAGATGAGAAATGCATGGTTGCTTTTTCTGAATTTCTCGCGCTCGATTTCTTCATTAGCAAAAGACTGGACAACGCGGATGCCTGCCAGTGTATCCTGCAGACTGGAATTGACGTCGCCGATCTTTCTGCGGTTCTCCATGAATGTCTCCTGCATCCGCTGATTCTGACGGAAAGAGAAAATGAACATACACAGAACGAGAACGACGAGGGGAAGCGCAAGCCGCCAGTTAATGAGGAACAGGAAGATGAAAGAGCCGACGATCTTTACCACGGAGATAAAGAGATTTTCAGGACCGTGATGCGCGAACTCCGCGATATCGAACAGGTCTGAGACGAGCTTGCTCATCATCTGCCCGGAATTGTTCTGACTATAGTAGGAAAAGGACAGCTTCTCATAGTGATCAAAGAGCTGCTGGCGCATATCACGTTCCATATTGGCGCCCATCATATGTCCCTGATAACTTACATAGTACTTACATAGACTCTGGATGATATACATAGCCAGAAGCCCCAGGGCGATCCAGGGCAGAGTTCCGAGGATCGTGCCGCTGTCTCTGGTGAAGAGCGTGTTTGTCATTGTGCGCAGGATCTGCGGATATGCCAGATCTACGATGCTGATGAAAGCGGCGCAGATAAGGTCAATAAAAAAGACCGCTTTGTACGGCGCATAATAATCTATGAATTTTCTGATCGTGTGCATTGTATCACTCCTTGTTTCGTTTTTATTCTGTTGACCATATTAGCATATCATTTTCTGCTTGACAAGAAGTTCCATTCTGTAATAACGTATGGATGTATGACTGCAGTTTAACGAAAGAGAGAAGAGTATGAGACTTTATTTAGCCCCGCTTGAGGGAATTACGGGCTGGATCTTCCGCAGCGTCGTCCATGAATGTTTCGGAGGATTTGACAAATATTTCGTGCCGTTTATCCGGCCGAATCAGATGGGGCACTTCAGTGCCAGAGAGAAGAAGGATATACTGCCGGAACACAATGAAGGAATGTATACGGTTCCTCAGATTCTTACGAACAGACCCGAGGACTTTATACGGACGGCATATAAACTCGGTGAGTATGGATATAAAGAAATCAATCTTAATCTGGGATGTCCGTCCAAGACCGTTGTGACAAAGGGGAGAGGAGCCGGTTTCCTTGCGGAGCCCGACAGGCTGGACGCTTTTCTGTACGAGGTGTTTGAAAAATGCGAGATCCGCATCTCTATCAAGACAAGACTGGGGATGGAAGCGCCGGAAGAGTTTCATCATCTCCTGGAGATATATAATAAATATCCATTGGAGGAGCTGATCATTCATCCGAGGGTACAGAAGGATTTCTATAAAAATACTCCGAATATAGGAGTGTTTACGGAAGCCCGGGCAAAGAGCAGGAATCCGGTATGCTATAACGGAGATATTTTTACTGCTGAGGATTATGATTGTTTTACAAAGATGCAGCCGGACGTGGACTGTATCATGACAGGCAGGGGAGTTCTGGCCGATCCTGCGCTGGGGCGTGAGATCCGGGGAGGGGCAAAAGCAGATGCGGCGGAACTGCGGCGTTTCCATGACCTTCTGTATGCGGGATACTGTGAAGAAATGTCCGGTGACAGGACAATCCTTTATAAGATGAAAGAGTTATGGACATATCTTGCTCCTGTATTTACAAACTATAAGAAATACGCAAAGAAAATAAAAAAAGCGGAGAAATGTGCGGTATATGAAAAGATTATAGACGATCTGTTTGAAAATGAAGAGATCAGCGTATCCTGATGCATCGGATACGCTGATCTTCTGTTATACCGGCCTTTTTATCAATAAAAGATTTTAGCGGCTGTCTGGTCCGTAGACACGAAACCGGTTATCAGTCCTGCTTCTGCGCCGCTGTCTCGTTCTGCCTCTTGAGAGCGGCCTCGACAAATCCTTTGAAGAGAGGATGCGGCCTGTTCGGTCTGGACTTAAGCTCCGGATGTGCCTGTGTCGCTATAAACCACGGATGGGACGGAATTTCTATCATCTCAACGATGCGGCTGTCCGGGGAGAGTCCGCACAGTGACATTCCGTGTTCTTCCAGAACATCGCGGTAATCGTTATTTACTTCATAACGGTGGCGGTGACGCTCACTGATCTCTTTTGTTCCGTACAGTTTCTCGGCAAGAGAGCCTTCTTTGAGTACGCACGGATAAGCGCCAAGACGGAGTGTGCCGCCGATGTCTTCTACGCCGATCTGATCCGGCATAATATGGATGACCGGATGAGTGGTATCAGGTTTAAGCTCCATACTGTGTGCGTCATGATATCCGATTACATTTCTTGCAAATTCTACGATGGCAAGCTGCATGCCAAGGCAGAGGCCGAGGAATGGGATATTATGTGTGCGGGCATATTTGATGGCTGTGATTTTGCCCTCGATTCCTCTGTGTCCGAAGCCGCCTGGAACGAGAATGCCGCTGACGTCAGAGAAAATTTCTTCCGCATTTTCTTCAGTGACTGTCTCGGAGTCAACCCATTTGATGTTTACTGTAGTATGGGAGTAGATGCCTCCGTGTTTCAATGCCTCTACGACACTGATGTAGGCGTCGTGCAGCTGTATATATTTTCCTACAAGGGCAACGGTTACTTCCTGAGTCGGGTGACGCAGGTTTTCCACCATCTCAGTCCAGTCTTTGAGATCCGGTTCAGGGCAGTCCAGATGAAGGCATTCACAGACTACCTGCGCAAGATGTTCTTTTTCCATTGCCAGAGGAGCCTCGTAGAGATACTCAACGTCCAG
>DWWI01000030.1 GCA_019119745.1 Candidatus Mediterraneibacter gallistercoris | reverse complement strand
ACAGTATCAATGTATAGGATGAATCACTTTAAAGTGAGTGATTTATTTCATATTTGCTCTTTTGCGCATTCTGGAATCCAGTATTTTCTTGCGGATGCGCAGTGATTTCGGCGTAACTTCAAGCAGTTCGTCGGTATCGATAAAATCGAGCGCCTGCTCAAGGCTTAAGATGCGCGGAGGCGTGAGCCGGAGAGCTTCGTCAGCGCTGGAGGAACGTGTGTTAGTCAGGTGCTTCGTTTTGCAGACGTTGAGTTCGATATCCTCGGCTTTACCGTTCTGTCCGATGACCATACCCGCATATACTCTCTCTCCCGGACCGATAAACAGTGTGCCGCGTTCCTGGGCACTGTACAGACCGTAGGTTACAGCTTCTCCGGTCTCAAACGCGATCAGAGAACCCTGTTTGCGGTACTGGATATCCCCTTTATATGGGGCATAACCGTCGAAACTTGTATTCAGGATACCGTTTCCTTTTGTGTCAGTCAGGAACTCTCCACGGTAGCCGATGAGCCCTCTTGAAGGAATTGAAAATTCCAGACGGGTATATCCGCCGTTTGATGCGCTCATATTTCTGAGTTCACCCTTTCTCTGTCCCAGTTTCTCAATCACGACTCCGGTAAACTCATCAGGAACATCGATATATGCAAGCTCCATAGGCTCGAGTTTCTTTCCGTTTTCATCCGTCTTGTAGAGTACCTCGGCTTTGCTGACTGCAAATTCATATCCTTCCCTGCGCATATTTTCGATAAGGACAGAGAGGTGCAGCTCGCCGCGGCCGGACACTTTGAAGCTGTCTGTATTGTCCATTTCTTCTACACGCAGACTGACATCGGTGTTGAGCTCGCGGAAGAGACGGTCTCTCAGATGGCGGGATGTCACGTATTTCCCTTCCTGGCCGGCAAAAGGACTGTCGTTTACAATAAACTGCATGGCAATCGTCGGCTCCGAGATCTTCTGGAACGGGATCGGTTCAGGCTTCTCCGGTGAGCAGAGAGTATCGCCGATGGAAATGTCAGAGATACCGGAGATTGCGACGATAGAACCGATAGTCGCTTCTTTTACTTCTACTTTTTCCAGACCGTCAAATTCATACAGTCGGCTGATCTTTACCTTTTCCTGTTTGTCCGGATCGTGGTGGTTGACAAGAACCATTTCCTGATTAACAGCAATTGTTCCGTTATCTACCTTTCCGATACCGATGCGGCCTACGTATTCGTTATAATCGATCGTGCTGATGAGAACCTGTGTCGGAGCATCCGGATCGCCCTCAGGAGCCGGAATATAGTCCAGGATCGTCTCGAAGAGCGGCTTCATGTCGCGCTCCTCGTCGGTAAGGTCAAGTACGGCCACGCCTGCTTTGGCAGAGGCATAGACGAACGGGCATTCCAGCTGCTCATCGGAAGCACCGAGATCGATGAAAAGTTCCAGTACTTCATCAATAACTTCTTCAGGGCGTGCTTCAGGACGGTCGATCTTATTGATACATACGATGACGGGAAGACTTAATTCAAGCGCCTTCCTGAGAACGAATTTTGTCTGGGGCATTGCTCCCTCAAAGGCGTCTACTACGAGGATAACGCCGTTTACCATCTTGAGGACACGCTCTACCTCTCCGCCGAAGTCGGCATGTCCGGGGGTGTCGATGATGTTGATCTTCACGCCTTTGTAGTGGACAGCTGTATTTTTGGACAGGATCGTAATACCTCTTTCCCGCTCGATGTCGTTGGAATCCATGACACGCTCTGCCACTTCCTGATTCTCGCGGAATACGCCGCTCTGCTTTAGCAGCTCGTCGACGAGAGTCGTTTTGCCGTGATCGACATGAGCAATGATGGCAATATTTCTTACATCTTCACGTTTTGTCTTCATAAATATCTACACTCTTTCCTTATAATATAATCATACTTTATATAGCTGCAACTTTCTTATTTTATCACAAAATACATATTTGACAAGTGCTCAATATGTAAAAAAGTGTCGAACGATTCTGCTACCTGCAAGGTTCTAATCAATGATATTATTTCATAGATTTAGTAGTGACTCAAAAAATACCAGGAAGAGGAAGGGAGAACTACAGATTATGTCAGATAAGATCATTGAGAACAATCAGGTAACAGTCATAGGAACAGTGGTATCGGAGTTTACATACAGCCACGAGGTGTTCGGGGAGGGATTCTATATGGTAGATATCCTTGTCAGAAGGCTGAGCAGTTCAAATGACAGAATTCCGGTCATGGTGTCGGAGCGTCTCATCGACGTGACGCAGGATTACAGAAACCGCTGTATTATGGTATCCGGCCAGTTCCGTTCTTACAACCGGCATGAGGAGCAGAGAAACCGGCTGGTACTGTCGGTGTTTGCACGGGAGATCGAGTTCGTGGATGAGGAGCCTGACGGCGCGCGCACGAATCACATTCTTCTGGAGGGGTATATGTGCAAGCGGCCTGTGTACCGCAAGACTCCGCTGGGAAGAGAAATCGCGGACCTGCTGCTGGCTGTCAATCGGCCGTATGGAAAGTCGGACTATATTCCGTGTATCTGCTGGGGGAGAAATGCAAGATATGCATCGGGCTTTGAAGTGGGTGAACACGTGCGGATCCTCGGCCGCATCCAGAGCCGTGAATATGTGAAAAAACTTTCCGAGACAGAGACAGAAACCCGCACGGCATATGAGGTCTCTGTTAGTAAGCTGGAGTGCATAGAGGATTAGAAGAGGGATTGTTAAAAGGATATCATGTGTTGAGATTAACTCTCAGATATGATATCCTTATTTTATTGATAACAGACAGACTCACCTGAAAGTACAGTGGTTTTTGTGTGGATATATAAGACAGGAGGATAATAACATGATTAAATTTTTGATGCATGGATGCAATGGAAAGATGGGAAGAATGATTACAGAGATCGTAAAAGGCGATGAGAACGCCGTAATCGCGGCCGGAGTGGATACATTCACGGAGGTGCCGAATGAATATCCGGTGTTTGATTCTATTGAAAAATGCGATGTGGATGTAGATGTGGTGATTGATTTCTCAACTGCAAAAGCAGTAGACACTCTTCTCGATTACTGTGTGGAGAAGAAACTGCCGGTTGTCCTGTGTACGACAGGCCTTTCGGAGGAGCAGCTTAAGAAAGTGGAAGAAGCTTCCAAAGAGACCGCTATTCTTAAGTCAGCTAATATGTCTCTGGGAATCAACCTGCTTCTGAAACTTCTGAAGGATGCGGCAAAAGTACTTGCTCCTGCAGGATATGATATTGAGATCGTGGAGCGCCATCACAATCAGAAGCTGGATGCTCCCAGCGGAACAGCGCTTGCCCTTGCAGATTCTGTCAATGATGCTCTGGATAATGAATATCATTATGTGTATGACAGAAGTCAGGTGCGCCAGAAGAGAGATAAGAAAGAAATCGGAATTTCTGCTGTCCGCGGCGGAACGATCGTGGGTGATCATGAGGTGATCTTCGCGGGAACGGATGAGGTGATCGAATTCACCCATACGGCATATTCGAGGAGTGTATTTGCCAAAGGTGCTGTTGAGGCAGGCAAATTCCTCGCAGGAAAACCGGCGGGAATGTACGATATGGGAGATGTGGTCGGCCTGTAAGAAAGATGGAAAGAAGTGCAGAAAATGTTATCTCCTTGTGGCTCAAGAACCGTTTGAATCTACGGAAGCGGCGATAATGAAAGAAAATGATATCCATTCTGAGCTTACTGTGGTTCAAAGAGTCCATAACGGCGAGATTATTGAAAAACTATAGAAAAGGTGCATCAGATTATGGAAAAAGAACAGCAGAATGCGGCAGAAAAAATTTCAGAACCTCTTCAGATCTATCTGAACGAGATCGGACAGATACCTCTTCTCAGTGAGGAGGAAGAGCGGAGTCTGGGAGAAAAGAGCTCCCGGGGCGACGAAGAGGCACGGAGAAGGCTTTCGGAGGGAAATCTGCGTCTGGTCGTATCTCTGGCAAAACATTATACAGGAAGAGGAATCCCGCTTATGGATCTGATCCAGGAGGGGAATATGGGGCTGATGAGAGCTGCCGAAAAATATGACTATACAAAGGAAAACCGGTTTTCCACCTATGCGTCATGGTGGATCAAAGAGGCTATGCAGCGGGCAATTGATCAACAGTCGCGGGAAATCCGGGTGCCGGTGCATGTGGCTGAAAATATGAAGCGCGTGCAGAAAACGGCAAGAGAGCTTCAGCAGTCGCTCGGGCGAGATGCAACGCCAAAGGAAATAGCAGAGAAACTGGGGGATAAGTCAGAGGATGATGTGAAAAATATTATTAATTATCTGCAGAATCCGGTATCTCTGGAAACCCCGGTCGGAGACGACGGAGAAAACAGCCTGGGGGATATGGTAGAAGACAGGTCAGGAGATACTCCCGAAGAGGCGATGAATGCGCTTGTACAAAAAGAAGAGGTAAAAGAACTGCTGGAAAAGTTAAACGACAGAGAACGGGAAGTCATCCGGCTGCGATACGGTCTGGAGGACGGAAGAACTCACACACTCGAGGAAATCGGCGAAAAACTCGGAGTGACGAGAGAGCGGGTAAGACAGATTGAAGCCCGGGCTCTGGAAAAACTCAGGGAAAGCGCAAAATAGTTGTCTTTTATGTATAAATATTGTAAATGTGCAGATAGTAAGAGTACAACAATATTTATGGAAAAGGAGACTGCTTTTATGAAAAAAATGAAAAGATTTCTGCTGCTTATGACATGTACATTTATTCTTCTTGGGACAACGGCGTGCGGCAGCAGAGATAACGCCGACAATGGCGCTGACCAGTCGACGACGGACAGAACAGATACGGAAGATAATGACGACAGAACGATGAATGACGCAACAGAAGGCGACGGTATTCTGGATGACGCAGTAGATGATGTCACTGACGGCGTGGACGATGTAACCGATGACGTGACTGACGGAATCGATAGAGCAGCGGATGATATGACAGAAGATAACGGAGCTCAGAATGATGCTCAGAATAATCGATGATATGTCACGGTAAAGTATTTACAGAGAACAGACACTGCCGCAGGAAGGAATATTCCTTTCTGCGGCAGCTCCTGTGATAAGATGAGGAAACAAAAACTGACATAAAATAGAAAGAGAGAAGAAAGATGAGATTCAGGCCGTGTATAGATATACATAATGGAAAGGTAAAGCAGATCGTAGGAGGCACTCTCAGAGACGAGGGGGATCAGGCAAGCACGAATTTTGCTTCGGAACTTGGCGCTTCATACTATGCGGAGCTTTACCGCAGAGACAGACTGAGAGGAGGCCATATTATCCTGCTGAATCCTGCTGGCTCCCGATATTATGAAGAAACAAAAGCCCAGGCTGTGGAAGCTCTCGCAGCATATCCGTACGGAATGCAGATAGGCGGCGGTATCACTGCAGAGAATGCCCGGGATTTTTTGGATGCCGGCGCAAGCCACGTTATTGTGACTTCATATGTATTTAAAAACGGTATTTTTAACAGAGAAAATCTGGAAAAGCTGAATTCTGCCGTGGGCAGGGAACATATCGTACTGGATCTGAGCTGCAGAAAGCGTGACGGCGCATATTATGTGGTGACAGACAGGTGGCAGAAATTCACTGATATGAAGCTTACGGATGATGTGCTGACTGAACTGGCGGGAAGCTGCGACGAGTTTCTGATACATGGTGTAGATGTTGAAGGCAGACGTTCCGGGATGGAGGAAGATCTCGTACGCATGCTGGGGGGATGGCGCGGACTGCCGGTTACATATGCGGGAGGTATCGCATCTCTGGAAGATTTGGAACGGTTCAGAGAACTGAGTGCCGGAAATGTGGATTTTACAATCGGGAGCGCACTGGACCTTTTCGGCGGGAATCTGCCATACAGGGAAGTGAAAAGATATAATTGACTGTCGTTCGGCACGCGCCATTTGGAAAACCGCACTGTAAATGTAAACAAGTTATGAACTTGTTGAATTACCATTTGGTTAGTGCTAAAATGGAAAACGTAAGTGCATTGAGGCAATGTGCCCCTGCGAGATTATTTATTAAGGAGTTAATTAGGTAATATGGGTATTATAGAGAAGATTTTCGGCACCCACAGTGAGAACGAACTGAAGAGGATCTACCCTATTGTTGACAGGATCGAGGCTATGGAGCCTGAGATAAAGGCTCTGTCTGATGAGGAGTTAAAGGGAAAGACCAGAGAGTTCAAAAAACGTTTAAGCGAGGGAGAGACTCTGGACGATATTCTTCCGGAGGCATATGCGGTTGTGAGAGAAGCTGCATTCAGAACACTTGGAATGCGTCATTACAGAGTGCAGCTTATCGGCGGCATCATCCTGCATCAGGGCCGAATCGCCGAGATGAAGACAGGTGAAGGTAAGACACTTGTTTCCACACTTCCCGCATATCTGAACGCACTGGAAGGTAAAGGCGTCAATATAGTCACAGTCAACGACTATCTGGCGAAACGTGATGCGGAGTGGATGGGAAAAGTTCATGAATTCCTCGGCCTGACAGTAGGAGTCGTGTTAAACGGCATGGATAATAAGGAGAGACGTGAGGCTTACAACTGTGACATTACTTATGTCACTAACAATGAGCTCGGATTTGATTATCTGCGTGATAATATGGTCATATATAAAGAGCAGCTCGTTCAGAGAGGACTTCATTTTGCCATTATCGACGAGGTCGATTCCGTGCTGATCGACGAGGCAAGAACGCCTCTGATCATTTCCGGACAGAGCGGTAAATCTACCAAGCTGTATGAGGCGTGTGATATTCTGGCGCGTCAGCTTGAGCGCGGAGAAGCCAGCGGTGAGTTTTCCAAGATGAATGCCATTATGGGTGAGGAGATCGAGGAGACAGGAGATTTTATCGTCAATGAGAAAGAGAAGACTGTCAACCTGACAGAAGACGGAGTCAAAAAAGTTGAGCAGTTTTTCCATATAGAAAATCTGGCGGATCCTGAAAATCTGGAGATCCAGCATAATATTATTCTTGCACTTCGTGCCCACAACCTGATGTTTAAGGATCAGGATTATGTCGTGACTCCTGAGGGAGAAGTCATGATCGTGGATGAGTTTACCGGACGTATTATGCCGGGACGCCGGTATTCTGACGGACTCCATCAGGCAATCGAGGCGAAGGAGCATGTGAAGGTGCGCCGTGAGAGTAAGACCCTGGCGACGATAACATTCCAGAATCTGTTTAATAAATTCGACAAAAAGAGCGGTATGACAGGTACGGCGCTCACGGAAGAAAAAGAATTTCGTGATATATATGGCATGGACGTTATAGAGATCCCGACCAATAAGCCGGTACAGCGTGTGGATCTTGAGGATGCCGTATATAAGACGAAGAAAGAAAAATACAGGGCTGTTATTGATGAAGTGAAACGGGCTCATGCAAAAGGACAGCCTGTTCTGGTCGGCACGATCACGATTGAAGTGTCTGAGCTGTTAAGCGGAATGCTGAAAAAAGAGGGAATTAAGCATAACGTGCTGAATGCAAAGTACCATGAACAGGAGGCGGAGATCGTCGCTGATGCAGGTGTCCACGGTGCCGTGACTATCGCCACTAATATGGCGGGGCGTGGTACAGATATTAAGCTGGATGATGCTGCAAGGGAAGCGGGCGGCCTTAAGATTATAGGTACGGAACGTCATGAGTCAAGGCGTATCGATAACCAGCTCCGCGGTCGAAGCGGCCGTCAGGGAGATCCGGGAGAATCCCGTTTCTATATCTCTCTGGAAGATGATCTGCTGCGGCTGTTTGGCTCCGAGCGTCTGATGAGCGTATTTAACGCACTTGGTGTTCAGGAGGGAGAACAGATCGAGCATAAGATGCTTTCTAATGCGATCGAGTCCGCACAGAAGAAACTGGAGATCAACAACTTCGGTATCCGTAAAAATCTTCTCGAGTATGACCAGGTTATGAATGAGCAGAGGGAAATTATTTACGGCGAGAGGCGCAGAGTACTCGACGGTGAGAGCATGCGGGATACGATCTATAATATGATCACTGAATATGTGGAGAACATCACAGACCGCTTTGCATCGCCGGAAGCAGATGCAGAGGACTGGGATATAAAAGGTCTTGACGTAAATCTTCATAATGTGATTCCGCAGATGGAGCTTCCTTCACCTGAGGAGTGCCGGAATATGAGGCAGAAAGAGTTCAAACACCTTTTGAAAGAGCGCGCTGTCAAAGCATATGAGGCGAAAGAGGCTGAATTTCCCGAGGCTGAACAGATTCGTGAGATTGAGCGTGTCGTGCTCCTGAAAGTTATCGATGCAAGATGGATGGATCATATCGATGATATGGATCAGCTCCGTCAGGGAATCGGACTGCAGGCGTATGGTCAGAGGGATCCGCTTGTCGAGTATAAGATGACAGGCTACAATATGTTCGGTGAGATGACCAACATGATCGCGGAGACGACTATCCGTACACTGTTCCATATCCGCGTCGAGCAGAAAGTGGAGCGTGAAGAAGTTGCAAAGGTAACCGGAACCAACAAGGACGATACATCTGCACGCGCGCCGAAGAAACGGGCGGAAAAGAAAATATATCCGAATGATCCGTGTCCGTGCGGCAGTGGAAAGAAATACAAGCAGTGCTGCGGCAGGAAGAAAGTCGGATAAAGCTGCACATAACGGATAAATACAATTTTATTATAAATAATAATGGTTATGAAAGAGGTGAATAAGGTGGTTTTATTAGATGAATTAAAGTCAAGACTGACTGCATATGAAGAACCGCTGAAAGATTTGAGGGATTCACTTTGACTTAGCGTCAAAGAAACTCAGAATTGAAGAATTGCAGAAAAGGCTGGAGGAACCCGGATTCTGGGATGATCCGGAGACTTCCCAGCACGTGATGAAAGAACTGAAAGGTCTCGAGGATTCTGTCAAAGAGATCGAACAGCTCTGCTCGGATTACGAAGATATGCTGCTGCTCATCGAGATGAGCGAGGAAGAGCCGGATGAGGAGACATCAAAAGAGATCGAGGCGGAGCTGGAAACGTTCGAAGCGACTTTCGAAGAGCTTAGAATCAGTACGCTCCTGACAGGCCCGTATGACAAAGACAATGCCATCGTGACGCTCCATGCAGGAGCAGGCGGCACAGAGTCCTGTGACTGGGCGGGCATGCTGTACCGTATGTATACAAGATGGGCAGAAAAGAAAGGATACGATGTAGAAGAGCTGGATTATCTGGAAGGCGATGTGGCCGGAATCAAAGGGGTTACCTTTGAAGTGAAGGGAGAGAATGCCTATGGCTATCTGCGCTCGGAAAAAGGAGTCCACCGCCTTGTGCGTATTTCTCCGTTCAATGCGGCAGGAAAACGTCAGACGTCCTTTGCATCCTGCGACGTAATTCCCGACATTGAGGAAGATATTGATATTGAGATCAATGACGATGATCTGAAGATCGACACCTACCGGTCCAGCGGTGCAGGCGGACAGCATATAAATAAGACTTCGTCTGCGGTGAGGATCACGCATCTGCCGACCGGCATCGTGGTACAGTGCCAGAATGAGCGATCCCAGCATATGAATAAAGACAAGGCAATGCAGATGCTCAAATCCAAGCTGTATCTCATGAAACAGCAGGAACAGGCAGAGAAAATGTCGGATATCAGGGGTGAAGTCCGGGATATCAACTTTGGAAACCAGATACGCTCCTATGTTATGCAGCCTTACACTCTTGTGAAAGATCACAGGACAAATACAGAGGTGAGCAATGTAAACAGTGTGATGGACGGAAATATCGATCCGTTTATCAATGCCTATCTGAGTGCGGATAAGGGGCAGACAGGCGAAGAATAAGCCTGCATATATATCAGATAAAAAGTACAGAGAAGGAGAAAACGATGGTAAATATAGCAGTAATGGGGTACGGTACCGTAGGTTCCGGCGTAGTGGAAGTTATCAATACGAACAGCGACGTTATCAATCAGCGCGCAGCGAATGAGATCAATATCAAATACGTCCTTGATCTGAGAGATTTCCCCGGTGATCCGATCCAGGAGAAGATCATCCACGATGTGGATATAATTATTAACGATCCGGAAATCCGCATTGTGGTAGAAGTGATGGGCGGTATCGAGCCTGCGTATACATTTGTAAAGCGCTGCCTTGAGGCCGGAAAGAGCGTTGTTACTTCCAACAAAGCACTGGTCGCAAAACACGGCGCAGAGCTTCTTTCCATTGCCCGTGACAGAGAGCTGAACTTCCTTTTCGAGGCGAGCGTGGGCGGAGGAATCCCGATCATCCGCGCGCTGAATTCCTGCCTGACGGCAGATAAGATCGAGGAGATCACGGGAATTCTGAATGGAACGACCAACTATATGCTCAGCAAGATGTTTTATGAGGGGGCTGATTATGATGAGGTCCTGAAAGAAGCTCAGGATAACGGTTATGCGGAGCGCAATCCGGAAGCGGATGTAGAAGGATATGACGCCTGCCGTAAGATCGCGATTCTTTCCTCCCTCATCTCGGGTCAGCAGGTAGATTTTGAAGACATTTATACAGAGGGAATTACAAAGATTACAAAGAAAGATATGCTTTATGCGAAAGCGCTTGGCATGACGATCAAACTGATCGCTTCAAGCAAGCGCCATGATGACCATGTGCATGCAATCGTAGCTCCGATGCTTTTGAATAAGGAACACCCGCTCTACAGTGTTGATGATGTATTTAATGCCGTGTTCGTACACGGAAATATGCTCGGAGACGCTATGTTCTACGGCAGCGGTGCAGGCAAGCTCCCGACGGCCAGTGCAGTAGTGGCGGATGTTGTGGACGAAGCAAAGCATCTTCACAGAAATATCATGACGATGTGGAAGAATGAGAAACTGACACTCCTTCCGATCGAAGATACAGAGAAACGTTTCTTTGTCCGGATCAGCGGAAATGCGGGTGAAAGGATCGGCGAAGTGGAGGCTGCGTTCGGACCTGTCCGGAAAGTTACAGCTGATGGTCTGGACGATGAGTTCGGTATTGTGACGGAAGTGATGACGGAGAGGGGTTACAAGAGTAAATCCTCTCAGATCAACGGGATTCTTCATATGATCCGTATTGAAGACTAGAATGCTACAGAGTGATAACAGGAGGAAAAAATGAAATATATTGTGATCCTATGCGACGGGATGGCTGATGAACCCCTTGACAAGCTGGCCGGGAAAACACCGCTGGAAGCTGCCCGCACGCCAAATATGGACCGGCTTGCAAAGTCTGCCGAAATCGGAATGGTACGTACAGTGCCGGAAGGAATGGCGCCGGGGAGCGACACGGCAAATCTGTCCGTGATCGGCTATGACCCCAGAAAGTACTATTCCGGCCGCTCTCCGCTGGAGGCTTTAAGCATCGGTGCTGATATGGGGCAGGATGATGTGTCTTTCCGATGTAATCTTGTTACTTTGTCGGAGGGGGAAGAGCGATACGAGGATCATACGATATTAGATCACAGCTCCGGGGAAATCAGTACGGAGGACGCTGCCGTCCTGATTGAAGCTTTAAAGAATGAATTTGCGCACGGCAGCGCGTCTGAGCGCCCTTGCTATGCATCTGGATATACGTTTTATGTTGGAACAAGCTACCGGCATCTGCTGATACAGAACAATGGAAAAGTAGTTGATCTGACAGCCCCTCATGACATTCTTACAAAACGGATCGGAGACTATCTGCCGTCAGATCCGGTGCTGAGGGACATGATGGTCAGAAGTTATGATATCCTGAAAGATCATCCGATCAACGTTAAGCGCCGCGCGGAGGGGAAAAATCCTGCTAATTCCGCATGGTTCTGGGGCGCAGGAACACGACCCGCACTCACCTCATTTGAAGAGAAGAATGGTGTAAAAGGCGCTATGATCTCCGCTGTCGATCTGTTGAAGGGAATCGCGGTGGGAGCCGGGATGCACAATATTATCGTGGAGGGCGCCAACGGCGGTCTGCACACCAATTATCGCGGGAAAGGACAGGCGGCAGTGAAAGCGCTGACTGAGGATGGGTATGATTTTGTCTATGTACATATAGAAGCTCCCGATGAGATGGGGCATCAGGGAAGTGCGGAAGATAAGATCCGCGCGATTGAGTACATTGATGATCAGGTGATTGGTCCGGTGACAGAGGCACTTGAAAAGTCCGGTACGGATTTCCGCATGCTTGTCATGCCGGATCATCCGACCCCGGTGCGTGTGCGCACCCATACGTCAGATCCTGTGCCGTATATGATCTATGACAGTACAGATCCGGTTCAGGGAAAAGAAAGTTACTGTGAGAAAACCGGTCGGGAGACAGGACTCTATATAGAAGAAGGGTACACATTGATCGATCATCTGCTTGAAAAATAGGGGTAAACAGAAAATCTTGAGAAAATAGTTTCAGCTGGAATACAAGTAACGCCTGTGCGCTTGCCTGTATTCCAGCTGTTTTATCTTTTTACGGAAACGCGTCTTTTTCAATTCTGATCAACTTTGATATCACCGCTCTCCGCAGTAAATTTTTTAATTTGTTGATAAGAAGAAAAAAATAGGATAGTATAAAACCATATCTGTATCTGGAGGTAAAAATATATGATAAGAAAAATGACAGAAAACGACAGAAAATTATATATAGAGATGGCGGAAGAATTTTATAGTTCGGACGCGGTGCTTCATCCGGTTCCACGGGAATATTTTGAAAAGACTGCGGATGAAGCGCTTCGGTCTGACGTATATGCTGAAATCTTTATTCTGGATTGTGAAGGGATACCTGCGGGATATGGGCTGACAGCAAGAACATTTTCCCAGGAAGCGGGAGGACAGGTTCTCTGGATTGAGGAGCTCTACATCAGGGAAGAATTCCGCTCAAGAGGATTGGGCAGAGAATTTTTCTCCTATATTGAAGAAAAAAACAGCGGGAAGGCTGCAAGACTCCGTCTTGAAGTGGAAGAAGATAATACAAGAGCCATATCTCTGTACAAAAGACTGGGATATGAGATGCTTGACTATAAACAGATGGTGAAAAATGTCAAGTGAATACGTGTATACAATTCGACATAAATTCTTTGAATCCGCCATTGCATGTTACTATACAACAATGCTATAATTCATAGTAGCGTATTTTTGCCCTCTGGGCAGAAGAAGAATTGTGAGTAGGTGACTGATTTGAAGAATAAGATCAAGCGTTTTGCCAAAGGTGATTTTCATATCCCTCAGCCGGAGATCATTTTCCCGGAAACAAGAATCATTATGCGTGTCGGCGAGGGAGAAAAATACAGGGGGAGTTTCTCACTTCAGAATCAGGGGGAAGGTACGATCCGGGGGCTTGTATATCCCTCTTCATACCGCGTACAATGTGACGAACAGGGGTTTGATGCTAATCCGGTCAATATTTATTATACATATGATGGAACAGGACTTGTCCCCGGACATGTAGAGCACGGCAAGTTTACGATTGTCTGCAATGGAGGAGAGTTTGACATCTCCTTTACCGCGATCATAGAGAAACCCTTTGTGATGACGAGCTACGGAAAGGTACAGAGCCTGGATGATTTTAAAAAGCTCACTTTCCGTGACGCGGCCGAGGCGGTTAAGCTGTTCCGCTCCAGGGATTTCTATGAGATTCTGAAATATGAAGACAAAAGAATACAGGCTCTTTATGATAATATGCGCCGCTGGGAGCTGGATCAGCAGGCTCTGGAGGAGTTTCTGGTCGGATGTAAGCAGAAAGAAAAGATTTTCCTGACGCTGGAGGAAGAAAGCCGGGCGTTTATCTCGCTGACGGAACCCCGCAAGGAGACTTTTGCGATCAGAAAGAATACATGGGGATATCTGGAGATTGATGTGAAGACAGAGGGGGATTTCCTCTATGTTGAGCATACCCGTATTACTACGGAGGAGTTTATCGGGAATTCTTACCGTCTTGAATATTTCCTTGATACGGAAAAACTGCACAGAGGAAGCAATTTCGGACGGATCATACTTGAGTCTCCGTACGAGACACTTACCTATGAGGTAGTAGTTGAAAAAGATATTATCAGAGATGAAGACCGGAGGGCAAATGACCGTGAGTTCGCCGGAATTATTAAAAATTATCTCAAATATGAGAGCGGGAAGATGGAACTTGACGACTGGGTTGAGGAAGCGATACGGAGGATCAAACATCTCCGGGAGATGGATGAGAACAATGAATATTATCTTCTCGCACATGCCCACATCTGTCTGATCGGCAAGAAGATGGACGAGGCAAAATGGCTGCTGGAATCTTATAATTATAATCGTTTTGCCATTGGAAGAGATGTAGAATTAAGTTCATATTATCTTTATCTGACAACACTTCTGTCCAATGATACGATCGGACAGCGGAAAGTTGCAGAAGAACTGTCGAAGTCCTTTATGAAGCATCCGGACAGCTGGAAGATACTCTGCATGCTGGTTGAAGTGGATTCGGAATATAAGATATACAGCGAGAGACTGCGGGCGCTGGAAAAGCAGTTTTACGAGGAGCGTTCGCACAGTATCTGGTTCTATCTGCAGGCATTCCGGTGTTTCAGAGATAAAAGTTCTTCTCTGAAGAAGCTTGGAAAGTTTGAAGTACAGGTGCTTCTATTTGCGGTGAAGCATAAGCTTATGACAAGGGAGCTGGCACTGTATACGGCAAATCTGGCCAGCCAGATGAAAGTTTTTGACCGCCATCTGTATGACGTCCTTGTCCAGTCATATAAGATGTATAATGAGTCGATGATCCTGACTTCCATCTGTACTCTGCTGATCAAGGGAAACTGTATGGATACTTGTTATTTTAAATGGTATGAAAAAGCTGTGGAGAGCGAACTGAAGATAGCGCAGCTTTACGAATACTACATGGCGACTGTGCGTCCGGAACAGTTTCACAAACCGCTGCCGAGATCAGTGTATCTCTACTTTATGCATGGAAATAATCTTGATTTTCACAAGTGCGCGTTTCTTTACTCCAATCTTATCACATATGAGGATGAGTCCAGTGAAATCTATGCGCATTACCGGGACGAGATGGAGGCTTTTGCGTGGAATCAGCTGGATCGCCGGAATATAAACGAACAGCTCAGGATCATCTATAAGAGATTTGTCGTGGAGCCGGCAATGAATACGGAGAGGGTGAAAGCCCTGTATGATGTGTGCCATGCATATTGGATTACTACAAAAGTGAAGAATATGAAATATGTTCACGTTATTGCAGAAGACGGCACGATCACGCAGAAAGCTCCTTATACGGAAAAGGGAGCCATGGTATTCCTGTATTCCAAGACAGACCGGCTTGTCTGGGAGTCAAAAGACGGCAGGCATTATACGGATTCCATTCCATACGAGAGCAAGCGGCTTTTCTATGAGCTGCGTTATATGGATATGTGCAGAAAATATCTCAACGGCCTTCGCAGAAACAGGGAAGAGGAACAGGCGCAGGAGCTGACGCTGGAAGTTGTTCATGAAAACGGGCTTGAAAATTATGCAGAGGAGGAGATATTCGGCCTTTGCAGCAGAACGATCCGTGAGAACAATTATGAAAATGATGATTTCCTGACTTATGTCTGTTTTGAACTCTTTAAAAAACAGCAGTATGACAAAGTAATACTGACCTATCTTGCAAATTATTACTGCGGAGCAACTTCTGATATGAAACTGCTCTGGCGGGAGGCAAGGGACTATGAGATTCACACACACAAGCTTGCCGAGCGTATCCTGACACAGATGCTTTTCTCGGAGGAACTTTTCCAGGAAGCTCCGATCTTTGAACAGTATTATGCGGAGGGAGCGTATTTCAGACTCCAGCAGGCCTATCTGACTTATGTCTCGAGAGAATATGTGGTTGAGGAGCGCAAGATCGGACGCAGCGTGATAGATATTATCTGCAAAGAATATGAAAAAGGCGAGGAGACCGGCGATATATGCAAGATCGCTGTCCTCAAATACTATTCCCAGCGGGAATATAATACCCAGACACGAAAAACCTTGAAGAAATTCCTTCAGGAACTCTGCGGAAAACAGATTTATTTCCCGTTCTTCCTCTCTTACGAGAAAGAATGGCTGATCGAACTGCAGCTATGGGACAAGACACTGATCGAATACAAGGGGCAGAAAGGCAGCAGGGTCATGCTGTATTACCAGCTTCAGAAAGGCGGAGAAGAGCAGGAAACATATTCGACTGAAGTGCTTACGCCGATGTATGAGAATTTGTATGTCAAGAAATTCGTCCTGTTTGCAGACGAGAAGCTGAAATATTACTTCAAGGAAACTATAGACGGAAATTCTTATCGCAGTGAAAAAGAGACATGTGTGAGAAGGGCCGAACCCGGTGAACAGGGAAGATACGGCCGCCTGAACGATATCCTGATGGAGAAGAATGAAAAGGAAAGAAAGAGAAAAATGAAGGCATATGCCCTGGAAGACGCAGTGGCGGCGCATATGTTTACACAGGAATAAGGAGGTTGTCTTTTACATGGGACAAGGCAGTATCATTGGTTATGAGATAAATGAAAAGACATGTCAGATCAGTTTTTACAATGATGAAGAGCTGGAGCCGGACACATTGGAGGTCGATTCTGATAATTACCAGATCCCTCTTATTATCGGAAAGCTCAGAGATACGTGGGCGTACGGAAAAGAGGCAAAACGACTTGTAAGCATTAAGGAAGGGTTTACGGTTACCAGGCTTCTGAGCAAAAGTCTCGCCGGAGACAAGGTTGAATTCGGGGAAGAGACCTATGATGCGGAATGGCTTCTTTCCCAGTTTATCCAGATGTCCCTGCAGCCGTTCCCGGTGATCACCGGTATTGTCTTTACCGTTCCGGAACTCTCGGAAGATCTGGCGCAGATGCTGCGCAGGATAGCGGACAGGATGAATATTGATAAAAGGCATGTTTTTATACAGGATTATAAAGAGAGTTTCTGTAACTATCTGTTTTATCAGCCGAAAGAGCTGTGGCAGTATGACGCGGCGCTGTTCTGCTGTGACAGAAACGAGATCAGGGCATATATGCTCCGGCGTCTGCGCCCCGGCCTTGGCGGCGGGAAGACGACTTTTGTGACAGTGGATGAAGTGGCCAGCGCCCATATGAAGGAACTGGCGATGGTCTATCCGGTTCTCAATGAGGACAAGGCAAAAGAAGCAGATGCGATGTTCTGTAAGTTTATATCGAGCGTCTTTGACAAGAGAATCGTGTCCTCCGTATTCCTGACGGGGGAAGGATTCGAAAATAACTGGTATCCGAAAGCGCTGCGCGTTCTCTGCAATGGAAGGCGTGCGTTTATCGGAAATAACCTGTACAGTAAAGGAGCCTGTTACACGGCTTACAGAAAGCTTTTCATGCATATAGAGAATCCGGTCTATCTTTCGGAAGACAAGCTGACAGATCAGATTACAGTGAACATGCGCGTGGACGGTCAGGAGATGTGGTATCCGATCGTATCGTGGGGCGCTCACTGGTATGAGTCCAATAACCAGTGGGAGGTGCTCTGCGAGGATATGGATGAAATCGAGTTCCATGTAGAGTCCCTGATCCAGGGGAACGTGAGGACTGAGACAATATCTCTGGCACAGCTGCCCAAACGTTCGGAATATTCTGTGCGGCTGCAGCTCGAGACGGTATTCCTTGACAATAAGACATGCAGGATCAGTGTGAAAGATGCAGGATTTGGAGATTTTTTCCCGGCGACTGATTTTCATGCCGAGAAGACGATACATTTAGGAGGCAATGATGGGAAATTTAATTCTTTGTCATGACAGACATGCTGTACATCCCTATGAGATCACAAGGATACACTGCCGTATCTTTACGATCGAAGAGCTGTGCTACTATCTGTGTAATAATCTCTATCTGATCGATTATACGATCATGAACGCACAGCTTTGCAACTGGCTTGAAGAAGAGCTTGGCATGGAGAAACTTGCAGCAGATTTAAGAGATGTGCTCCGTCTCCACGGTTCTGTGGAGAATTTTGTACTGACGATCCTGAAAGCGTCAAAGATCTACAGGGAGCCGGAGATGATCCGGATCCAGAATGTCCTTGAACACCTGAAAAACCAGAAAGATATTGAAAGGCAGAAATATAAAGGCGACAATCTTCTGGAGAGCGGCGAGGTGGAAGAAGCAATCCTCGTCTATCAGGCGATTCTCAATCAGGAAAAAGACGAGACTGTGGATGAAAAGTTTTATGGCAGGATATATGCCGGCCTCGGAGCAGCATACGGGCGCCTGTTCCTTTATCAGGAAGCTGCCCGCATGTATGACAGGGCATATCAGATATGCCAGGACAAGGCGCTGATAAAACCGTATCTTTACGCATCGTATAAATATATGTCGCTCGAGGAATACCATATACTTATCACAAAGCAGGATGACTATATGGAGATCAACGCGCAGATGCGCCGCGAGATCGATGAGGTCAGAAAAAATATGCCTGAAGATTCGAATCCGGAACTTATCGAAAAATGGAAGCGGCAGCACAGAAGAAATCATGCATAAGCCGGAAGTATCCCCCTGACAAAGTATCATTTGACAGGGGGATATCATTATGATAGAATACAACGGTAACTTTACCATGGTACAGTGACTCATTGGTAGAGAAAAAAAGCAAAACCGGTGATAGCCGGTGGGTGATGGAGGTAATTATGAAAAAAAGAGTATTGAGTGTATTACTTTGCGCGGGTATGGCAGTTTCCCTTCTGGCAGGCTGCGGATCCGGAAATAGCGACAAAAGCGGTGAAAGTGAGAGCGATAAGGCATATGTGCAGGATAAAGGGACCCTTGTTGTAGGTATTACCAATTTTGAGCCTATGGATTACAAAGATGAAAATGGGGAGTGGATCGGCTTTGATGCGGATCTTGCCAAGAAATTTGCGGAGAGCCTTGGAGTTGAGGCTGAGTTCGTGGAGATTGACTGGGATAACAAGATCATGGAACTGGAAGGAAAGACGATCGACTGTGTGTGGAACGGCATGACTCTGACTCCGGAGGTGACCAGTTCCATGGACTGTACAGATGCATACCTTAATAATGCTCAGGTTGTGGTTGTGCCGAAAGAAGTGGCAGACCAGTATCAGGATGAGGAAAGCCTTAAAGACCTGAACTTTGCTGCAGAGGCGGGAAGTGCCGGAGAAGAGGAACTTGAAGCCAGAGACCTGAATGTCACACCGGTAACTGCACAGTCTGATGCGCTTATGGAGGTTGCGGCCGGAACTTCTGACGCAGCCGTGATCGATCTGCTTATGGCAGCAGCCATGATCGGAGACGGAACAAACTACGCGGATCTTACATATACGGTTCACTTAAACAATGAAGAATACGGCGTAGGTTTCAGACAGGGCTCTGACCTGACAGACGAACTGAATAACTTCTTTACATCCTGCTATGAGGACGGAAGCATTCAGGAGCTGGCAGAGACATACGGAGTGCAGGCTGCGCTGATCGAGCAGTAAAGAAGACTATAGTACGGACGGAGTAATTTTATGACATTTTCAGAACAGTTTCCTATTGTTGTTGAGGCTTTAAACGGAGGATTCCTGCAGACGCTGAAGCTGTTTTTTGTGACGCTTCTCGGAGCAATCCCCCTGGGACTTATTATTTCCTTCGGATCTATGTCCCATTTTAAACCGTTGAGTTACTTTACGAAGATCATTGTGTGGATCATCAGAGGAACCCCTCTGATGATCCAGCTTTTGATTATATATTTTATGCCAGGTCTGGTAGGAGGCAATAATATATGGGGCGGCGGTGAGAGCGGAAGGTTTATGGCGGCTTCTGTCGCATTTATCTTTAACTACTCATGTTATTTCTCGGAAATCTACAGAGGGGGAATTCAGGGCGTGCCAAAAGGTCAGGAAGAGGCAGGGCTTGTGCTCGGCATGACAAAAAGACAGATTTTCTTTAAGGTCAAGCTGCTTCAGATGATCAAGAGAATCGTGCCTCCTATGTCCAATGAGATTATTACGCTGGTAAAGGATACTTCACTTTCCCGTATTATTGCGCTTCAGGAAGTTATCTGGGCAGGCCAGTCGTTTATGAAAGGCAATATGGGGATTGCCGGCGTGATCTGGCCGCTGTTTTTCACGGCAGTTTACTATCTGATCTTTAATGGCATTCTGACGGTCCTTCTGGGACGTCTTGAGAGAAAACTGGAATATTTCAGATAGGAGGCGCGAACTATGGCAATATTGGAAGTACAGCATATAAGCAAAAGTTTTGGAAATACGGAAGTATTAAAGGATATCAGCTTTTCACTGGAAAAGGGAAAAGTACTCTCTATGATCGGTTCATCCGGTAGTGGAAAGACGACGCTGCTGCGCTGCCTGAATTTTCTGGAGCAGCCGGACGGCGGAGTAATCCGTGTGAACGGGGAGACGCTGTTTGACGCTGCGAATCCTCAGACACGCCAGGAAAGTGAGATTCGGAGAAAACGTCTTCACTTCGGACTTGTATTTCAGTCTTTTAATCTTTTCCCACAGTATACGGCTCTTCAGAACGTGATGCTGGCGAAAGAGCTTCTTGAGAAGGAAAAACCGGACTATAAGGCGAGAAAAAGGGAGATTCATGAACAGATCGAACAGGAGGCAAAAGCTCTTCTGGATCAGATGGGACTTTCCGACAGGATGACCAATTATCCGCATCAGCTTTCGGGCGGCCAGTGCCAGCGAGTTGCGATCGCAAGAGCGCTTGCGCTGAAACCGGATATTCTCTGTTTTGATGAGCCTACATCCGCGCTGGATCCCGAGCTGACAGGCGAAGTGCTTAAAGTAATTCAGGGACTGGCGGATCAGGAGACTACGATGATCATTGTTACTCATGAGATGGCATTTGCGCGTGACGTCTCAAGCCAGGTGATCTTCATGGATGACGGTTGTATTCTGGAACACGGGACACCGGAAGAAGTCTTCGGAAACCCGAGGGAGGAACGTACGCGGCAATTTTTGTCACGTTATACAAAAGGCTGAAAAACGGTTGATAAATTATAGGCAAAATTGATAAATCAGGCATCAATTATTAGAGATACTTATAAAAGATCTTGCGATAAAATAATGAGCCGGACTGATCCAAGGCAGGGGGGAATGTTGATTTTCCACCTGCCTTATATTATAATCGAATTTGCAGATTGGCGTTTTATAAGCTGATCAGTATGAAACAGATTACCTGAACAGACCAGTAAGGAGCAGGATACAAATGACAGAATTTAGCAGGGTATCTACAGGGCTCGGCGAAGAGTGCGGAGTCTTTGGAGCTTATGATATGGACGGGCATGATGTGGCGCCGTCGATTTATTACGGATTGTTTGCATTGCAGCACAGAGGCCAGGAGAGCTGTGGAATCGCGGTGACAGATACAAACGGCCAGAGAAAAGTACTTTCAAGAAAAGGTCTCGGACATGTGAATGATGTGTTTAACGAAGAAACCCTTCAGGAATTAAAGGGAAATCTTGGAGTGGGACATGTCCGGTATTCTACGGCGGGAGGCACAAGGGTGGAAAATGCCCAGCCGCTTGTGATCAACTATGTGAAGGGAACGCTGGCGATTGCTCACAACGGGAATCTTGTCAATGCGATCGAGCTGAGGAAAGAACTGGAATATACAGGAGCGATCTTCCAGACAACCATTGATTCGGAAGTAATTGCATATCATATCGCCAGGGAGAGACTGAATGCCAGTACGGCTGAAGAGGCGGTAAAAAAAGCAATGAAAAAGATAAAGGGAGCTTACGCTCTTGTCGTCAACAGCCCGCGGAAGATGATCGGGGCAAGAGATCCGTTCGGACTGAAACCTCTGTGTATCGGAAAACGTGATAACACGTATTTTCTCGCGTCCGAGAGCTGTGCGATCACAGCGGTGGATGCAGAGTTTGTGCGGGACGTGCAGCCGGGAGAGATTGTTACGATCACCCAGAAAGGAATTGCTTCAGACATGAGCATGGCAGTTCCGGAAGAAAAACGCGCACGGTGTATTTTTGAATATATTTACTTCGCGCGAACGGACAGCAGGATCGACGGTGTTGACGTATATCATTCCAGGATACTGGCGGGAAAGGCTCTGGCAGAATCCTATCCGGTGGAGGCAGATCTTGTGGTAGGTGTTCCGGATTCGGGACTGGTGGCTGCAAAAGGCTATTCCGAACATTCGGGAATTCCTTACGGAATGGCTTTCCACAAGAACAGTTATGTGGGCAGGACGTTTATCAAGCCCAAACAGAGCGATCGTGAGTCCAGTGTGAAGATCAAACTGAATGTGATTCCGGAAGTCGTCAGAGGAAAACGAATCATTATGGTTGACGATTCTATAGTGAGAGGCACAACCTGTGCCAACATCATTAAGATGCTGAAAAGCGCAGGAGCGACCGAGGTGCATGTAAGAATCAGTTCACCGCCGTTCCTTCACCCATGTTATTTCGGTACGGACGTCCCTTCTGATGATCAGCTTATCGCGCATTCTCATACAACGGAGCAGATCCGGGAGATGATCGGCGCGGATTCGCTGGGGTACATGGAGATAGGAAAACTGAAGGACATGGTTGGGGATTTGAAGTATTGTGACGCATGTTTTACGGGAAATTATCCCATGGAAGTTCCGGGAGAGGATATCAGCCACGCATTTGAATGATACGGCCAGTCCGTGTATTTATAATAAAAAATATAAAAAGGAGATCAGAATTATGTCAAATGACCGTTATGTAAGCCCGCTTTCTGAGCGCTACGCAAGCAAGGAGATGCAGTACATTTTTTCACCGGACAAAAAGTTCCGCACATGGAGAAGACTCTGGATCGCATTGGCTGAGACAGAGAAAGAACTGGGACTCAATATTACAGACGAGCAGATTGAAGAACTGAAAAGCCACGCAGATGATATTAACTATGATGTGGCGAAAGAGAGAGAAAAAGTTGTGCGCCATGACGTGATGTCCCACGTCTATGCATACGGCGTGCAGTGCCCGAAGGCAAAAGGAATCATTCATCTCGGAGCAACATCCTGTTATGTGGGCGATAATACAGATATTATTATCATGTCAGAAGCACTGAAACTGGTGAGGAAGAAACTGGTCAATGTAATCGCGGAGCTTGCAAAATTCGCGGATGCCCAGAAAAGCCAGCCGACACTTGCTTTCACGCATTTCCAGCCGGCCCAGCCGACGACAGTGGGAAAACGTGCGACGCTGTGGATGCAGGAATTTGAGATGGATCTGGAAGATCTGGACTATGTGCTGGGAAGCCTGAAACTGCTCGGCTCTAAAGGTACGACGGGAACCCAGGCAAGTTTCCTCGAGCTGTTCGACGGAGATCAGGAGACGATAGATAAGATCGATCCGATGATCGCGGAGAAGATGGGCTTTAAAGCATGCTATCCGGTATCGGGGCAGACATATTCCAGAAAAGTGGATACAAGAGTACTGAATGTGCTTGCGGGAATCGCGGCAAGCGCACACAAGTTTTCAAATGATATCCGTCTCCTGCAGCATTTGAAGGAAATCGAGGAACCGTTTGAGAAGACACAGATCGGCTCTTCTGCCATGGCATATAAGAGAAACCCGATGAGGAGCGAACGTATTGCGTCCCTGTCACGTTATGTGATGATCGACGCACTGAATCCGGCAATTACATCCGCGACGCAGTGGTTTGAGCGTACACTGGACGATTCTGCAAATAAGCGTTTAAGTGTTCCGGAGGGATTTCTCGCCATCGACGGCATCCTGGATCTGTGCCTGAATGTAGTGGACGGTCTTGTAGTATATCCGAAAGTGATTGAAAAACATCTGATGTCCGAACTGCCGTTTATGGCGACAGAGAATATTATGATGGATGCTGTAAAGGCAGGCGGAGACAGACAGGAGCTGCACGAGAAGATCCGTGAGCTTTCTATGGAAGCCGGAAAAAATGTGAAAGAAAAAGGACTGGATAATAATCTGCTTGAACTGATTGCAGCGGATCCGGCTTTCAATTTAAGCCTTGAGGATCTGCAGAAGACAATGGATCCGTCCAAATATGTAGGGCGGGCAAAAGAACAGGTTGAAGCATATCTTAAAAATGTGATCAATCCGCTCCTTGAAGAGAATAAGGACGTGCTTGGGATGACGGCGGAGATCAACGTGTAATCCCGAGATTCCCCGGCAGGATATTATAGGGAAAACCGCAAAGGAATGTTGCTAAAGATTGCGACATTCCTTTTTCTCTGGTATTTTATTTCCTGTAGATTGTAATGGGAAATTTTTCCGTGACTGTGTGGTGAAGAAAGGAAAGGGAGAAAAAATGGAATTATGTGAGAAATTTTGTGAAGAGCGGTTTTCAGAAGGTGTACTGTCAAGGATTGTGAAAGTATTTCTCGTGTTACTGATATTATGTGCGATGGCGGCAAATACGGATTATAACAATCCGCCGGCCGGAAAAAGTATATCATCCGATATAGCTCCGGCTGAGACGGATATGGCAGAGACAGGAGATGATGCCGGATTTGACGCGATAATCTCAGAAGTCTTTGATCCGATGATGCTGACTGCAGAGCAAACGGCTCTTAAGCCGCCGGTCCCTGCAGCGTCGGATGATACGACAGCAGCAGAACCTGCGGCTGTCATAACGGATATTCAAAACAATGCCACTGAGGCACCGGTGGAATCTATGGCTGCTATACCGGATAAGCCGGCTGATATCGCATCTGAAGTACCGGCAGATATCATACCGGAGGAACCGGCGGCCATTACACCGGAAGAACCGGAGAATGTCGTGGCAGAGGAACCGGCAGTTCCGGTTCCGCCTGCCGATGAGACGTCTGAGACCATTACGGGCACTATAGACGGATTTTTTGTCACTGATTCCGGTATTATCTATGGAATTTCAGATCCCGGGCTGGTTATAAGTGACGGATATATGGAACTGCCGGATACGGGATGTACGGGGATCGCGGCAGGAACATTCAGCGGCGGATTTCCCGCAGTGCGGGAGGTCTTTATCCCTGCCAATATTACATACATTGAAGAGGGCGCTTTTACCGGGCTTACGAATATGGAATGGTTTGAAATGGAGACAGCCGGCGATTACTACACAGAAGAAGGTGTTCTGTTTTCTGAAAACGGAACATGCCTTCTTGCGTTCCCTGCCGGACGGACCGGTAATTATAAAGTCCCCTCTCATGTGGTAAGATTTGCGGCCGGAGCATTTGACAGCGCTCAGATAGATACGCTTGACGCGACGGCATGCAGTCTCGGGGATGTTTCCGGCATTCCGGAAAATATCAGCCTGCTCACGAGGGAAACGCCGTAGTATTGTTGAAGAATCCTCCGAATTGTTTTATAATATCTGGTATATTACAGAAACATGATCTGCTGGTGTAGATGGCAGCAGAAAGGAGGGAGCTTTATGAGAGAGAAAAATATGCTTCAGATCTTGAAAGACAGTAGCTATACTGTAGTTTTAAGCGGGGCCGGTCTGATGGCTGAGAGCGGGTATCCGCTTTTGCGCGACGGGAAAGAATCCTATGAAATTGAAGAAAAATACGGATATTCTTTTGAAGAAATATTCAACAGCGCATTTTATTCGGCAAGAAAAGAGCTGTTTTTCCGTTTTTATAAAGAATTCATCCTGAAGGCAACGGAAATTCCGCCCGGAAAGGGCTTTTATGCCCTTAAGACCCTGCAGGATTACGGACTGATCGATTCGATCATCACGCGCCGTATTGCAGGACTTGAGGACAGGGCGGGATGCAGGAATGTCCTGAATATGAAAGGTACTGTTTATGAGAATGTGTGCCCCACCTGCGGGAGAAAATACTCCGTCGAATATATGAAAGAAGCGAAAGGAGTTCCGCTCTGCGAGAAGTGCATGACGGCCATAAGGCCGCAGGTGTGTCTGTTCGGGGAGATGATCAATAACGCGGTCATGACGAGGACGGCTGAGGAGGTAGAAAAGGCGGATGTGCTGCTTGTACTCGGAGCCAATCTGACGACTCCGTTGTGCAGTCAGCTCCTGCAGTATTACAGCGGACCTAATCTGATCCTGGTCACAGATACCGAGCATTATTCAGACCAGAGAGCAGATATTATCATCTACGGAAGAAGCGACGAATTCCTTGCCGGCATGGTATCTGAATATGAAAAGCAAAATAAACACTGAAATTGGAGAGAAAAAATGAGCAACCGAGTAAGAACAAGATTTGCACCCAGCCCGACAGGCAGGATGCATGTGGGAAACTTAAGGACAGCACTTTACGCGTATCTGATCGCAAAACATGAAGGAGGAGACTTTATCCTTCGTGTGGAAGACACGGATCAGGAGCGCTATGTCGAAGGCGCTACGGATATTATATACAGAACACTTGCAAAAACAGGATTGATCCACGATGAAGGACCGGACAAAGATGGGGGATACGGACCGTACATCCAGAGCGAGAGACAGGCTTCAGGACTTTATCTGAAGTATGCGAAGCAGCTTGTGGAGCAGGGGGACGCATATTACTGCTTTTGCGATAAAGAGCGCCTCGAGTCGCTGAAAACGTCTGTATCTGAGGACGGCACGGATATCGTTGTATATGACAAGCACTGCCTCGGATTGAGCCGTGAGGAGGTAGAAGCTAATCTGGCGGCAGGAAAGCCGTGGGTTATCCGCCTGAATGTGCCCAACGAAGGGGAGACTACGTTCCATGATGAAATATACGGCGATATCACGGTTCCGAACGCGGAACTCGATGATATGATTCTTATCAAATCCGACGGTTTTCCGACCTATAATTTCGCAAATGTGGTAGACGACCATTTAATGGAAATCACTCATGTGGTAAGGGGCAATGAGTATCTGGCGTCAGCTCCGAAGTACAATCGCCTCTATGAAGCGTTCGGGTGGGAAGTTCCTGTGTATGTACACTGTCCGCTGATTACGGATGAGAACCATAAAAAACTGAGCAAACGCAGCGGTCATTCTTCTTATGAAGATCTCATCGACCAGGGATTTGTCTCTGAAGCGGTCGTAAACTACGTGGCTCTTCTGGGATGGTGCCCGTCCGATAACCGTGAGATCTTCTCGCTTGAAGAACTGGTGGAAGAATTTGACTACCGCCATATGAGCAAGTCTCCGGCAGTGTTCGATACGACGAAGCTCAAGTGGATGAACGGGGAATATTTAAAGGCAATGGACTTCGATAAATTCTACAGTATGGCTGAGCCGTATATCAGAAAGACAGTCACAAAGGATTATGATCTTAAAAAGATAGCGGCACTTGTTAAGACGAGAATTGAGATTTTCCCGGATATCAACGACCAGATAGATTTTATCGAGGAACTTCCGGATTACGACTGTGAACTTTACAGACACAAGAAGATGAAGACGGATCCCGAGAAGGGACTGGCTCTTCTTGAAGAGGTGCTGCCGCTTCTGGAAGCTCAGGAGGATTACAGCAATGACGCGCTGTTTGAGATGCTCAAAGGCTTTGCAGGTGAGAAAGGATATAAGATCGGATATGTGATGTGGCCTCTGCGCACGGCTGTTTCCGGAAAACAGAGTACGCCGGGCGGCGCTACGGAGCTGATGGAAGTATTCGGAAAAGAGGAATCCCTTCGCAGAATCCGCAAAGGAATCGAGAAATTACATGAAATTTAATGAGATGCAGCAGAAGGCGGTCGTTCACGGAACCGGGCCCTGTCAGGTACTGGCAGGGCCCGGTTCGGGTAAGACGCTTACGATCGTAAACCGGATCCGGTATCTGATCGAAGAGTGCCATGTAAGACCCGAGGAGATCCTGGTCGTTACTTTTACCCGTTATGCGGCTGCTGAAATGAAGACAAGACTTTCCGCCCTTATGGGCAGAAAAAATATTCCCGTGACAGCAGGCACTTTTCACGGGATTTATTATGGAATATTGAAATGGGCTTACAGGATTGACAGCCGGAACATTTTATCAGAAGAGGAAAAATATCAGATCCTCAGATCCGTTATATCAGGGCAGGATCTGGAAATATTTGATGAGGAAGATTTCCTCAGAGATATCGCAGAGGAGATCGGTAAGATCAAGAACAACAGACTTCCCCTGGAAGAATTTGTGTCGGCAAAAGTAAATGCAGGAGCATTCCGGGATATATACAGGGCATATGAAGAAAAGAGAAAGGCTCTCAGAAAAATAGATTTCGACGATATGCTTGTGGTATGTTATGAACTGTTCGAATCCAGACCGGACGTACTCGCTCTGTGGCAGAAGAAGTTCAGATATATCCTGGTGGATGAGTTCCAGGATATCAACCGCGTGCAGTATGATGTGATACGTATGCTCGCCCTGCCGGAAAACAATCTTTATATTGTAGGAGACGATGATCAGGCAATCTATGGATTCCGGGGCGCCGACTCTGAGCTCATGTTTCAGTTCCGCAGAGATTATCCCGACGCAGAACAGATTGTGCTCGGCACGAATTACCGATCTACAGGTAATATCGTAAAGAATTCCCTTAAAGTGATCAGCCATAATAAAAGGCGTTTTCAGAAAGAACTGTCAGCAGTGAAAGGAAAAGGAAAATGTCTGCACGTTCAGGAACTTAAAGATCCGGCGGAAGAAGCGGAGTATGTGGCTGATCAGATAGAAAAGTATATCGATGAGGGAAATGCGGCAGAGAATACTGCCGTTCTTTTTCGGGTTCATACGGATGCGAGGCCGCTGGTGGAAGAACTTATTAAGCGGCATATTCCGTTTCAGATGAAAGAGCACCTTCCTAATATTTACAATCATTTTATAGCAAAAGATATTCAGGCATATTTCCGGCTTGCTCTTGGCAGAAGAGAGAGGAGAGACTTTCTTCAGGTCATGAACCGCCCGAAAAGATATATCGCGCGTGACAGTTTGACGGGATCAGAGGTCGCATTTGAGGATATCAGAAAGTTTTACTGTGATAAAGACTGGATGATGGACCGGATCGATCAGTTTGAATGGGATGTGAAGATGCTGTCCAGGATGGCTCCTTACGCGGCAATCCAGTATATCCGCAAGCGGATCGGCTATGATGATTTTATCAAAGATTATGCATATACTCATAATGTTGACCGTTCAGATCTGAATGAGATCCTTGCCGAGCTGGAGGAATCGGCAAAACCGTGCTCGTCTATTGAAGAATGGTTCCGCCACATTGAGGAGTATACGGAGACGCTGCGGCTGAAGGAACGGCAGAAAACCATGGATCAGGAGGGCGTACGTCTGATGACCCTGCACGCGGCCAAAGGACTTGAATTTGACGCTGTGTGGCTGATAGAGGCCATGGAGGGACAGATCCCTTATAAAAAAGCAAAGACGGATAAGGAGACGGAGGAGGAGAGACGGCTGTTTTATGTGGGAATGACAAGAGCGAGAGAGCAGCTTACTGTATGTTATACAAAGACAAAAAACGGGAAAGCTGCAGAACCTTCCCGTTTTGTAGATGAATTGCTGGAAGACGGATAAAGAATCAGTTTATTCAATGTCATCCAGATCGATATCACCAAAATCCTGTTCTTCCATCCAATCATTGAATGCTTCGGATACCCGGTCAAATTCTTTGTCGTCCAGAATATTTTCCAGACCGGGTTCTTCGTCATCCCCGTTGTCGATCAGACGATAGAGGTAGATCTGCCCGTCTTCGCTCTCTTTGTCTTCGTTCAGGGGAAGAAGCGCGATATACTGCCGGCCGTCTGTCTCGAAGATGGTCAGGACATCGCATTCGAGCTCTTCGTCATTGTCCAGTGTCAGAGTTACAGTGAGTGATTCGTTTTCATTCATATGGTCTTTCTCCTTTGGAATATCGAGTTTATTTTTATGGCGTTTATGTATCATGATGGTATCAGATTACAGGGGAAAAAGCAAGCTGCAATCTATTGACATTCCCTTGAAACACGGTAGAATGAAAGAGTAGGAAGCCATGAAATACATAATCAGGAGGAATACGTGATGAATAGAAAGAAGATGTTGCTTGTCCTGCTGACTTTATTTGCAGTGCTTTTTATATCAGGATGTAAACAGAACGTAGGTACTCCTGAGGATAACGCTGTAGTAGAAGAACCGGAAGAAGAGGAAGATGAGACGAGCGGTTACCTTTACGGGTTCTGCGCTCCGGATCTGTCGGATCCTTTCTATGAGGTGCTCAAGGAATCTGTCGCAACAGCTGCTGACGAAGAAGGAAGCCGGATGCTGGTCAAGGACGCGCGGGGGGATGCAGATCTTCAGAACAGTCAGATAACAGAAATGATAAACGAAGGAGTAGAAGCAGTTTTCCTCTGCCCGGTGGATCCGTCCGGGATAACGCCTGCTCTGGAGGCTCTCGGCGAGGCGGATATTCCTGTCGTGAATCTGGATGTCCGTGTGACAGAAACAGATCTGACTGCGGCATTTATAGGATTTGATGATTATAATGCGGGAAAACTCTGCGGCGAAGACCTGACCGCAAGAAAACCGGACGGTGGTTCGCTGGTGATTGTTGACCGTCTGGATTCGGTGTCGGTTAATGAACGTATTACAGGTTTTGAAGAGGCGATCGCCAATGCGGGATTTGAAGTCGCCAGGATTGATACCGGCAGCGATGACAGTACAATTCCGGATCAGCTGGCAAAGATTCTTTCTGAAGGCAGCAGGATAGATGCTGTTATGTGTGCGGATGACCATATGGCCGAGCAGGTGCTGGACACGCTGAATACAGTGGGCGGAAACGATATCCTTGTATACAGCGTAGGGGGATCGCCGACAGTGAAGAGCGCACTTGCAGACCGGATGAGTCCGATGACGGGCACAGGAGCGGAATCTCCGATCAATATGGGAAAGGAAGCAGTAAAGACAGCAGATGCGATACTGGAAGACAGTGCCTATGAAACGGAGTCATATGTTGAGACGTTCTTTATCGATAAGGATAATGTAGACATGTATGGAACAGATGGCTGGCAGTGAGAAAGGAACGGAATATGAAGAAGATAACAGGAAGACCACAGCCCTTCGGTACGGTAGTTGAGGGGGCGAAAGTAAATTTTGCATTGCGTGTCCCGGCGGGGAAAAAATGTGAACTTTTACTGTACAGAGAAGGAAAGACAAGGCCGGAATGTATGTTTGACATGCCAGAGGAAGACGGGATCGGGGAAGTACGTTTCCTGGCAGTGGACGGCATTGATGCCGGACAATATGAATATAATTTCAATATAGACGGAAAAGTATGTCTCGATCCTTATGTCAGGGAGGTCGCCGGCAAAGAGGCGTTCGGGAAAAAGAGAGATCTCCAGAAGCATGAGATACGCGGTAAGATCGTTTCACCGGAATATGACTGGGAAAACGACCGCAGACTCCATCTTCCGTGGAATGAGATTGTGGCATACAGCCTCCATGTAAGAGGGTTTACAAAACACAGTTCGTCAAAAGTACCTCACAAAGGTACTTACCTTGGGGTTATTGAAAAAATTCCTTATCTGCAGCAGCTTGGGATCAATCAGATCCAGTGCATGCCGGTCTATGAATTCGAAGAATGTTCAAAGACAAAGATTAATTACTGGGGATACGGACCGGCTCATTATTTCGCGCCGAAGGAAGCATACGCTGCGGGAAATTCGGCAGTCCGTGAACTGAAGGATATGGTAAAAGAGTGCCACAGAGCCGGGATCGAGGTTGTGCTGGAGATGCCTTTTACAGAAGGCGTACCCGCGCAGACCGCTCTTGAATGCCTGAGATTTTATATGCTTGAGTACCACGTGGACGGCTTTGTCGTAAATCCGTATTGTGTGCCGTGGGAAATGCTCAGAGAAGATCCGTTATTAAAAGACATTAAGCTGATGAGGAAAGACGACGCTTTCCAGAACATTATGCGCCGGTTCCTCAAAGGCGACGAAAACATGGTAAACGACGTTATATGGGCGCTGCCGCATCATTCGGCCTCGGACGGAAAGTGCAACTATATTACAGCCCAGACAGGTTTCACACTGTGGGATCTGGTTTCTTATGACTGTAAACATAATGAAGCCAACGGGGAAAATAATACGGACGGTCCGGACTACAATTACAGCTGGAACTGCGGCGCAGAGGGACCAAGCCGGAAACGCGCGGTCATGACGCTCAGAAAGAATCAGGTGAGAAATGCTTTCGCACTCCTGCTTCTGGCACAGGGAACGCCCTGTATCCTTGCGGGAGATGAGTTTTATAACAGTCAGAAGGGAAACAATAACGTATACTGTCAGGACAATGAGACAGGCTGGGTCGACTGGAACAAACTGAGGACGGACGATACGCTCTTTAATTATGTCAGAGAGCTGATCGCATTCCGGAGGAAACATCCGTGTCTGCACCGTGCCGAAGAACTCAAGGGGCTTGACCGGACGGCATGCGGTGTGCCTGATATATCCTACCATGGAGAAAATGCATGGCAGGTAAAATCTGAAGTGTACAGCAGACAGCTCGGAGTGCTTTACGCCGGCGAGGATCTGGGAGATACGGAATGCTTCATTGCATATAATATGCACTGGCTGCCGCATGATTTCGCTCTGCCGTCACCGGGCAGAGAGAAGAGATGGTGCCTTGTGGCCGATACGGAGAAGGGATTTGTATCTGTTCCGGTTCCGCTGGAAGACCAGAAGAAGATCAGCCTTACGGAGAGAAGCATCACTGTCCTTGTGAGTGAAAAGCAGCCGAAGAAGCCAAAGAAAACTTCCCCGCGGCCTAAGACAAAAAAACAGGAACAAAAACCGGAGAACAGGAGAAACAATGATAAAAGCACTGGCGCATTTTCACACGATCACAAAGCATAAGATTCTGGTCATGAAAGAATGTTTCAGAGTGGGGCTGTACCGGCAGGGGCTTCTCCATGACCTTTCCAAATACAGCCCGACAGAGTTCCGGGTAGGATGTAAATACTATCAGGGAACCAGAAGCCCGAATAACGCCGAACGGGAGGATAAAGGATATTCCTCCGCGTGGCTTCACCACAAGGGAAGAAACAAGCATCACTACGAATACTGGATTGATTACAGTCTGGATGGCAAACACGTGCTTGCGGGTATGAAAATGCCGGTCAGGTATGTGGTCGAGATGTTTCTGGACAGGATCGCCGCAAGCAAAGTCTACAAAGGCGACAAATATAAAGACAGCGATCCCATTGAGTATTACATGAACGGAAAAGCGGGCGAACTGATGCATCCGGAGACCCGCGCCCTGCTGGAAAAACTGCTTCATATGCTGGCAGAGCAGGGAGAAGAGGAGACATACCGCTATATCAGAAAAGAAGTTCTGAAAAAATAATAAAAGCCCCGGGAAAGGCGCGGCAGACTGCCAACGCTTTTCCCGGGGTTCTTTACATGCACTCCCCGGATCATTCAGGATAATAGAGGCGGGAGTCCTGGATGTCCGTAAGGACTTCAGTGAGAAATCTGCGGGCCAGATATTTTGCCATGGGCAGATTCATATCCAGATAATTTCCGCAGTCTTTTGCGGACGCACCGGGGACATCACCCTCGAAAGACGCGATAAATGAATACATTTCCTGCATGAGAGGAACGATGTCACGGGATGTATAATCTCCTGCGAGAAGCAGATAAAAACCGGTCCGGCAGCCCATTGGTCCGAAGTAGATCACACGGTCCTGCCACTCTTCGTGATTCCTCAGGAAAGTAGCACCCAGATGCTCGATCGTGTGGACTTCTGCAGTATTCATCACCGGTTCGTCATTAGGGCTTGTCATGCGGATGTCGAAAGTAGTGATGACGGATCCGTTCACATTATCCTTTCTGGAGACATAGATACCGGGTTTCAGGCGGATATGGTCAATAGTAAAACTTGCGATTTTTTTCATACTGTATGCTTCCTTTCTCTGTATTATGTCCAGTTTATTATAGCTTTTCGGACGGTAAATTACAAGGAGTGGAGATTGCAAATGTACAGTACTGAGGGTATACTTAAGTGCACAGGGCGGAGTTGTTCCGCCTGGTTTAACAAAAGAATAGGAGGGGTACCTGTGATATTATATATTGTCCGGCACGGTGAGACAGACTGGAATAAAAGACATAAAGTACAGGGGAGGACGGATATTCCCCTGAATGATTACGGACGCCGCCTTGCGCGGGAGACGGCGGAAGGAATGAAAAATATCCGCATCGATCTCGCCTTTACAAGCCCGCTGCTCCGTGCGAAAGAGACCGCGCAGATCATACTTGAAGGACGTGATGCTCCGCTTTACGATGAGGAGAGGCTCCAGGAGATCAGTTTCGGAAGATATGAAGGGCTGTACTGCGGAGGGGAGAACAGCGATCCGGAAAGTGAGGCATTCAACCGGTTTTTCAATGATACAGGGAACTATGTTCCGCCTGAGGACGCAGAGACGATCCCGCAGCTTTACGAGAGGACCGGAAGTTTTCTGCGGGAGATATCGGAGAGGGAAGATCTGGCGGACCGGAATATACTGGTATCAACACACGGTGCCGCCATGACGTCACTTCTGAACAGAATTCGCGGCAATCTGTCTGTGGAACATTTCTGGCGGGATGAAGTACCGCCGAACTGTTCGGTCACCATGGTGGAGGTAAAGGACGGAACAACGAGAATCCTGAAAGAAGGCATGATCTTTTATAAAGAGAAGGTAAAAAAGTGGAAGACAGTGTGATACAATAAAAGAAAAGCGAAAAGGCTGGTGAGACTATGAAACTGACTTTTATCGGAGCAGCCCACGAGGTGACGGGAAGCTGCCATTTTCTTCAGGCGGCAGGGAAGAATATCCTGATCGATTATGGTATGGAACAGGGACCGGATCTCTATGAGAACCCGGGACTTCCGATTCCGGAGTCGGACATTGATTATGTGTTTCTGACTCATGCGCATATCGATCATTCCGGGATGCTCCCGAAACTTGCGAAAAACGGCTTTAAAGGACAGATATTCGCCACATTTGCCACGGTCGACCTGTGTAATATCATGCTTCGTGACAGCGCGCACATTCAGGAATTTGAGGCTGAATGGAGAAACAGGAAAGGGAAAAGGGCAGGAAAACCGGTATATGAACCGGTGTATGTAATGCAGGACGCTCTGGACGCCATAGAGCTGCTTGTACCCTGTCAGTACGGCGAGAGGATTTCAATCTGTGACGGCATAGATATCCGCTTTACCGATGTGGGACATCTGCTCGGCTCAGCCAGTATCGAAGTGTGGGCTACAGAGGGCGGTGTGACAAAGAAGATTGTTTTTTCAGGAGATGTAGGAAATACGGATCAGCCTATCATCAAGGATCCGACTTACACTGCCGCCGCGGATTATGTGGTTATGGAGTCTACTTACGGCGACCGTGTTCATACGGCGGAAAAGCCGGATTATATCGGTGAATTTACGCGGATCATCAAGGAGACGTTTGACCGGGGAGGCAATGTTGTGATCCCGTCGTTTGCAGTCGGCAGAACCCAGGAGATGCTGTACTTCATCCGTGAGATCAAAGAAAAGAATCTGTTGCCGGAATATGAGGATTTTGACGTATACCTTGACAGTCCGCTCGCCATTGAGGCCACAAAAGTTTTCACTATGAATATGAGGGACTGCTTTGACAAAGAGGCCATGGAGCTTGTCAATTCAGGCATAAATCCGCTTGTGTTTCCGGGACTGCACACATCGACGACAAGCGATGACTCGAAGATGATCAATACGATTGAAAAGCCGAAGGTCATCATATCCGCGTCGGGAATGTGTGACGCGGGCCGTATCCGTCATCACCTGAAACACAATCTCTGGCGGCCCGAGTGTACGATCCTGTTTGTGGGCTATCAGGCTGTCGGAACACTGGGACGGAAACTCCTGGAAGGTGAGAAGAATGTAAAGCTCTTCGGAGAACCGATCGAGGTTCATGCGCGTATCGAAAGTCTGCACGGAGTCAGCGGGCACGCGGATATGAACGGACTTCTGAAATGGATCGGAGCATTCCGAACGCCGCTTGAAAGAGTTTTCATTGTACACGGGGAGGATACGGTGACGGAGAGGTTCGCCGATACTGTCCATGAAAAGCTTGGGGTCAGTACATGGGCGCCCTATCCGTGCTGTGAAGTCGATCTTCTGACGAATGAGATAATAAGTGAGGGTGTCCGGATACCGGTGAAGGCAAAGAAGCCTGCGCAGCGAAGAGCGGATTCAGCGTTCGAACGCCTGGTGGCAGCAGGAAAACGGCTGCTTGACGTGATCTATAAGAATGAAGGATTATCTAATAAAGACAAAGCAAAATTTGAGACGCAGATCAATAATCTTTCCGACAAATGGGATATGGATGACTGATTTGTCAAGGTCTAAAAGTTTATAAAATTTTCTGACTTCCGGAATATCTTTTCTCTCAGGTGAGAATCATTCTAAATAGAAATTGCTTAGGAGGATTCTTGCTATGATGGTGAATAAAGTTGAACTGTGCGGGGTGAATACATCAAAACTTCCGCTTTTGAAGGAGGAGGAAAAGGCAGAACTTTTTGAACGGATCCAGGCCGGAGATGAAGAGGCGAGAGAAAAATATATCAAAGGCAATCTCCGGCTTGTTTTAAGCGTGATCAAGCGTTTTGAGGGCAGCAGTGAAAATGCGGACGATCTGTTCCAGATCGGCTGTGTGGGACTTATGAAAGCTGTGGATCATTTTGATCCGACCAGGATGGTGAAGTTCTCTACTTATGCGGTACCTATGATCATCGGGGAGATACGGCGGTATCTCAGAGATAACAGTCCGATCCGGGTGAGCCGGTCGCTGCGGGATACCGCATACAAGGCAATTTATGCAAAAGAAGGGTATATCCGCCGGCATATGAAGGAACCGACCGTACAGGAGATCGCGGATGAGATCGGGATATCCAAGGAGGATGTTGTTTTCGCCCTTGACGCGATACAGAGCCCGATGAGTCTGCAGGAGCCTGTGTACAGTGACGGCGGAGATACTCTGTATGTTATGGATCAGGTCAGTGATAAAAAGAATAAAGAAGAAAACTGGGTAGAAGAGCTCTCTCTGGAGGCTGCCATGGAGCGGCTCAACGAGCGGGAGCGATACATTATTACTCTGCGCTTTTTTGAAGGAAAGACGCAGATGGAGGTGGCGGAGCAGATCAATATCTCGCAGGCTCAGGTCAGCCGCCTGGAAAAAAATGCGCTTAAGACTATGCGGAGATATCTTCTCGGAGAATGAGCAGAGGGAAAAAGTGTAAAAGAGAACGGAAAAGAATTGAAATTTGCAGTACTTCATACTATCATAGAAAAAGGTCATACAGGCTGTTACGCAGAGACAGCAAAGGACCGCAGCAGAACACATAAGAGAGGATGAAAAGTCATGTATAGAGCCTGTATATTTGATCTTGACGGAACGCTGACAGATTCTCTGGAATCTCTGACTTATTCGGTCAATGAGACGATGAAAGAGCTGAAACTTCCGGAGATTACTTCCGAGCAGTGCAGAGAATTTGTCGGAAACGGCGCAAAGGTGCTGATAGAAAAGACTTTGAAGGCATTGGGAGACGAGGGGCTGACCCGGTTTGACGAGGCATTTGCCGCCTATCAGCGCATATTTGACAAGTGCTGTACTTACCGTGTAAAACCTTATCCGGGAATTCCGGAGATGCTCAGGACAATGAAAGAACGGGGAATGAAACTCGGCGTACTGTCCAACAAGCCTGACCGTCAGGCTGTGCATGTTGTGGAAGAGATTTTCGGCAAAGAGGTCTTTGATCATATTCAGGGACAGAAAGAGGGCATTCCGAGAAAGCCTGATCCGACAGCGCTCCTCGCCATTGCAGGAGAATTTGGGGCTTCCCCGTCAGAAGCGCTGTATATCGGGGATTCGGAAGTGGACGGCGCCACAGGAAAGGCGGCAGGAATTGATACAATACTGGTGTCCTGGGGATTCCGTTCCAGAGATGTGCTGGAGGCTGCCGAGCCGTACTGCATTGCAGATACAACGGAAGCAATATTGAAAATCATAAGAGAAAAGGATTAGAGATATGAGTGATTACAGTGAAGTATGTTTACAGACATTTTTAAAAGAGCAGGGGAAACTTTTCGATGAACCGGTTGCCCGGAATATAGAGGAAGCAGAAGCGTTTCTGGAAGACTGTATGGCTGTTGTCGTTGATTCCATTGATGAAGTAAGAGAATATTTCGAGGAAGAGGGCGTGGACGTGGATGGTCTGGGACCGGATGAACTGGAAGAAGCATCCGAAGTATTCCCGCTCCCTGATGGGAAATATCTGATTGTAGAAGGATAGAAAATATCCGAATATCGGAAACGTATGTAAGCCGCAGTTTATTTGACTGCGGCTTTTTCAACGGCTTCCCGGATCGCGTCCAGTATGATCTGGGACGTATAAGGTGTATCTTCCGGCAGAGCAATATCGTCAAGGGACTGGGTCTTGTAGATCTGTTCGGCAATGTCCTCTATGGCCGGCTGTATGAGAGGAAACATGGTCGTTACGGTCTCATCCAGATTGGAAAAACGTATGGAGTTGATGCGGGTTTTGTCTACTGTCACCTCTACCTCAAGATTTGTATTGTTCAGCGTAAGGGCAGAGGTGTAAATACCGGGGGTATAGCGATTTCCGGTATCCGCCTGATCTGTTCTGCCGCCCGGCCGGAACATGATGACAAGAAGGATGATCAGTACGATCGCCAGCGCGGCAAAGATCGCAGTGTAAATGATCTCTTTCATGTGCAGGACAACGATTTTAGTTCTGGAACCCATAGAGTTACCTCCCGTTTGATTTGGCTGCCGGTGTACGGCGGTCTGCTTTTTTATTAAGTGTATGACTGAAAACAGGAAAATATTCACGGCTTTTACGTGACAAAGGTGACGGGATACTGTAAAATAGCTTTTGCTGAGAGGATACAGAAAAGTGTGACATGGAGGAAGAAAGACATGTTTATAATAGCAGGGCTGGGAAATCCGGACAGACAGTATGAGGGTACGAGGCATAATGTGGGCTTCGATGTAATAGACAGGCTGGCAGACAAATACAATATAGATGTAGACGCAAAAAAACACAGGGCGCTGATCGGAAAGGGCGTCATAGAGGGGCAGAAAGTGATTCTTGCAAAGCCACAGACTTATATGAACTTAAGCGGCGAGAGCATACGCAGTCTGGTGGATTATTATAAGATTGACGAGGAACATGAGCTGCTTGTTATCTACGATGATATAAATCTGGGCGTCGGACAACTGCGCATCCGTGAAAAAGGAAGTGCGGGAGGACATAACGGTATCAAGAATATTATTGCAAATCTTGGCACACAGGTATTTCCGCGGATCCGCGTGGGTGTGGGGGAGAAGCCGCCCCGGTACGATCTGGCGGATTATGTGCTCGGACATTTTTCCAAAGCGGAACGTGAGCTGATGGATGAAGGGTATGACCATGCAGTGACCGCTGCAGGTATGATCCTCTCCGGCCGGATCGGGGACGCGATGAGTGAATATAACAGGAAGAAGAAGGAAGAGCCGCGGACATAAATCGCACGCAGTGTGAAAAAGGGGAAAGGAAAGGTATGCAGGCTTTACTTGCGCCGCTTGGCGAGCTGGCAGATTATCAGGAAATATTAAAAGACAGGAAAAAAGGAAACGGTATCATACAGATCGCAGGATGCGTCGGATCTCAGAAGACCCATCTGATGTATGCGCTTGGCGATGGCTTTGAATTCAGAGTCATCGTTTTTTCCAGTGAAGAGAAAGCCAAGAAAGCATATGAGGAATACCGGATCTTTACGGAGGATGTGTATCTGTATCCGGCACGGGATCTGCTTTTTTATTACGCCGATATTAAAGGAGCGCTGCTTACGGCACAGCGTATGGGAGTGCTCCGCGCTCTCATAGAGAAAGAAAAGGATGCAAGTATTACTGTGATTACGACAATCGACGCATTTCTTGACGGACTTGCCTCGCCCTCCCGATTAAAAAAGCAGAGAATAGTTCTGGCGGGAGGCGATGTCGTTGATCTTACCGGACTTGAGAAAAATCTGACAGAGATGGGATATGAGAGAGAAAGTCAGGTGGAAGGTCCCGGACAGTATGCGGTGCGGGGCGGTATTGTGGATATATTCCCGCTTACAGAGGAACTCCCGGTTAGAATTGAACTGTGGGGAGATGAGATTGATTCAATCCGCAGCTTCGACACGGAGAGCCAGCGCTCAGTAGAAAATCTGGATAAAGTCACCATTTATCCGGCTTCCGAGAACTGGGAAGAAAGCATGGAGGCGGTGTCGTTTCTGGAGTATTTTCCAAAAGACAGGAGCATTCTTTTCCTTGATGAGCCCCAGCGGCTGCAGGAGGCGGCGGAGAGTGTGGAACAGGAATATTTCCACAGTCAGGAGAGCCGGAACGCATCAGACACTGATCAAAGTGAAAATCAGTGTCTCACCGTGTATGAAACGAAAGATATCATAGATGAAATGAATCTTTACAGCGGAATTGCCATGACAACGCTGGAGTCAAAGTGCGGTCTGTTCCATGTACGGGAAATCTATAGTATACAGACAAAAGGAGTAAACCCGTACAATAACAGTTTTGAGCTGCTCACCAGGGATCTGAAGCGCCTGAAACGGAGTGGATACAGGGTTGTCCTGCTTTCCGGATCCAGAACAAGGGCAAAACGTCTTGCAGAAGATCTGCGGGATTACGATCTTAGCAGTTTCTACAGCGAAGATATGGAACGTCAGGTGAATGCCGGAGAGATCATGGTGACATACGGGTATGTGGCGGAGGGGTACGAGTATCCCATGCTGAAGTTCATGGTCATCTCGGAGACGGATATCTTTGGAAGAAAGAAAAAGAAGAAACGCAGAAAGAAATATGAGGGACAGAAGATCCAGGATTTTGCCGAACTTAAGCCCGGCGACTATGTGGTCCATGAAAATCACGGAATCGGAATCTATAAAGGCATAGAGAAGATCGAGGTGGAGAAAGTCGTCAAAGACTATATGAAGATTGCATATGCAGATGGGGGCGTACTCTATATTCCGGTAGCGCAGATGGACCTGATCCAGAAATATGCCGGAGCAGATGCTAAAAAACCGAAGCTTAACAAACTGGGTACCATCCAGTGGGGAAAGACGAAGAACCAGGTAAAGAAAGCAGTTCAGGCAGTAGCGGAAGATCTGGTGAAACTCTATGCGACCCGGCAGCAGTCCGAGGGATTTGTCTACGGGCCGGATACGGTGTGGCAGAAGGAATTCGAAGAGATGTTTCCTTTTGAGGAGACGGAGGACCAGATTCAGGCCATTGAAGATACAAAGCATGATATGGAGAGTACAAAGATCATGGACCGGCTGATCTGCGGGGATGTTGGATACGGAAAGACAGAAATTGCCATCCGCGCTGCATTCAAGGCGGTCCAGGAGGGAAAACAGGTCGTCTATCTTGTGCCCACAACGATTCTGGCGCAGCAGCACTACAATACATTTGTCCAGAGATTAAAGGACTTTCCGGTACGGATCGATCTTCTGTGCCGGTTCCGCTCCTCTTACCAGCAGAAGAAGACGGTGGAAGACCTGAAAAAAGGACTGGTGGATATTGTGATCGGAACCCACCGTGTCCTCTCAAAGTACGTGGGATTCAAAGATCTGGGACTTCTGATCATTGATGAGGAACAGCGTTTTGGAGTGACACATAAGGAGAAGATTAAAAAACTGAGGGAGAATATAGACGTCCTGACGCTGACGGCCACTCCTATCCCGAGAACGCTGCATATGAGCCTGATCGGAATCCGGGACATGAGCGTGCTTGAGGAAGCCCCTCAGGACCGCATGCCCATCCAGACTTATGTTATGGAATACAACGACGAGATGGTGAGAGAGGCCATTGAAAGAGAGCTTTCCCGCGGGGGACAGGTATACTATGTCTATAACAGAGTCAACGACATCGCGGATGTCGCCGGGCATCTCCAGCAGCTTCTGCCGGAGGCGAATATTTCCTTCGCGCACGGACAGATGCGTGAGCGTGAACTGGAAGATATCATGTATGATTTTATCAACGGGGATATCGACGTGCTCGTATCAACGACGATCATTGAGACCGGACTGGATATACCGAATGCAAACACGATGATCATTCAGGATGCGGACCGGTTCGGCCTCTCCCAGCTCTATCAGCTCAGGGGACGCGTGGGACGATCCAACCGTATGGCTTACGCGTTCCTTCTCTACCGCAGGGATAAGCTTTTAAAAGAGGTGGCAGAAAAGCGGCTTTCTGCTATCCGTGAATTCACGGATCTGGGATCCGGTATCAAGATCGCGATGCGGGATCTTGAGATCCGCGGTGCGGGAAACCTGCTCGGAGAAGCACAGAGCGGCCATATGGAAGCCGTGGGCTACGACATGTACTGCAAGATGCTTAACGAAGCGGTGCTTAAGCTCAAAGGAGAAGGGGAAGAGGAAAGCTTTACGACGACGATCGATCTGAATATAGACGCCTATATTCCCGATTCATATATTAAAAATGAATATCAGAAACTGGATATTTATAAGAGAATCGCAGCTATTTCCAATGAGGAAGAGATGGACGATATGATGGAGGAGCTGATCGACCGCTTTGGTGATATTCCGAAGAAAGTCCAGCAGCTTCTGCATATCGCGGCACTGAAAGGACTTGCCCACTCTGCTTATGTGACGGCGGTGGAACAGAAAGGCGCAGATATACGCTTTACTATGTATGAAAAGGCGAAGATTGATCCGCAGAAAATCCCCGGGATGCTGGCAGGCTATGGAAAGGATCTTGTGTTCCGGACAGAGGAGCCTCCGTATTTCCTTTACCGGAAGCTTGGAAAAAGCGGAAAAGATACCGGGGAGAGCGTGCTTGACACGGTGCGCAGAGTGCTGGAGGATATCCGGGGAATAGCTATTTCGTGATATATTTGTGATTCCTACTTGTTACTTTTTTTAAAACACGTTATAATGTATCAGTATGCGGGTATCGTGTAAATGCTGTATTTTATATACCCGGAAAGAGGAGGATACTTATGGTACATTTCAGAGAAAAAGCCGTACTACTGACTGCCGCAGGCGCGCTGGCTGCCATGGCTGTTACAGGATGCAGCGGTTCTATCAATACAGACGCGGTTGTTGCTACAGTGGGAGAAGACGATATTACACTGGGAGTTGCCAATTTTTATGCAAGGATGACTCAGGGACAGTATGAGACGTATTACGCAGGCATGATGGGGACTACCGGTGAAGCCATGTGGACACAGGAGACCGGAGAGGGTCAGAACTACGAGGAATCTGTAAAAGACAGTCTTATGGAAAATCTGGAGAATATGTATCTCATATCCCAGCACGCGGCGGACTATGAAGTGTCTCTGACCAAGGAGGAAGAAGATGCCATCTCGGAGGCGGCGGCTCAGTTTGATGAAGATAATACGGATGAAGCAAAGGAAATCGTATCCGGTTATCGAAAGGATATTGAAGAGTTTCTCAGACTTGCTACGATTCAGACAAAGATGGACAGCAAGATGAGAGAAGGCGTAGATGAGAATGTGTCTGATGAAGAAGCAGCGCAGAAAGCAATGAAGTATGTATTTTTCTCATATACGACGACGGATGATTCGGGAAATTCCACTGAGCTTACTGATGATGAGAAAGCGGACCTGAAGACGAATGCACAGACACTTGCAGACAGAGTAAATGCGGGCGAAGATATTTCAACTGTAGCAGAGGAACTGGGGCAGACAGCATACGATCTTACATTTGATTCGGAAAGCACCAGTCCGAATGAAGATCTGATCGCTGCAGCAGATGCTCTTAAGACAGAGGGAGCAGTGACAGATGTGATAGAGACGGACGACGGTCTTTATGTGGGACAGCTTACCAGCCTTCTGGACCGTGACGCCACAGATCAGAAAAAAGAGTCAATCATAGAAGAGCGCAGACAGGATCAGTATGATTCACTTCTTGAACAGTGGAAGGATGACACTGATATTGAAGTGGACGAGAAGGTCTGGAATAAAGTCGATTTTGAGGATACCGGGGTAACGATCATTACCTCTGAGACAGATACTTCGGATGAAAGCGCTGACAGCGCGTCTGAGTAAATAAAATAAAAAAACAGTGGTCATTTTACGACCACTGTTTTTTTGTGATGGCGATGAGCCGAAGTCCGGAATCGACGCGCCCGAGACCCTGGCGACCGCTTTTACAAGTAACGAGATCAAATATATTCACATTTCTCGAAATAGTGCATCAGAATATCCGCGCAGTTTTCCACACCCAGTTCGGATGTGTCGAGGATCATGTGATAGTCATTTACATCGCCCCACGTCTTGCCGGTATGTTCATAATAATAGGCAGCTCTTTCTTCATCAGTTGTCTCCACTTTTTCCTTTGCCTCGTCATAGCTTAAATTTTCCTTATCCATGATCCTGTGGATGCGGTCTTCCTTGTCCGCGCACACGAAGATGTTCAGGACATTCATCCGGTCTTTCAGAATATCCGAAGCACAGCGGCCGAGGATGATGCATGGTTTTTCTGCCAGTTTACGTATGGCTTCCGCTTCGCTTTCGTACATATGATCATTGATCTTCTGTTCAATGTACGCCTTGTCGTATACAGGGATATGAAGCTGTTCGGAAAGTTCTTTTGCGATGATACTTGC
>DWWI01000004.1 GCA_019119745.1 Candidatus Mediterraneibacter gallistercoris | reverse complement strand
CCGTTATAGAACACAATACTGATCAGGCTGCAGAATCCCCAGAGGGCAATTGCGATAACTCCTGCTGCCATAAGCCCTTCCATGCTCTGTCTGCGGGCAGGTACTGCAGACGCCGCCATCCGGTCAGGCAGACTTCCCCTGCGGAACCCCATCAAAATATATCCCATCACATAGCAGAGGACGCACAGGAACAGATATGGCAGATACCGGTAATAGAACGCATAGGCAGGATACGAACCGCCGTTTCCGTTCACATCCAGCATTTCCACTTTTGCCGTCTCTCTCGCAGCCATCGCTTCGCCAAGTTCGTGTTCTGTGAATCCTGCCGCCGCATAACACCGGGCGAAGTTGATGAAATTGCTGATCTGCTGTTCCACATAGGAACCGGAATATGTCCCCGGCACTGTCGTCACTTTCAGCTTCTTATCTCCAAGAATGCACTTTTCCATAAAGTCCCGGGGAATCCTCACAATATATTCCACATTCCGATAGAACAGATTCTCCTGCAGAGTCTCCCTGTCATCCTCAAGATATACAATCTCGTTCGTCCGTCCGATATAACGGATGAGACTTTCCGTTGCTTCTCCCCTGTCCTCATCGATGATTCCTACTGGCACACTCTGTGCCGCATACTGTACGGTATCACCTCCCGCAAAGCGCTGGAACATGACCGTAACCCCGAGGAAGATGCACAGATACATCAGTATCATCCACATATTCTTCTTTGCGATCCTCATATATGCCTTAAATACTGCCATAACGTTCCCTCCTTACTATCAGAAATGTTCCAGTCAGAAGAAGCACACACATCACTGACAGAATAACTATGTCCTGCATATACCGTTCCGGTGCGTCATAGACATTCAGACAGTACAGTGCGTCCGAAATAAGCGCCGCCGGATTGATCCGATTTAACAGAGGAACATTCCTGTCCACCGCATTTTTTACATCTGCATTCATCAGCCCCGCCAGGAAACTCATCACCATTGAGACGCCGATCATAATACCTATCTTCACGCCTTCTCCCATTTTACCGATACTTGTAATAAACATTCCCATCGTTACACCGATCATGCTGCCAATGATCACAGCCGGAAGCATCTCAACATAAGCGCTTGTAAGTTCCAGCCGGAGGATATATTTCATATATGCCAGAAGGATAAGCATGTTAATAAAATGAAGGCTGAAAGATACTGTCGTCTCAGACAGAATCCACCCCATCCTGTGAACCGGGCTTACACACCGTCTCGCCGCAAGCGCTGACAAGTTTGCCTGAAGATCCATAGCAGAGCGATATCCAATAAAACAGCCGTACAGGCAGGCCATCCCGATCATAGCGTAGAAGAACTGGGCAGTCGTATTCGTCGTCCGGCCGCCGAGAGATACTTCTTCGGTCACCGGACCGTAATCTGACATCTGACGTACCGCGGCTTCCATCCCCTCCGGATGCAGCTCTGCCACATCTTCTAATGTCTGTTTTCCTTCTGTGTAACTCTCCAGTATCATCTGTAGGATACTCTGTGGAAGACCGCTCCCGCCGACTGTGAGGGAAGGCTCTTCCCCATCGTAAAAAATTCCGTCAATATCGCCTTTTTTCAAGGCGGCTACTGCCTCTTCTTCTGTCATAGAACGGACATCGATCAGTGCGTTATCATTCTCTTCCACTGTTTTCAGGTACTTTTGAAAAAGCTCCTCATCTTCCGTATTATGCGATACAACTGCCACAGGGATGATCTCAAAATCCGACTCGTCCATCTGACCGATGGAAAAATACATAGCTGTGGTCAATGCAAGTGGAAAGACAAGCGGCCAGAACACAAGACTGAAATCTCTGATCTTTGCCAGAAAACTGTATTTTATCAGATTCCACATATTCATTTCCTCCTAATCCCTTAACTGCTTTCCTGTGATCTCAAGGAACACGTCATTGAGTGTTGGCAGCTCCGAGAATACTCTGCCGAACGGGATATCCTTCTCCTGAAGACATCCTAAGATGTGGATCAGGTTGTGTTTTGCTCCGGTACACCTCACCACAAGGCGCTGATCTTCATATTTCACATCAAATACATGGGGAAGGTTCCTGATATCCGCCAGATCATCCACACCCAGGATGACCGCCTCGATAGTCACTGTCTCCCCGGTCTTGATCATACTCTTTAACTCTTCCTTTGTTCCCACCGCGATGCTCCTGCCGTGATCCATAATGGCAATCCTGGTGCAGATCTGCTCTACCTCTTCCATATAATGGGAGGTGTATATGATGGTCGAGCCCTGCCGGTTCAGTTCACAGATTCCCTCCAGTATTTTATTCCTGCTCTGGGGATCTACTGCGACAGTAGGTTCATCTAATATGATGAGTCTTGGCTTGTGGGCAATCCCACAGGCAATATTCAGGCGCCGGAGCAGACCGCCGGAAAGTTTTTTCGGATATATCTTTCTGTAATCCTCCAGTCCGACAAATCGGATAGCTTCCTCCACCAGTTCTTTTCTTCGGTTCTTATCCTTTACATACAGGCTGCAGAAATAATCAATATTGTCATGGACGCTCAGCTCTTCAAAAACCGCTACGTCCTGCATGACAATACCGATCTGACGTTTAACTTCATAATTGTCCGGAGCCATATCCTGCCCCATGATCTGTATGCTTCCCCTGTCATACTTCAGAAGCGCAAGCATACAGTTGATCGCTGTCGTCTTTCCCGAGCCGTTAGGACCGAGAAGTCCGAAGATTTCCCCCTCTTTTACTTCCAGATTAAAATGATCCAGCGCCAGTATGTCGCCGTACCTTTTCACGAGATTTTCTATCCTGATCATATGAATCCTCCTGTCCTAATTTCCTGACAAATTGATTGATAACTTTATCGTCTGAAATTGCAAGTCCGGCTGCCTCGTCTTACTGATATCAGGATACATCGGGTCCATGAATTTCTGTAGTGCACAGTGTCACAACTCAGCATGACAAATGTCACTCCTCCATTCTTTTTCTTTGCTTTCCCCATATTTTCGACTATAATAAAATCATGAAGCGCTTAAGAAAGGAGCGGCACAAGCCGGTATTCATATGAAAAATGCAGTAAATTGCGGAATGGTCATGCTTCTGTGCATGTTTTCCCTGTTCTTTATACAGCCTGATCTGCCTTATGTTCTGGCATTTCTCTGCGCGCTGATCCTGTGCAGTGCGGATCTGTTTCTGGAAGAAAACCGGACATATGCAGCAGGCTGTCTTATTTTCTTCGCCGCTGCGGTTTTCGTACCGGCATTACTGTATTTTTATCCCGCAGTATGTTACGGACTATTCCGACGGAAGCTTTATGTGCCTGCTTCCATAGCCGCAGTCCTGTATCTGATCCTGAATCCGTGGTACAGAGAGATAAACCTTCTTCTGACCTGTCTGGATCTGTTCGGTTTTGCAGTATGTTTTCTTCTTGCTTCTACAGCAAGGGAGCGTGACAGTCTGCAGGGCACATTGAGACGGACAATGGATGACAGCACAGAGCGGGATCTGCTCCTGACGGAAAAGAACCGCACATTGATGGAAAAGCAGGACTATGAGATCTATACTGCCACCCTGAGGGAACGGAACCGGATTGCCCGGGAGATTCACGACAACGTAGGGCATCTGCTCTCTCGGTCCATTCTCCTTGCCGGAGCCGCAAAAACAGTAAACCGGGACGAGACACTATCGCCTACACTTGATTCTCTCGACCAGACATTGAACGCAGCCATGGATAACATCCGCTCCAGCGTGCACGATCTGCGTGATGAGGCGGTCAATCTGGACGAAGCCGTAAAATCTCTGATCAGTGATTTCACATTCTGCCCAGTCGCATACTGCTATGACGCCGGAAGAGTGATTCCCCGAGATGTCAAATACAGCTTTATCAGTATTACAAAAGAGGCACTCTCCAATATCATGAGGCACAGCAATGCCAGCAAAGCATCTGTTACCATCCGGGAACACCCCGCACTGTATCAGCTCTGCATTGAGGATAACGGCACTAAAATCAGGAAAGGTACGGGGAATGACAGAAGCACGGGAAATGGCAAAAACTCGGAAAATATCGCACATCCCGGCGGCATGGGACTGACCAATATGAAAGAACGGACGGACAAACTCCATGGAACGATCCATATCTCAGCTGAAAAAGGATTCCGGATCCTTGTTACGATACCAAAAAGGAGACTAGATTATGAAACTGATATTGATAGACGATGACTGCCTTGTGGTGAGCGCCCTGAAAATGATTCTGGAAAGCGAGCCGGATTTTGAGGTGGCAGCTACAGCAGAGGACGGCAGCGCAGCTCTTGCTCTCTACCGCGAACACAGGCCGGATGTGCTTCTGATGGATATCCGTATGAAACAGAAAAACGGACTGGATGCGGCAGAAGAAATCCTGCAGGAATTCCCGTCGGCAAGGATTCTGCTGCTTACGACATTTTCCGACGATGAATATATTATAAAAGCATTAAAACTGGGAGCGGCAGGTTATCTGCTCAAGCAGGATTACCAGAACATTATTCCCGCCATACGGGCAGCGGCCTCCGGCCAGACCGTGTTCGGCACGGAAATTGTCTCCCGGATTCCGGAACTTATGGGAACGCAAAAAGAGACAACCGACTATAAAAAATATGGAATCAGTGAGCGTGAACTGGAAGTGATCCGCCTGATTGCAGAGGGATTGAGTAACAAAGAGATCGCAGCACGTCTGTATTTAAGTGAAGGGACTGTAAGGAACTACTTAACAACTATACTCGATAAACTGAACCTGCGCGACCGCACACAGCTCGCTGTGTTCTATTTAAGCGGCAGGTAACAGTATCTCAGTCTTGAAAGGAGATGGCCATTATGTCACTGCACACATCAGATCTGGTGCTCGTACCCGGGCAGCAGCTAAAACCACTGGACACGATCTCCGGCTTTCAGGTCCGCCCCGGATTCTTCCGTTTCTTCGGAGCCACCGTGATCCCCGGCGGCGTCAATTTTACGATCCAGTCGCACGGAGCGACATCCTGTGAACTGCTTCTCTTCCATCGGGATGCAGAAGAGCCTTTCGCTGCTTTAAAATTTCCGGACAATTACAAGATCGGTTTCGTCTATTCCATGATCGTATTCGGTCTGGATATCGAAGAATTTGAATATGCCTACCGGCTGGACGGTCCCTATGACGAGAAAAAAGGACTTCGGTTTGACAAAAACAAAATTCTTCTGGATCCTTATGCCCGTGCGGTCACCGGGCAGAGCCAGTGGGGCTGCAAAAACAATCCGCAGCACAGCTACCGGGCCCGGGTCGTACAGAACAATTTTGACTGGGGACTGGAACGGAGCGAACCGATTCCCATGGAAGATCTTGTAATCTACGAACTTCATGTGCGCGGATTTACCAAATCCCCTTCTTCCGGGGTATCCTGTCCTGGTACATTTAAGGGGCTGGAGGAAAAGATTCCTTATCTGAAAAGTCTTGGGATCAATGCCGTAGAACTGATGCCTGTCTTTGAGTTTGATGAGACACGGGACGTCCGCCTGATCGACCAGAATGAACTGCTCGACTACTGGGGCTATAATCCGGTCTGCTTCTTCGCGCCGAATACCAGTTACTCATCCAGCATCGAGTATAACCGTGAAGGAATGGAATTAAAGCGTCTGATCAAGGCGCTTCACGATAATGAGATCGATGTGATTCTTGATGTTGTATTCAACCATACAGCCGAAGGAAATGAACTGGGACCATCCTTCTGCTTTAAAGGGTTTGACAACAACATCTACTATATGCTCACCCCTGACGGGAAGTACTATAACTTCAGCGGATGCGGAAATACACTGAACTGCAACCATCCTGTCGTGCAGGAGCTGATCCTTGACTGTCTGCGCTACTGGGTGACCGACTACCGGGTAGACGGTTTCCGCTTCGATCTGGCATCCATTCTGGGGCGCAGCGACAACGGCACTCCCCTGAACCAGCCTCCGCTCCTGCGAAGCCTTGCTTTCGATCCGATCCTCGGAAATGTCAAACTCATCGCCGAGGCGTGGGATGCGGGCGGGCTCTATCAGGTAGGCTCTTTCCCATCGTGGAAGCGCTGGGCGGAATGGAACGGACGTTACCGGGACGATATGCGCTGTTTCTTAAAAGGAGACAGCAAGATGGCGGGAATCGCCGCGCAGAGGATGACCGGCTCCCCGGATCTGTATGATCCTGTTTACCGGGGCGGCAATGCTTCCGTCAACTTTCTGACCTGTCACGACGGATTTACACTCTATGACCTGTACAGCTATAACCAGAAACATAATGAGGCAAACGGCTGGAACAATACAGACGGCTATGACGACAACAACAGCTGGAATTGTGGTGTGGAGGGCGATACAGACGATCCGGAAGTCCTCGCCCTGCGCTTCCGCATGATCAAGAATGCCTGTGCCGTACTCATGTGCAGCCGTGGAACGCCAATGTTCCTCTCCGGAGATGAATTCGGCGACACCCGCTATGGAAATAATAATCCGTATTGTCAGGATAATCAGATATCCTGGCTGGACTGGAATCTGCTGCACAGGAACAGGGATCTCTTTGATTTCTTCCGGTATATGATCGCCTTCCGCAAAGAACATCCGGCAATCCGGAAGGACCTTGAACCGAGCTATATCGGTTTCCCGTCCATGAGCATCCACGGGCTGGAGCCATGGAACAACGAGCATCTGGAGAACTCATACACATCCTGTGTCCTCTTTGCCGGATATGACGAAGAGGAAAACCGCGAAGATCTTGTCTACGTGGCGGCAAACGCATACTGGTATCCGGCCAGTCTGACACTTCCCGATCTGCCTCAGGACTACTGCTGGAAGATTGCAGTCAACACCGGCGACCCGAAACAGCAGATCTTTCCGGAAAACAAAATGCCCGTCGCAGGAAACACCATCATCCTCGGCGAACGCTCCGTAATCGTCTTCGTAGGAGAAAAAACAGAATAACAGGCATTGCTTCCTTTTATTTCAGCCGAACCGCACCCTCTTCGCTTTACTTTCCGTCTTAATCCGAAATTCCGGGAGAGGAAAGCCCAGCCGGAGTACAGGTGTTACTCAAAGGCCGTAGAGCAACATCAGCACTTAGGCGGCGTCCTTTGCCGCCTTATGTACTGCTATGTTGCGGCCCGAGCGAGAGTGCGCCTGCGAGTAACACCTGTACTCCGGCGAACGCTTTCCCGTTCCTGAATTACGAATTAAGCACATGCATTGTCGAGGATCTCCTCCAGTGCATTTTTACTGCTCGTATGGCTTCTTACCACACAGGCATTGCATCTTCCTGCTTCTTCCACCGCGCATTTCACCATCTTATGGGATACCGTATTGGTAAACAGCACAATCAGATCTGGACTTCCGATCTGTTTACCCAATGACGCTGACATCTGCGTGAACACTTTCGCTTTGCAGTTAAACTGTTTACAGATCTTTTTATACTGGCAGACCATCCTGTCATGCCCTCCGATGATAACGACACTCATATGAAACCTCCTGTAGAAACGTAATAAAGTAAATTGATTATTCCCCATTAGTTAGTTTATCCTAACCCATGTCATTATCATACACGAAAAAAGAACAGATATCAAGTTATTTTTTGATATCCGTTCTCATTTTTATCCCCCAGTTCAGCCATCTGCTGTCAGAAGACGGATTTATGCTTGCATGGCGCGGGCTGAACTGCTTATATATTCTTATTTATTTGCCCTGTATGCTTCAATTCCGGCTTTCAGCCTTTTTAATCCGTCTTCCAGACGGGCTCGCGGGCAGGCCAGATTCATTCTCAGGAATCCGTCCCCGTTATGATACTCTTCTCCGGAAGAGACATACAAGCCCGTCTGTTTCCGGATGAATCCACTGAGCTGATCGGAGTCTTCCGTCACTTTCCGGCAATCGATCCAGAGCAGATAGGTTGCTTCTCCACGGATGGCGGTTACATTTTCAATCTCGCTGTCAATGTACTCTTCCGCCCTCTTTCTGTTCTGCCACAGATAGGCATTCAATTCATCCAGCCACTCTCCACCGTGCATGAATGCGGCGACCGGAGCTATGGCGGCAAACACATTGGGCTCCGCCACTTCATCTGTGTTGAGGCCCCGGTTGACCTTATGGCGGATCGTCTCGTCCGGCACGATCACGGCAGACGTCTGTATGCCTGCAATGTTAAATGCTTTCGTCGGGGCAACACAGGTGATACTGTTCATCCTGCAGTTTTCAGAGACCGAGGCAAACGGCACATACTCCATACCCGGTTTTACGAGATCACAGTGGATCTCATCGGAGAGGACAAGCACGTGATACTTTACGCACAGATCGCCGATCCGCTCCAGCGTCTCCCTATCCCAGATTCTTCCCGCCGGATTCTGCGGATTACACAGAAGG
>DWWI01000029.1 GCA_019119745.1 Candidatus Mediterraneibacter gallistercoris | reverse complement strand
CGGCATAAAATATGTCTTTTCGTATTTCTTCCAGTTTTCCATCGTTGTACATCTCCTTATAATTAATCAATTTGATTGTTTTATTTTATCCTCACTAATACTATCATATGAAGTGGGGCAATTCCAGTGGCAAATTTAATCATCTTAGTTGATTTATTTTAACATTTTCGATTCAGAAAGAAAATGTCTCTGATATAATACAAACATATCCGAAAAGTTCTTTCCACAACTGATTCATCTGTATACAATGGATAGGATGCAATGCGGCTGACGTTTACAGTGTAGATAATCTCACCGAGCTGCTGCCCTTTTTGTATGGGAACGCTGATGTTATCCATAAGCTGCAGCTCGCTTTCTATCTCTTCATCATGTTTCAGGAGAATTCTTACAGGTGATCCGGCCGCAGTCAGTGTGATCTTTACAGGAGAGCTCTGAGGAAAGCCTCCTGTATAACCGTTTTCTATATTAACTGTCATTGCGGTAATATCACGCCCGAATGAAGGAGCTATCTCCCGATACGAATAATTTTCGACAGCATATGTCATAAGTTTTCTTGTATCCGACCATTTATAGCCTTTGTTGTTAGGCCAGCCGCAGGCGAGGAGCGCCACGATAAATGTCCGGTCATCGTCCTTGAGAGCTCCTACATAACAGTAGCCGGCATCCGCAGTGAATCCGGTCTTACCCGTCAGTGCTCCATCCATCATTTTCAGAAAGGCATTATGATTTGTGCAGCTGTATGTTCTGTTGCTGTCGCAGTCCGTAAAAGAATAGGTTTCTGTGCGCGTGATCTTCAGAAACTGATCTTTCGAGGGAGATTCTGTGATGCAGTACTTCATAATACGCGCGAGATCTCTTGCTGTTGTGTGATGGGTTCCGTTCCCATCTTCCGCATCCAGCCCGTTTGGAGTGATGAAATATGTAGAGGTACACCCGAGTTCTTCCGCTTTATTGTTCATCAGACCGGCAAATTCTTTTACACTGCCGCCAATGTGCTCGGCAATTGCTACAGCCGTGTCATTGTGAGATTCGAGCATCAGTGAATATAAAAGATCGTTCAGAAGAAAACGTTGTCCTTCCGTCATTCCCAGCTTTACTTCCGGCTGCGAGACAGCGGTGCTGCTTACACTGACTTCGTCAGACAGATTTCCGATTTCCAGAGCAAGGATGCAGGTCATGATTTTCGTTGTACTGGCCATAGGCGCCTCTGTATCTCCGCTCTTGGAAAATAAAACACGCCCTGTTCCGGCGTCCATCAGGACTGCGTAACGGGCGTATAATTCAGAAGGCAGCATCTCAGAGTCTGCTGCTGTTTTATCGGAAGTTTCAGCTGATACGGCGCCGGGAGCAAAGGCCAAAACTGAAATAGCCAATAGAACAGCGAGTAACATACCGGCGCATCTTCTGACTGATATTTTCATCATAAAAGGACGCCTCCGTCCACTCTCTTACTAGAAAGTATATGAAAACATCCTTTGAAATAGAATTTATTTATATATCGAGCTTTAACTGCGCTTCATCTTCAGCCTCTTCTTTGAAATGTTCGATCTGATCCTGATCGAGTGTGGGGAGTTCTTCCAGAGACTGCAGGCTGAAACGCCGAAGGAACTCTTCTGTTGTTCCGAAAAGGATCGGACGTCCGGGCGCATCCAGCCGTCCGGCTTCTTCAATCAGGCCATACTCTACAAGTTTGTTTACCGCGTGATCAGATTTTACGCCTCGTATTTTTTCAATCTCAAGCTTTGTTACCGGCTGTCGGTAAGCCACAATAGAAAGTGTTTCCAGAAGAACGTCCGTCAGAGTATACCGCCGGGGCTGCTTTGCAACACGGATCAGATACTCATACATTTCCTTCTTCGTACAGAACTGATACGAATTATTGAGTTCTATGATGCGGATTCCCCGGTCCTCTTCTTCGTATCGGTCCATCATATTATGGATGAGCCTGCGTGTTGTCTCCTCATCATGTCCGATTGCAGCTGCGATTTTTTCAATTTCTACGGAATTACCCATTGTAAAGAGGATTGCCTCGATTGCCGCCTGATATTTTTCAATTTCCATCTGCTTCTTCAGTCCTTTCACTCAGTATACCCGTTCTCTCGATCATGATATCCCCGCAAGTCTCCTCCTGTTCGACATGGATTTCCCCGAGTTTCATCATCTCAAGGATTGCGAGAAATGTAACGACAATATGCATCTTGGTGTGCTGCTTTTCGAGAAGCTGACGGAAACTAAATCTTTTATGATCTTTCATGTAGCTGTGGATATATGTAAATTTATCAGTAAGGGTGACCTCTTCTTTTTCAATTTTCCCGAATTTGCTCCTGACCGGGTCAATCTTGTCAGTCTGCCGTTTCATGACCTCCTGAAAGATTGCGCCTAATTTCTGCAGCGTAAGATCGCCCAACAGCTTGTCCAGATTGACCGGTTCTACATACTCTTTCACTTCTTCCGGTATGGTGGGGCCTTTATAGAGCACCATGTCTGAATCCATTTCACGTTCTTTGAGCTCATAGGAGATATATTTGTACATCTTATATTGCAGGAGCTGTTCTACAAGCTCCTGACGCGGATCTTCTTCCTCACCTTCCTCATTTACTTCTTTAGGAAGGAGCATCCGGCATTTGATATCCAGAAGAGTGGCTGCCATTACGAGAAATTCGCTCATGATATTCAGATCTTCTCTCTGCATATTCCGGATATATTCCATATATTGATTTGTAATCTCCACGATCGGTATATCGTAAATGTCTATTTTGTTTTTATCGATCAAATGAAGCAGAAGATCAAGAGGACCTTCAAATACTTCCAGTTTAACAGGAATCCCCATATTTACTCCTCAGACAGCGCAAATGTATAAAACTCATCACAACGCACGATTTCTAAACTGCTAGCAATCTATTATACCGAAAATTACATGTCATTACAACAATTTTCTACAACAGGCATAAGCCGGATGGAAATCAGTTCGGGAACATTAAAGAGACGTATATTAAGAGTGTGCGAACCGAGTCCACGGCTTACGATCACAGTCTGCTCTCCCTCCCGGGTCATCTCTCCGGAATATTTTGGAAAAAAGAAGCCCTGCGGTGTAACAACTCCGCCAAGTCCCGGTATCCGCACAAGCCCGCCATGGAGGTGCCCTGAAAGGATCAGATCAGCGCCCCAGTCCAGATAGGCGTCCATATAGGCAGGATTATGCGCCAGCAGAATCGTATACTGATCCGGTATGCTGCCGGGATCCCTGGCAGTCTTATCATCCGACGTATGAAAAGCGGAAAGGTAATCAGCGACATCCTTTTTCTCCATATACGACTTTCGAATTTTTTTGTAAGTATATATCGGAAATTCCAGGCCGCATACCGCTGTCTTCTGTCCGTTTAAATTCAGATAATCTATATCATTTTCAAGAAATCTGACTCCGCATTCTTCCAGTGCTTTTCTGTAATCCGCAAATGCGCTGCCGTACTTTCCCGCATACTCTTTCATTCTCTCTTCATGGTTTCCATTTGCATAATAGACAGGGCAGATGTCAGGAAGCTGCCTGACAAATTCAACCGCAGTATCAAACGGTTCGTCCAGCCTGCCTACGAGCATATCGCCTCCGATCAGGATCAGATCAGGATTTTCCTTCCGCACCGCCTGAAGAAGCCGCTCGTTGTGCCGTCCGTAGATCCGGTTATGCAGATCGCTCAGGAACAGAATCTTAGTTTCTCTGCGGAGCTTTTTCAGGCGCGGTGATGTTACATTATAGCGTGTGACTGAGAAGCTGTGTACTTCCCGGTATATTTCCAAGGCAGATGCAGCCGCCAGTATAACAGCCGCAATTGCCAGAATTATCAGTATTTTCATGCTGTTTCCTCCCGATTCATCTCATTATAATCTATCCCTCCATGAAGGACAAGGGAGATTTTTATATAAAGAGGTGTTGTGCAGCATCTTTCAGATAGTCCATAAATGAGGCTTCTTCGATATCCTCCGCGGCAAGAATATCGGTGCGTCCGATTTCATTTCCTTCAAGTGTATAGACAACGGCACCCACAGGATCACCTTTGCTGACGGGAGCAGGTATGCTCTGCTCCATCTCGACAGTCCGTTCAATTGCATTCAGGTTTGCTCCTGTTGTATCAAGATAAGAAAATGGTTCCGCACGGTATACGTTCACAGTGTCTTCTACACCGTTCTCGATTACAGCCGGAGTAAGGCCTTCTTCGCTTTCATCAGTATAGAGCTGACATTTCCCGAAGCCGTAATTGAGCAGTTTCACAGCATCTGCAAAACGGTCTTTGGAATTCTCGGCGGCCATGACAACTGCAATCAGCTCGATTCCGTTTTTTTCGGCAGTGGCGGATACACAGAATTTAGCATCTCCTGTGGAACCTGTCTTAAGCCCCGTGGCATACTCATACTGCCGGACCAGTTTATTTGTATTAGTAAGACCGAATTCGGAAGTCCCCTTATTGGTCGTATGAGTGATGTTTTCCATCCAGATCATGGAATAATCGTGGATCTGCGGATATTTGGCGATCAGTTCCCTAGACATAAGTGCAATATCACGGGCGCTTGTAACATGACCTTCAGCGTCCAGACCATTGCAGTTTACAAAATGTGTGTTTTCCATTCCAAGCCCGGCCGCACGTTCATTCATCCGGTTGACAAATTCTTCTTCATTTCCACATATGTATTCCGCCATAGCGACACATGCGTCATTTGCGCTCGCTACCGCAATGCATTTCAGCATCGTATCGACTGTCTGCACTTCACCGGGTTCCAGAAACACCTGGGATCCGCCCATAGACGCGGCATATTCGGAGACAGTAACTTCATCATCCAGACCGATACTTCCATCTGAAAGAGCGTCAAAGATCAGAAGCATCGTCATAACTTTCGTTACACTTGCCGGCGGTCGGGCCGTATCCGCATCTTTTTCAAAGATTACAGTTCCGGTGGATGTCTCCATAAGTACAGCCGAAGGAGCGGTAATTTCAACTGCCGGTTCTGTCTGCTCTTTGTCGGCAGACTCTTCCGCATTCTCCTGAGTATTCTGCTGGTCTTCTTCATCATCAGCATACACCGGGACAGATGTGCCAAGACATGTCAGGATCATCATAAGTCCGATCAGAAACGCCTGAATTCTTTTCATTGCAAACCTCGCCGCATTATATGTCTGTTACTAATATAATCGCACCGTCTTGGAAATATGCCGATAAACGTGTAAAAATATACAGTATTTCCGTCCTTAAGAACAATTGACTTTTACCAGTTCCTGGCGTATATTTACCATTGGGAGTTTAAATGAACAAGTTTAATAAGGAGGTCATGATGAAATCTCACACTTATTATGACGTATTAGGTGTTTCAAGAGATGCGACTTTAGAAGAAATCACGACGGCCAAAAATGCATTGGCGAAAGTATATCATCCCGATGCAAATGTACATAAAGACATAGATACAACAGAATTCATGCAGGAAATCCTGGAAGCTTATCGTGTTCTTTCGAATCCTGAAAAAAGGAAAGCATATAATCAGGAAATGTTCGGTGAAACCGAGCGTGTCTTCCGCACATTTACCGTAGGACCCGAAAACGGTGAGGAGGAAGAGACAACATCTTTTGTTACCTATTGGAATACGGCGAATAAACTGTACGAAGTAATCAGAAGAAGTGTCCGTCTTATGAAGCATGAGGAAAAGAAAAGAAATCTTCCTCAGCGTATTTTCAGAAAGTTCGGCAAAAAGCAGAAACATGCGGAATCATCCCGCAATAAACAGATTTCACAGTTATGCAGCCAGGCAATGCAATACATTACAATTCTGAAAATGGCTGAGATACCGATGGAATACTGGTCGCCGGACGCTATGAACTGGGTGCTGATCCGCTGGGGGCAAAAACAATCTATGGATTTTCACATACTGTTCGCAAGATATGACTCTTACATAGAAGAGACCAAAACCGGAACCGAAAAACTGCGGTTGAAATCCCAGAACCGCCAGTTCCACAACAATTTAAAAAAACTGCTCTCCTACGCTTTAGAGGCGTAGAAGGCAGTCCTGAAGGAGGGCTTCACAGCCCTCCTTTACATCTCTGTAAGTTTCTTCAAAATTTCCCGTATACCACGGATCCGCAATATCTTCTCCTCTCCGTTCCGTAAAATCAAGCAGTTTGCTGACTTTTCCGTCAGGATCCCCGTTGCCGATAATGCGGTTGATATTACGGATGTTCCACGTATCCATCCCGATAATGTAGTCAAATTGGTCGTACTCTTCCCTGCTCATCTGCCGGGCGCGATGGGGAACGCACGGAATCCCGACCTGCCGCAGCTTTCTCTGCGTGCCGTGGTGAGGCGGATTACCGATCTCCTCACGGCTGGTTGCTGCGGAATCGATATAAAACTGGTCGGAAAGGCCAGCCTGATCAACCATGTACTGGAAGACAGACTGGGCCATCGTTGAGCGGCATATATTGCCGTGACAGATAAAAAGCACCCGGATCATCTTATTTCACCTCTACCAGCTCAATGCGGAAATTCAGTTCTTTTCCGGCCATCTCATGATTTGCATCAAAGGTGATTGTTGTATCATCTTTTGCCGTTACTTTTACAGGGAACGGCTGTCCGAACTGATTGGACAGATATACCTGCTGTCCTGCCTCCAGCTCCTCTGAACCCGGCAACTGTGCGATTTCAAGGGTAAAGATTGCATTCGGATCCGGCATGCCGTAAGCTTCTTCCGGCATCAGGTGCACATCCACTACCTGTCCCAC